>NZ_QDKJ01000004.1:0-334839 GCF_003115815.1 Brenneria roseae subsp. americana | reverse complement strand
ATGTTGCTGACCACCTCCATAGGAGGTGGTGTTTATGCAGGGATAAAAATGGGTGGCGGCGCCACCCATGATGTTGATGACAGGAAGACGACGAAAATTAAGGCTGGTAGATGCCGACACCAATTTCGTTTTCTTTGCGGGTACGGGCGATAACCTGGGAAGGCGATTCGTGAACGCGTAAATCCATCTGATCCTCCGTACGCACCACGATACCGCGCAGTGAGTTCGGGTAAACGTCTACGATTTCTACATCGACAAATTTACCAATCATGTCCGGCGTTCCTTCGAAGTTGACGACGCGGTTGTTTTCCGTGCGTCCTGACAGTTCCATCACGCTTTTGCGCGACGTGCCTTCAACCAGAATACGCTGAACGGTGCCCTGCATACGGCGGCTATATTGCATCGCCTGCTGGCTGATGCGCTCCTGCAAAATATACAGACGCTGTTTTTTCTCTTCTTCCGGTACGTCATCTACCATGTCCGCCGCAGGCGTTCCCGGGCGAGCAGAGTATATAAAGCTGTAGCTCATATCAAAGTTAACATCGGCAATCAGCTTCATGGTCTGCTCGAAATCAGCCTGCGTCTCGCCGGGGAAACCGACGATAAAATCGGAGCTGATCTGAATGCCGGGGCGGGCATTATGTAGTTTACGGATAATCGATTTGTATTCGAGCGCGGTATGGCGGCGTTTCATCATCGTCAATACGCGGTCGGAGCCGCTTTGTACTGGTAAATGAAGGAAACTCACCAGTTCGGGCGTGTCTTCATACACGCTGATAATGTCGTCGGTAAACTCTATCGGATGACTGGTGGTGAAACGAATGCGATCGATACCGTCAATGGTCGCAACCAGCCGCAGCAGTTCGGCAAAGGAACAGATATCACCATTGTAGGTTGCACCGCGGTAGGCATTCACGTTTTGCCCAAGCAGGTTAACCTCACGCACACCTTGTTCCGCCAGCTGTGCGATTTCAAACAGGACGTCATCACAGGGGCGGCTGACTTCTTCGCCGCGCGTATAAGGGACGACACAGAACGTACAGTATTTATTGCAGCCTTCCATGATGGAAACGAATGCCGTCGGGCCTTCAGCTTTCGGCTCCGGCAGACGGTCAAATTTCTCGATTTCAGGGAAGCTGATATCCACGACCGGGCTACGGGTGCCCTGAACATGGTTAATCATTTCCGGCAGTCGGTGTAGCGTCTGCGGACCGAAAATCACATCAACATAGTGCGCGCGTTCGCGGATATGCGCGCCTTCCTGTGAAGCCACGCAACCACCAACGCCAATAATCAGATTGGGATTGATATCTTTCAGCGCCTTCCAGCGGCCAAGTTGATGGAAGACCTTTTCCTGCGCTTTTTCACGGATTGAACAGGTGTTGAGCAACAGAACATCGGCCTCTTCCGCGACCTCGGTTAATTCATAACCGTGCGTACTTCCCAGTAAATCAGCCATCTTGGATGAATCATACTCGTTCATCTGACAGCCCCAGGTTTTAATATGCAGTTTTTTTGTCATCGACTTGCCATTACTCAGTGCGGGTAAGAAAGATTCCCTTGATTCGGGCCGGGTATTGTAATCGTTCGCTGACGTTGTGACCAGTGTCTGAAAACGGTCGATTTTATAACGTATTCACTTTTATAAAATAACCGCTTTTCTGAAAAGTTAATCCGAAATCCAGTACACTGTGGTTATCTATTTTCACCGGTGTTTACGACGATAGCCAGAGAGGGATAAAACCAGTATGCATTATGATGCGATCGTTGTCGGGGGCGGAATGGTCGGTGCCGCCGCTGCATTGGGGCTGGCCCGGAATGGTTTTCAGGTTGCGGTTGTCGAGCAGCAAGCGCCGGCATCTTTCGATATTGAGAGCCCCCCCGATCTCCGCGTTTCAGCGGTAGGCTATGCCTCTGTTGCGTTGCTGAAATCGCTCGGAGCCTGGCAACGAGTCGAGCGGATGCGTAGTGCGCCATATCGACGCCTTGAAACCTGGGAGTGGGAAAATGCTCGCGTGGTGTTTGATGCGGCGGACATCCATTTACCTGAGTTGGGATTCATGGTGGAAAACCGGGTCTTGCAGCTGGCGCTTTGGGAATGTTTGGGGGAAGAGGCTCACTGCCAGCGCTATTGCCCTGCAACGCCTGAGCATTTGCAACAAACCGAACAGGGCTGGAGCCTGCAACTCGGTGACGGACGAACGCTGACCACGTCACTGGTGATCGGGGCCGATGGTGCAAATTCTCAGGTACGTCAGTGGGCCGGCATTGGCATCAGCGGTTGGCAATACCGTCAATCCTGCATGTTAATCAGTGTCGAAATGCCATATCCGCAACAGGATGTCACCTGGCAGCAGTTTACGCCTGCCGGGCCACGTGCGTTTCTGCCGCTGTTTGACCACTGGGGATCGCTGGTATGGTACGACAGTCCGAAGCGCATTCGACAACTTCAGACGATGCCGTTGGCGCAGTTGGACAAAGAGATTGCGGCGATTTTTCCTGAGCGTCTGGGAGCGGTCAAATCGCTGGCTGCGGGGTCGTTTCCGCTGGTTCGCCGGCATGCGCAAACCTATGTTAAGCCGGGATTGGCGCTGTTGGGCGATGCTGCGCATACCATCAATCCTCTGGCGGGACAGGGGGTGAATCTGGGCTATCGGGATGTGGAGACATTGCTGGACGTGTTGATCAGCGCCCGCGATGCCGGCGAAGCGTGGTATTCCGAACGGGTGTTGCGTCGTTACCAGCATCGTCGCAAGCCTGATAACCTGCTGATGCAAAGTGGTATGGATCTGTTTTACAACGCGTTCAGCAACTCGCTACCGCCGCTCAGTCTGGCCCGTAATCTGGCGCTGATGGTCGCCCAGCGCGCGGGAAAATTAAAACAACAAGCCCTGAAGTACGCCATTGGCGTTTAACCCATCGCTTGTTTAAACAGTCTTATTTAAGACATTGCTCTACGCCGCCGATATGGCGGCGTAATCGTATGGTGACAGGATCTTCAGACATAAAAAAGCCCGCTTAGCGGGCTTCTCTATTTGGCTGGGGTACCAGGATTCGAACCTGGGAATGCCGGAATCAGAATCCGGGGCCTTACCGCTTGGCGATACCCCAAAAATGTGGTGGCTACGACGGGAATCGAACCGGTGACCCCAGCATTATGAGTGCTGTGCTCTAACCAGCTGAGCTACGTAGCCAAATGTTACTGCTATTCTTACTATACTTCAATAAAAATCTTTAACATCAATTAGATGGCTGGGGTACCTGGATTCGAACCAGGGAATGCTGGTATCAAAAACCAGTGCCTTACCGCTTGGCGATACCCCAACAGGACAGCGAATTATCAGCGTGTATTTTGAATATGGCTGGGGTACCTGGATTCGAACCAGGGAATGCCGGTATCAAAAACCGGTGCCTTACCGCTTGGCGATACCCCATCAATAACAGAACACTAACAAGCTTCAAAAAGCGATGTCAAACCGTGAAAGTAATGGTGCGGGAGGCGAGACTTGAACTCGCACACCTTGCGGCGCCAGAACCTAAATCTGGTGCGTCTACCAATTTCGCCACTCCCGCAAAAAAGATGGTGGCTACGACGGGAATCGAACCTGTGACCCCAGCATTATGAGTGCTGTGCTCTAACCAGCTGAGCTACGTAGCCATCTTTTCCGCGTCACCTTCATCGGCGTTGCGGGGCGCATTATGCGTAGTTGGCCTAATTGCGTCAACAAATTTTTTCCCGAAAAGCGCATACCTTGTACCGTTTGTCTGGGTTGTGAACAGTATGGTGAGAAAAGCGCCAAAAAGCTGGCTTTTCCGATAAATTAAATAGAAAAAACGGGTCACTGATGACCCGTTTTACAGAGCGAATAAACCAGATTATTGGTAGGCGGACTGGTGTACGCCAACGGCGCGACCTGACGGATCATCCATCTTTTTGAAGGACTCATCCCACTCAATCGCTTTGGCAGAAGAGCATGCCACTGACGGGCCGCCAGGGACACATTCCGCGGCGCTTGGAACCGGGAACAGCTCTTCAAAGATCTCGCGGTACAGATAGCCTTCTTTGGAGTTCGGCGTGTTGTACGGGAAACGGAAGTGTGCGGTTTCCAGTTGCTGATCGGTAATCTGCTGCGCGGCAACTTCCTTCAGTGTATCAATCCAGCTGTAACCCACTCCGTCGGAGAACTGCTCTTTTTGACGCCATGCCACGCTGGACGGCAGGTATGACTCAAAGCACTCGCGTACAATATGTTTTTCCATTTTGCCGTTGCTGCCGCACATTTTGTCACGCGGGTTGATACGCATGGCCACGTCCAGGAATTTTTTATCCAGGAACGGTACGCGCGCTTCCACACCCCAGGCAGACATTGCCTTGTTGGCGCGGGCACAGTCATATTGGTGCAGCGCCAGCAATTTACGCACGGTTTCTTCGTGGAACTCTTTGGCGTTCGGTGCTTTGTGGAAATACAGGTAACCGCCGAACACTTCATCCGCACCTTCACCCGACAATACCATTTTAATGCCCATGGCTTTGATCTTGCGGGACATCAGGTACATCGGCGTTGAGGCGCGGATTGTGGTCACATCATAAGTTTCGATGTGATAGATCACGTCACGAATGGCATCCAGACCTTCTTGTACGGTGAAGTGGATTTCGTGGTGAACGGTGCCCAGATGTTCGGCAACTTCCTGAGCGGCCTTCAAGTCCGGGGAACCTTCCAGACCCACCGCGAAAGAGTGCAACTGCGGCCACCAGGCTTCGCTACGCTCATCGTCTTCTACGCGACGCGCGGCGTATTTTTTCGTAATGGCGGAGATAACGGAAGAGTCCAAACCGCCAGACAGCAACACACCGTAAGGAACGTCAGACATCAGATGGCTTTTCACGGATTCTTCCAGCGCATCGCGCAGCGCGACGGCGTCGGTTTCGTTATCTTTTACGTTTTCGTAATCGAACCAGTCACGGCGATAGTATTCACGGATTTCTCCGTCTTTACTCCACAGATAGCTGCCTGCCGGGAATTCCTTAATCGTGCGGCATACCGGAACCAGCGCTTTCATTTCCGAGGCGACATAGAAGTTGCCGTGTTCGTCATAGCCCATGTACAGCGGGATGATGCCCAGGTGGTCACGGCCAATCAGGTAAGCGTCTTTTTCGCTGTCATAAAGGGCGAAAGCAAACATACCACGCAGATCATCCAGGAATTCAGGTCCTTTTTCCTGATACAACGCCAGAATAACTTCACAGTCGGAGCCAGTCTGGAACGCGTAACGGTCACCGTATTGCTGACGCAACGCCTGATGGTTATAGATTTCACCGTTAACAGCCAAAACGTGGGTGCGCGCAGCGTTGTACAGCGGTTGAGCGCCGGTATTCACATCGACGATAGACAGACGTTCATGAGCCAGGATCGCTTTGTCGCTGGCATAAACGCCGGACCAGTCGGGTCCGCGGTGACGCATTAAACGTGATAATTCCAGCGCTTTTTTACGCAATTCAACAGGATCGGTTTTAATATCGAGCACACCGAAAATAGAACACATAAATCACTCCCTCAATTCACTTGTATTGCCAAGCGAAGCTTTGTTTCAGATTAACTAGATGCGATTCACGGGGCGAGCAGGGCATTCCGTGTTTCTGCATTATGATTACAGATGCTGTGTCAGTACCAATGATTTAGCATCAAAACGCTACCATAATTCAATATTATCTAATGAAAAAAGCCATCTTGATGTTGTTTCGATAATTATTATCATCAATTGGTGATGGATCGGTAAATTAATTCAATAGAATCGCCGGATTTTTAGGGATTACATAATCCGGCATAAGGTGACAAACGCGATAATCAGTGATTTTCAAGCAGATGTTGCAGCAAAACGCCATTCAACATGGCTCGTTTTACCAGTGCAAAGGCGCCGATTGCTGAGAGATGGTTCAGGCTGGAAACTTCGATAGGCAGGTTGATACGGAAATCTTTCAATACCTGAGCATTGACGCAGCGCTGTATTGCCGGCAACAGGATTTTTTCGGCTTCCGTGATTTCGCCGGCAATCACCACTTTTTGCGGATTAAACAGGTTAATGGCAATGGAAACTGCTTTGCCTAGATATTGCCCGGCGTGTTCGATGACTTCTCTGGCCAGGGTGTCACCACGGTTAGCGGCTTTGCAGATGGTTGTAATGGTGCAGTTGTCGGGAGTGATTTTGCTTGGGTAGCCCTGCTGCAATAAATGCTGTACCCGCTGCTCAATGGCGGCATTGGCGACAACCGTTTCCAGACAGCCAAAATTACCGCAGTGACATCGTTCTCCCAGTGGGTCAATCTGGATGTGGCCGATCTCTCCGACATTACTGTTATTGCCGAGAAAAATCTGTCCGTTGACCAGAATACCGGCTCCGGTTCCACGATGGACGCGCACCAGAATGGAGTCCAATGAGTCATGTGTGACGCCGAAATAATGTTCCGCCAGCGCCAGGCTGCGAATATCATGCCCGACAAAACTGGTGACGTGGAAATGACGTTGCAGGTTTTCGACCAGCGGCCAGCTATTGACGTTGATATGCGGCATGTAGCGGATAACGCCCACATTCGGATCAACCAGTCCAGGCAGCACGACGGAAATGGCGATCAGCTCGCGGATACGGCGCTGGTGGCTATCGATAAAGTGGTCGATCGCTTTGAATAAAGCGCTTTCCAGCGTTTCCTGCGTTTTTTCCGGCAGCTTATAATGTTCTTCCTCCAGCGACTTTCCCTGCAGGTCATACAGCGCAATGGTGGCGTCGTGGCGGCCAAGCCGAACGGCAATAGCATGAAAAGGCCGGGTCTCAGTGACAATAGAGATGGCGCGTCTGCCGCCAGTGGATGCCTGTTGGTCTACTTCTTTTATCAGCCCGCGTTCCAGAAGCTGACGAGTAATTTTCGTGACGCTGGCGGGGGCAAGCTGGCTTTGTTCTGCAATCTGTATCCGTGAGATGGGACCATGCTGATCAATCAGACGGTACACGACCGCGCTGTTCAATTGTTTAACCAGATCAACGTTCCCTATCTGCGCTTGTCCGCCTGTGGTCATGAAAAAGTTACTCGCTGTAATCAGTGCTTTGTTGCCGCCAACACATCGTCACCGTTAACAAAGGTATTAAGAATATGGTAATCGCGGTTGAAGACCGTCAGGTTGGCAACTTTACCGCTCTCGATACTGCCTAACTGCCTGTCCACGCCGATGGCGCGAGCAGGGTAGAGCGTAGCCATGCGGATGGCTTCATCCAGCGGAATGCCGGCCTGTTCTACACTGTTGCGTACGGCTTCGATCATCGTGAGGGCCGAGCCGCTCAGGGTGCCGTTATCATCCACACATAGCCCGTCACGGTAGTATATGGTTTTACCAGCAAAACTGAACTGGTCAATATCCGCGCCTGCCGGCGCCGTAGCATCGGTGACCAGCACCAGTTTGTCACCTTTGATTCGTTTACTGTTACGAAGATTTGCCCAGTTAACATGTAAACCATCGGCGATAATACCGCAATAGACTTCCGGCGCATCGTAGACGGCGCCGACCAGACCCGGTTCGCGACCGGTCAAATAAGGCATGGCGTTAAACAGGTGCGTGGCAAAACGGATACCGGCGGCAAAACCTTGTTTGGCCTGCTCCCAGGTGGCGTTGGAATGTCCTGCTGAAACCACAATACCCGCTTCGATAAGTTGACGGATGACCGATGATTCGACTTTTTCAGGCGCCAGCGTGATTTTCGTGATGACATCTGAGTTTTGACACAGAAAATCGACCAGTTCTTTCTCCGGTTGGCGGATAAACGCGGGATTATGCGTGCCTTTTTTAATAATATTCAACCAGGGACCTTCGAGGTGTAAACCCAAAGCCTGATGACGGTTTTGTGCCAGATAGGCGCGCATGACGTCCACCGCATGCTTCATAAACGCATCGCTGGAGGTAATCAGCGTGGGTAAAAAGTTGGTGCAGCCCGATCGCTGATTGGCCTGCTGCATGATTTCCAGCGTTTTGACCGAAATGGATTCCAGCGAGTCATTAAACTGAACGCCGCCGCAGCCGTTGAGTTGCAGATCGATAAATCCGGGAGCGATCAATGCGCCGCCAAGGTCATGCTTTTTCAACTCGACGGGGAGCGTGCCAACGTGGCAGACACGCTCTATCAAACCATTAGAAATCACGACTGCATGATTATCAAGCACCTGGTGACCGGTAAAAATCCGGCCATTTGTTAAAGCGAACATCATCAACTCCCAGATTACCCCGCCATCTTCCAAGTCGCAGGCGCGTTGGCTGGACAAATTCGTCCTTCGGTTGCCGCGTTACGAGGCGCATGCATGAATCTCGCCCGTGAAGGGCTAACGCCTTGCGTTGTTCAAAACGACAACGTTTTGTCCTGTACCTGAAATCTATTGGGGATATAGATTAAAGATTTTTCATGTTTTCCGCTTCTAGCTCACGGAAGTATTTAACCGTTTTTACCTTCAGCTCCATGGTGGACGATTCATCGCAAACCATGATTGCTTTAGCATGAAGCTGTAGACAGCTGATTGTCCACATGTGGTTTACATTTCCTTCTACCGCTGCCTGCAAGGCCTGTGCCTTGTTGCGTCCGGTAACCAGAATCATCACTTCTTCGGCATCCAGCAGCGTACCCACACCAACGGTCAGCGCATATTTGGGCACCAGGCTCGCCTCACCGCCAAAGAAACGGGAGTTGGCGATACGCGTTTCTTCGGTCAGGGTTTTTATGCGCGTTCTGGAGGCTAAAGACGATGCGGGCTCATTGAAGGCAATGTGTCCGTCGTTGCCCACGCCGCCCATAAACAGATGGATCTTGCCGTAGGATTTGATTTTTTCTTCGTAGCGGAGACACTCTTCTTCGATGTTCTCTGCATTACCATTCAACAGGTTAATATTTTCCTGCGCAATATCAATGTGATTGAAAAAATTCTGGTACATGAAGGTACGGTAACTTTCAGGATGGTCGCTGGGCAGGCCGACATACTCATCCATATTGAAAGTTACAACGTGTTTGAAACTCACCAAACCGGCTTGATGCATTGAAATCAGCGCCTTATAGGCTTCCAGCGGTGAACTGCCAGTAGGGAGCCCGAGAATAAAAGGTCGGCTGGCGCTGGGATTAAAGTCGTTGATTCTCTGGACGATATAACGTGCGGCCCATTTGCCGACTTCCGCTGTGGTATTTAAGGGAATGAGTCTCATCAGTGCTCTCCTGGTTTACTCAATGGGTGATCCCGTCATCTTTTTTCAAGTGGCCGATATGGCGGCTTCCTGCGTTTTCCCGTTCCTCCGGCTATCCTGATTTCCTGGAACGGGTTTTATTGCCGCCTTACCGCACCTTGAGAACGATAGGGAATAAAATAAGTATTAGGCTAAATCGCGCCATTGGCGCGTTTCAATGCCGGGATTAAAACTGAGTATCAGTGTACCTTGTTTTTTTTTGTCTTGAAATAAGTTGGCGTTTTATTCAGGTATAAACTTTTTGTATGCGATTTTTTAGTGATTGTTATCACATAATGCTAGGGTTTAATTTGCGTAGCGAAATATTTTTCTTACACTCCATGCCAAAGCCATACACGATGGTTTGACCCGGCAGTGAGCAAATCTAACCGGCAGTTTTGTTTACCCCTAGGGGAAGAGAGGAAAAGGTGAGTATTCTAGGCTATTTACAAAAGGTTGGGCGGGCGTTGATGGTACCAGTCGCGACGCTGCCTGCCGCCGCTATCCTGATGGGTGTCGGCTACTGGATAGATCCGGTGGGCTGGGGGAGTGAAAATGCGCTGGCGGCTCTGTTTATCAAATCAGGTGCGGCCATTATTGAGCATATGGCGGTGCTGTTCGCTGTGGGCGTTGCGTATGGCATGTCGAAAGATAAAGACGGTGCAGCCGCACTTACCGGTTTTGTCGGCTATCTGGTATTGACCACGCTCTGTTCGCCGGCGGCAGTCTCCATGATTCAGAAGATCCCGGTCGATCAGGTGCCTGCGGCTTTCGGGAAAATTGAAAACCAGTTTATTGGTATTCTGATCGGTATTATTTCAGCGGAACTGTATAACCGTTTTAGTCGGGTTGAATTACCGAAAGCGCTGTCATTTTTCAGCGGACGCCGTCTGGTTCCCATCCTGACATCGTTCCTGATGATTCTGGTTGCATTCATTTTGATGTATGTGTGGCCAGCCATTTACAATGCGCTGGTGGCCTTTGGTGAACACATTCAGCAATTGGGCTCGGCTGGCGCAGGGATCTATGCGTTCTTTAACCGCTTGTTGATTCCGGTTGGTTTGCATCATGCCCTGAATTCGGTGTTCTGGTTTGATGTCGCCGGGATTAACGATATCCCGAATTTCCTTGCCGGGCAGCAGTCCATCGATGCGGGTAAAGCGGTTGTGGGGATCACCGGACGTTATCAGGCAGGCTTCTTCCCCATTATGATGTTTGGTCTGCCTGGTGCCGCATTGGCGATTTATCACTGCGCGCGTCCTGAGAATAAGAACAAAGTTGCCGGGATTATGATCGCGGCGGCATTTGCCTCCTTCTTCACCGGGATCACCGAACCGCTCGAATTCTCCTTTATGTTTGTCGCGCCGGTGCTGTATTTCCTGCATGCGTTGCTCACCGGGATTTCCGTGTTCATTGCGGCCAGTATGCATTGGATAGCCGGTTTCGGGTTCAGCGCCGGTCTGGTGGATATGATGCTGTCGTCGCGTAACCCATTGGCGACGCATTGGTATATGTTGATACCACAGGGACTGGTGTTCTTTGGTGTTTACTATCTGGTGTTCCGCTTTACCATCACTCGTTTCAACCTGCTGACGCCCGGGCGTGAACTGTCCGTCAGCGGCAGCGAAGCCGATGGATATAACGTCAACACGACGCCTGCAACATCCGCCGCCCAGGATTCCAACCAACTGGCTCGTGGTTATCTGGCGGCGCTTGGTGGTAAAGATAATCTGGTTGGGATTGACGCCTGTATCACGCGCTTGCGTCTGAATGTGGTGGATTCCGGTCTGGTTGATGAAGCTCAGGCCAAACGACTCGGTGCCGCGGGCGTTATCCGCCTGAATAAGCAGAGCGTTCAGATAGTGGTGGGGACGCAGGCGGAATCCATTGCTTCTGCGCTGAAGAGCGTCAGCAAAGAGCAATAAACGTCACACAGTGATGGTTTGCTATAAATTTACGGGGTGAGATCACAATCTCACCCCGTTTTTTTCATCATTAATAATTAAATGAAACTAACGGTTGTTTCCCGACGTAGCTTGTTGGATCATTAGCGGTTATATGTCGTTTTAGCATTTGAGGAATCAAGCATGAGTGAGGCTGAAGCCCGCCCAACTAACTTTATCCGTCAGATTATTGATGAAGATTTGGCATCCGGTAAGCATGATCATATCCAGACGCGTTTTCCGCCAGAGCCTAACGGCTATCTGCATATTGGCCATGCGAAGTCTATCTGTCTGAATTTTGGCATTGCACGCGATTACAATGGGCAGTGCAATCTGCGCTTTGACGATACCAACCCGGTAAAAGAAGATATTGAATACGTTGAGTCGATCAAACGTGACGTAGAGTGGCTGGGATTCTCATGGAGCGGTGAGGTTCGCTATTCTTCCGACTATTTCGATCAGTTGCACCTGTATGCGGTTGAGTTGATTAGTAAAGGACTGGCATACGTTGATGAACTGACGCCGGAACAGATCCGGGAATACCGCGGTACGCTGACGTCGCCAGGGAAAAACAGCCCTTATCGCGATCGTACCGTACAGGAAAACCTCGCTCTGTTTGAAAAAATGCGTAACGGCGGTTTTGCTGAAGGAACCGCTTGTCTGCGTGCCAAGATTGATATGGCATCGTCATTTATCGTTATGCGCGACCCGGTTCTCTATCGTATCAAGTTCGCTGAGCATCATCAGACCGGCAACAAGTGGTGCATCTACCCGATGTATGACTTTACCCACTGCATTTCCGATGCGCTGGAAGGCGTGACGCACTCCCTGTGTACGTTGGAATTCCAGGATAATCGTCGTTTGTATGACTGGGTACTGGACAACATTACGGTTCCTTGCCATCCACGTCAGTATGAGTTTTCTCGCCTGAATCTTGAATATGCCATCATGTCCAAGCGCAAGTTGAATCTGCTGGTCGAGGAAAAGGTTGTCGAGGGATGGGACGATCCGCGTATGCCAACCATTTCTGGTTTGCGTCGTCGCGGTTATAGTGCGGCGTCTATCCGTGAGTTCTGTGTTCGCATCGGGATTACCAAGCAGGATAATAACGTCGAAATGGCGGCGTTGGAATCCTGTATCCGCGACGATCTGAACGAAAATGCGCCGCGTGCCATGGCGGTTCTGGATCCGGTGAAGCTGATTATTGAAAGCCTGCCTTCAGACCATGAAGAGTGGGTTACCATGCCAAATCATCCGAATAAGCCGGAGATGGGGACTCGCCAGGTCGCGTTCAGCCGTGAGATTTATATCGATCGCGCCGACTTCCGTGAAGAAGCCAACAAGCAATACAAACGTTTGGTGCTGGGTAAAGAAGTTCGCCTGCGTAATGCTTACGTGGTCAGAGCCGAACGTATCGAGAAAGACGAGCAGGGCACGATCACCGCTATTTATTGCAGCTACGATCCTGAAACGTTAAGTAAAGATCCGGCAGATGGCCGCAAAGTGAAAGGGGTGATTCATTGGGTGTCAGCAGCCCATGCGTTGCCGGCAGAATTCCGTCTGTATGATCGTTTGTTCAGCGTCGCGAACCCGGCCGCGGCGGAGGATTTCCTGTCCACCATTAACCCGGATTCACTGAAGATTACTTATGGATTTGTCGAAGCCAGCCTGGCGCAGGCTGAAGCAGAGAAGGCCTATCAGTTTGAACGAGAAGGTTATTTCTGCGCAGATCGTGTTTACTCCAGTGCAGAGCATCTGGTGTTTAACCGTACTGCCGGCTTGCGGGATACCTGGGTCGGCTAATGCCGAACAGAGTACCCGGTAATATAAAAATAAAACCGCCGAGGCGGTTTTATTTTATGACGGGCGATCCTGCCCGTCACCCTGCGGGCCGTCGCAGGCGACGTTAAAAGTCGCTCCGGCGGATTTTTTATGCGGTCGATTTATCTTCTTGCATCGTGCAGGGTTTCGTCTTCACGGCAATCCCCTGCGCTGCAATGGCCATACAGATACAAACTGTGGTTTGTCAGTTTGATACCATGTCTTTCTGCGATTTCGCGCTGACGCGCTTCAATATATTCATCGCGGAATTCAATGACTTTGCCACAATCCAGGCAAATCAGATGGTCATGATGATGTTGTTGAGTCAATTCAAAAACTGATTTACCACCTTCAAAATTATGGCGGGTGACAATACCAGCATCATCAAACTGATTAAGTACGCGATAAACGGTCGCCAGACCAATTTCTTCGCCCATATCAATCAGTTTTTTGTATAAATCTTCCGCACTGACGTGATGGCACTCTGGGTCCTGCAATACTTCCAGAATTTTCAGTCTTGGAAGAGTGACTTTCAGGCCGGCCTTCTTTAATGCGGTGTTATTGTCAGTCATGCGGATTTAGTCCTGTTGCTTACTTATATCAATGGAGGCTATCTAGCCTATGACATCGGTCGGCTCAAAAAATGTAATAGCGTCCCAATTATAGAACCGTGCATGCAAAATGGAAACCATGGAATGTTAACAATGTTGTCCCTACACCTATTATAGGTATTGACGCAATGTGTTGTTGATAAATGAAGAAACATTCATGCACGTACAAAACCGATGGGTTTATTGTACAGGTTTATGGCGGGAAGTTAAAAAAATGTGTCAATTATTATGAAAGGTTTTTCCTATTGATCTGACCCTGATCGTGCTATCAGGGCCAGAAACAATATTAACCAACCAGCTCTTTCAGGTTCAACTCTTCGCTGATCTGTTTAACCCAGGTCGTTACGCGTTCGCTGGTCAGTTCAGGTTGACGATCTTCGTCAATGGCCAGACCGATGAAATGGTTGTCATCCGCCAGACCTTTCGATGCTTCAAAGTAATAACCTTCTGTCGGCCAGTGCCCGACAATGGTCGCACCGCGTGGCTCGATGATGTCACGAATGGTGCCCATGGCATCGCAGAAGTATTCTGCATAATCTTCCTGATCGCCACAGCCAAACAGGGCAACCAGTTTGCCGGTGAAATCGATCTCTTCCAGCGTCGGGAAAAAGTCATCCCAGTCGCATTGGGCTTCACCATAATACCAGGTCGGAATACCCAACAGCAGGATATCGAAAGCTTCGAGATCTTCTTTACTGCTTTTGGCGATGTCATGAACTTCAGCAACGTCGGTGCCCAGCTGCTGTTGGATCGTCTTGGCAATGTTTTCAGTATTGCCAGTATCACTGCCAAAGAAAATGCCTATCAGTGCCATGAATTAAATAACCTCTTGATTCTTAATGGTATGGTGCCATGTCTCACCCACTTATCGGCTCATAATAACAGACACAACCTGCATGAGAAACTCGTATCGGTAAGGATACGTAAATTGGGTGAGGTTTTATCCACTTCGGTTTGGCGTTGGTTAACACACGCATATTCAAGGCAATCTGGTATGCGAGTGGCAATGTCAATCATGCTGCCATCGTCTTTAAACGAGGGGATGGTTGATGACGCACAGCGCGGTAAGGTTGTCACAGGCATGCGGAATTGGTTGAAGGAGGGAATGGGAAATATCAGGCGGTTATTTCTCATATCCACTTATTCTTTATCCTATTGAAATGTTAGCGTGCGAATGAAATATTAAAATCGGTGTGCTAAAAAATAAAATGTTATATTTTTTGCTTAAAGAATAATGAAATGCCATTTTGATTTTATCTTTTCGTCTTTTACGCTAATTTTGTCACGTTATCAGGTTACTAGCCGGACAATTTTCGGCAAATCATGAGATGTGTGTTGGATTTTTAAACAAATATCATCATGACGAAGATGATAAGCTATATGTAGTATGGCCGTATGAAATTGAAAAGTTTAAATTTTATCGGCAATCGGAATATTATCTTTCGGGGTATGGCCAGACACCTGAAAATCAACCTGACATCGGTGATCTGTGCTGTGCTTCGCCATGGTTGCCGCTCATTGTATCGTCGTACTGTCTGTGACCGGATTTTTTCATATGCTGCGGTTAGTGTCGCTAACCTTCTTCAGCGGCATTTACGATACTTAATATTCTTATATATCTGAAAATTTATGAAATTGTTCTCGGAATAGAACAATAAATTGAAGAAAGGTATCTCCAACGCTAAATATTCTCTGAATTTTGTCGATTAGTCAGCGTGGTCCCTTTTGTTTTCAACACAATGAAATTGAACATTGGGGGAGATGTAACATATTTCATGACATGGTTTTTTCTGAAAACTGTCTGTTGATTAACGATAAAAAGCCATCCTTGTTATTTTAATGCTTAGGTTTGGAGCAAGCTATGAGACTATTAAAAGATATCGCCATTAGAACGGCGATGCTGTGGGTGTTAGGCACCTTTTGCGTGTTATGGGGCGGTGTCTCTATCTATACCATGTTCTCTTTTAAAGAGATGACAGCGACATCCAAGACCAGCAGTTTGCTGGTGCAAAACACGAACTTTGTCAATCAAGGCAACGATCAGTATTTTCGTATGGTCACGCGTTTGGCGCGAGCGGTTGATTATCGCCGCAATGGCGATAATGATTCAGCGGATAAAGAGCAGGCATCCGCTTTGAACGCGTTGAATACTTTAAAATCTGATTTGATCGCGTTTAATGCCATCGATCATGCCGGTCTGGATGATGCGCTGGTGCAAGCGGTCAGCCGTGACTGGGGTAATCTGATTACACAGGGCGTTGATCCGCTATACCAAAAGGCGGCCGCCAATGCGTTGGATGATTATCAGGATCAGGCTAAAAACGTGGTTCCGCCGCTGAGCCGGCAGTTCGGCGCATCGCTGACCGCTTTCAGTAAAGCCAGCGCTGACAAGTTTGATGCGGCGGGGATTCGATTCGAACAGATTACCTCGATCGGTCAGAATATCTTGTTGACCGGTTTGGTGGTCGGTTTGATGATGCTGTTCCTGACCGACCGCTATCTGGTGATCTGTCTGACTCGTCCATTGAACGAGCTGCGCGACCATTTCAGCGTCATTGCTTCCGGCCAGCTAGGCAAGCCGATTATCGATTTTGGCCACAACTGCGTTGGTAAATTGTTTCCGCTATTGCGGGAAATGCAAACCAGTCTGGCGAATACCGTCAGCACAATCCGCAACAGTACAGACTCTATTTATCAGGGCGCATCAGAGATTGCGGCTGGCAATAACGATTTGTCATCACGTACGGAACAGCAGGCTTCCGCGCTGGAAGAAACCGCTGCCAGCATGGAGCAATTGACGGCAACAGTGAAGCAGAATGCGGAAAATGCCAACCATGCCAGCCAATTGGCGCTGCAAGCGTCAACAACCGCGAAAAAAGGTGGCGATATCGTTGAAAATGTGGTGAAAACCATGTCGGAAATCTCTGGCAGTTCGAGAAAGATTGCTGAGATTACCACCGTGATTAACGGCATTGCCTTCCAGACGAACATTCTTGCGCTTAACGCCGCGGTAGAAGCCGCACGAGCCGGTGAGCAGGGCCGTGGTTTTGCCGTGGTGGCAGGGGAAGTCCGCAGTCTTGCGCAGCGCAGTGCACAAGCCGCGAAGGAAATTGAAGGGCTGATTTCCGAATCGGTACGCTGTGTGGATACCGGGTCGAATCTGGTTGAAGATGCCGGTAACACCATGCATGAAATTGTGCGGGCGGTGACGAATGTAACAGACATCATGGGAGAAATTGCGTCTGCTTCGGAAGAGCAAAGCAAAGGCATTGCGCAGGTCGGTCAGGCGATCGCGGAGATGGACAGCGTGACTCAGCAGAATGCGGCGCTGGTGGAACAGGCCTCGACCGCTGCGCAATCCCTTGAGGAACAGGCGGCGCTGCTGAACCAGACGGTTTCTTTATTCCAGCTGTCTGAGCAACATCCACAGTCGCGGGCAGTGGCAAATTCAGCGCCGGCGCCAAAAGCGGTAGCCGCTACGTCTGTCAGAAAAGCGCTGCCACCCAGCCAGGATAATTGGGAAAAATTCTGAGTCTGGTTTTCCTCAGTGTCAGGGATGACACTGTACAAATTTCATAAATCGATATTTCAGGACGATTGGTCGGCCAACTGCGCCAACAGTATTTGCTCAATGAGTTCGCTACGGCTGATATTCCGTTGTTCCGCCAGACTATTCAGTATATCCACTGCCTCACTATTGATTTTTAATTCAATACGCCGCAATCCGCGAACTTTATCGCGTCGCAGCTGGTTACGCTTATTGATTCTTAGCTGTTCATCACGTGAAAGCGGATTGGTCTTCGGGCGGCCCGGGCGACGTTCATCTGCGAACAGATCCAGCGTGGTGCGATCCGTTTGTTCTTTTGCCATAGGTAATGATACTGCAAGGTATTCGGACCAAAACGCGCACATCCTACGTCCTTTATCTTTCATGAAACCGGCGATCTGGTTTGCCTGCATGATGAAATCTATGAGGTATATAACGCGTGCATTTTGATGATGTGGTTACAATGCCTGTGGCTGAATCAGCCGTCCCTCTACTGCGAGCGCCATCATACCTTAGCCGCACTGGCGGCGACAACGGTTAACTGTCGTTGACGGCCTGTCTGGTCAACCGGCATCCAGGAAACGATGAATGGCGCGTAAAACCGCGTCCGGTTTTTCAGAATGCACCCAGTGACCGGCGCCGCTGATCACATATGCGCGGGCTGTCGGGAATTGGCTTAATAAGGCATCACGATAGATATCATCCAGGTAGGGTGAGTTTTCACCGCGAATAAACAAAATCGGCCCTTGCCACGGGGGAACAACCTGCCAACCGACGATATTCTCGTACTGCTCCCACAATACCGGCACGTTAAAGCGCCATTCACCTTGCTGGAATGATTTCAGCAGAAACTGAATCACGCCTTCTTCTTTAATGAACTGACGCATCAATCCGGCAGCGTCCGAACGCGATGTAATGCCTGCTTCGGTGACGGCCCTGAGCGCGGTAAAAATAACATCGTGTCGGCGCAGCTGATAATCCACCGGCGCAATATCAATCACTACCAGTTTTTCCAGCCGATCCGGAATCAGCGCAGTAAGCGACATAGCAACTTTCCCGCCCATTGAATGGCCGATGACGATGGCTCGTTCAATGTTTAAGTCATCCATTAACGCCAGAATATCCTGCGCCATGGCTGGATATGTCATCTGTGACGAGCGTGGTGACAAGCCGTGATTGCGTAAATCAACTTGTAGGATATCGTGTTGGTTTTGCAACTCCCGACCCAATACCCCAAGATTATCCAGATTGCCAAACAGGCCATGAATAAGGATAACGGGTCGCTTGCCCTGCGGCTGATGAGCATTTTTCCAACGATAATTCAATTTCATGGTGAAGTTCATTCAGAGAGACAGGCGCTTAGGGTATCATGACTTTACGACATTATGCTGTCGTTGAAGGAACAGGGACGGCCGCTTGAGCAGAAGCAGAGACATTGGGGCATAATCCGACTTTTTGCATTGTCTGTGCTATGGCGCTGTTCGAGAATGTTTGATCGCTTGTATACTCCTTGACGATTGATTTAAGTAATATACCCGTCATCTTTCAAATGCAGGCGTGTCGGCTTCCTGAATTACCTGGGCTCCCCGGGGCGCAGCAAGCAGCGTTCAAATCTGCTCCAGGCAGATTTTAGCTAAGTTCCAGGGGCTTTGTTCAGTTGCCGACTTCTGTACGTTGAAATCTATTGGGTAATAAAACAGTACTGGATAAAGATGAAAACTATTGAGGTCGACGAAGAGCTTTATCGTTATATCGCCAGCCACACACAGCATATTGGTGAGAGCGCATCGGATATTTTACGGCGTATGTTGAAATTTACCGCTGGCCAGGTTGTCGTACCGCAAGTACAGGAATCGGCAGTCACGGCTCAACCGGCGTCGATGCCGGGGCCACGCGATCGGATCCGCACGCTGCGCGAGCTGCTGTTATCGGACGAATACGCTGAACAGAATAAAGCAATCAATCGCTTTATGCTGGTACTGTCCACGCTGTATACCTTGTCTCCGCCGGAGTTTGCCGTGGCGACGGAATCACTTCATGGCCGCACGCGCGTGTATTTTGCCGGCGATCAGCAAACTTTACTTCAGAATGGCACACACACGAAACCCAAGCATATACCGGGTACGCCATACTGGGTCATTACCAACACGAATACCGGTCGTAAACGCAGCATGGTTGAACACATCATGCTGATGATGCAGTTCCCTGCTGAACTGACAGAGAAAGTTTGCGGAACTATTTAACTCTTTATTTGACAACAGCGTCAGGGAGAAATGCCGATGGCTAATCACCCAAGAGCAGGGAAACCCACCCAGCAGAGCGATTTAATTAATGTGGCGCAACTGACGTCACAATATTATGTTTTGCGTCCGGAGGTTGGGAATGCCGCGCATGCGGTGAAGTTTGGTACTTCCGGCCACCGTGGTAGTGCAGGGCGTCACAGTTTTAATGAAATGCATATTCTGGCGATTGCGCAGGCGATTGCGGAAGAGCGTAAAAAACAGGGTATTAGCGGCCCGTGCTATGTTGGTAAAGATACGCATGCTTTGTCTGAACCCGCTTTCATTTCGGTACTGGAAGTGCTGGCGGCCAACGGTGTGGATGTGGTTGTTCAGCAGGACAACGGCTTTACGCCAACGCCTGCGGTTTCCAACGCTATTCTGGTGCACAACCGTCAAGGCGGTGCGCTGGCTGATGGCATCGTGATTACCCCGTCTCACAACCCGCCGGAAGATGGCGGCATTAAATACAACCCGCCGAACGGCGGACCCGCGGATACCAATCTTACCAGCGTGATTGAAACGCGTGCCAATGCCCTGCTGGCTGATGAACTGCGGGATGTGAAACGCATTACGCTGGATCAAGCGTGGAAAAGTGGCTATCTGCATGAACAGGATTTAGTTCAACCGTATGTGGAAGGGTTAACCAGCGTGGTGGACATGGCCGCCATTCAACGTGCCGGATTGAAGCTGGGCGTTGATCCGCTGGGCGGTTCCGGTATCGCTTACTGGCAGCGTATTGCCGAGCAATATAAGCTGGATTTGACGCTGGTAAACGATGAGATTGATCAGACGTTCCGTTTTATGACGCTGGATCACGACGGTGTCATCCGCATGGATTGCTCATCGGTATCGGCGATGGCCGGACTGCTGGCGCTGCGCGATAAGTTTGACCTGGCGTTTGCCAACGATCCTGACTATGACCGTCATGGTATCGTAACGCCTGCCGGGCTGATGAACCCGAATCACTACCTGGCAGTATCTATCAACTATCTGTTCCAGCATCGTCCGCTGTGGGGCGAATCCGTGGCTGTCGGTAAAACGCTGGTTTCCAGCGCCATGATCGATCGGGTGGTCGCCGATCTGGGCCGTAAGCTGGTGGAAGTGCCGGTTGGTTTCAAATGGTTTGTTGATGGTCTGTTTGACGGCAGCTTTGGCTTCGGTGGTGAAGAAAGTGCGGGAGCGTCGTTCCTGCGTTTTGATGGTACGCCGTGGTCAACCGATAAAGACGGGATCATCATGTGTCTGTTAGCGGCGGAAATTACCGCTGTGACGGGGAAAAATCCGCAGCAGCATTACGACGATCTGGCGCAGCGCTTTGGGGCGCCGAGCTATAACCGTATTCAGGCGCCGGCGACTCATGCCCAGAAAGCGGCGTTGTCCCGGTTATCGCCTGAACAGGTTTCGGCGAATACGCTGGCGGGAGACGCGATTACCGCTCGCCTGACGGCAGCGCCGGGCAATGGCGCTTCTATCGGCGGTTTGAAAGTGATAACCGATAACGGCTGGTTTGCCGCACGCCCTTCCGGTACGGAAGAAGCCTACAAAATCTACTGTGAGAGTTTCCTCGGTGCAGAGCATCGGGCGCGTATCGAGAAAGAAGCGGTAGAAATTGTCAGCGCTGTGCTGGCGAATGCTAAATAAATCACCTCAGGCGCTGCTTGCAGCGCCTTTTTTATGGCGGGCAGGACGCCTGCCGCCCCGCTCGGCAACGTTGAAAAACGCTCCCGGCGTTTTTATCCCAGCGCCACCATTAACGCACCTACCGAGATCAGGGCCACACCGACTCCGGCCACCATCGAAATCTGTTCCCCGAGTAGCAGTACCGCCAGTACCACAGCAAACACCACGCTAAGTTTATCGATAGGGGCAACCTGAGCGACATTGCCGTTTTTCAAGGCAACAAAATAGAATAACCACGACATCGCGCCTGCCACGCCGCCCAGCAGGATAAACAACAGCGCTTTTTTATTGGCAAGAATGTCGCTGACTATCGCGATCTTTCCCTGTGCGACCACGACGCCAACCAGGAAGAGCGCCATGACGACGGAACGGATTGCCGTGGCGGTATTGGCGTCAAGGTTTTGCAGACCAATTTTCCCAAACAGCGCGACCAGTGCGGCGCACAGCGCAGAAAGCAACGCATAGATTAACCAACTGCTCATGAGCTCATATCCCTGAAAATAGACAAGAAACGTTGTGAAGCACAAAACGGAAATGTTACGCCCAGTGGCGGCCGATCGCCAGAGTAGCGGAGTAAAATCGTGAAGCGTTGATGGCATAAAACGCTAACTGATGGCGATGTCCTGGCGTGCCGCCAGATGAGACGGGCGATAATTTTCGCCGTCAATTTTCATCACATACAAAGCCGTTCACTGAACGCCCAATTTATTGTTACGTGGATCTTATGATTTAAAACCATAGTTTAACTAATGGTATGTTTGTTTTTAACCATTTTGTAACTTAATGACGTGATTGCGAAAAAACTGGCGATTATTTCATCTTTTTCTGGTCGGATGAGTAGTAAATTTTCACTAAAGACGATAAAATTTTAATCAATATCTCAGTTTTAATTTTATCGTTAATGTGAGTGAAGCCGCTCACGCATCCCCGAGGGAGGATCGTTATGTCACTCTATACTGCTTATCCTTTACACCGCATTCTCCTGCGTCGTATTGCTGTCGTCTTCGTCGGCATAGTGGCTTTGCCTGTCATGTTATTCCGTCATGATCGCGCGCGTTTTTACAGCTATCTACACCGTGTGTGGCTGAAAACCAGCGATAAACCTGTATGGATGGAACAGTCTGAAGCGGCGGCATGTGATTTTTACTAAGGGCAACAAACGCGTTGCGGTTAGCGCGATATGCTGACTATCGCTGAAGCCTGTCGCTATATAGGATGTGACGCTTATTTTGTTTTTCCCGTATGAAACCTCAGTGCCAGTAACATCACCGACAGGCTGATGATAACCGCAACGCTGGCCATCGCCATGCCGTCGCCTACCGAACCCTGTTCAAATTGCCTCCAGACAAAAATAGAAACGGTTTGTACTCCCGCAGGCGATAATAAAAGCGAAGTGACCAGTTCGCGTGTCGCAACGGCAAATACCAACATCATCGCCGCCAGTAAACTAGGAAAAACCAACGGAAGGACGATCAGCCGCAATGCCGCCATTGCACTGGCGCCATGAACGCGGGCGGCTGATTCCAGATTACTGCCAATCTGCGCCAATGCCGCGTGACTGTAACGGACAGGATAAGGCAACAGCAGGCAACTATAGGCCAGCAGCAAAATTGCCCAGGTATTATAGGGTGTCACCGGCCAAAAGTTTTGATTCCAGGCCAGGATCAATCCGACGCCAACCACGATCCCCGGCAATGCGGCTGGCAACATCGACAAGCCGTCGAGCAACGCTGCGCCACGGATGCGTTTTGCCACCACCAGCCATGACGACAAAAAACCGATTACTCCCGTCAATAATGCACTCCCCAGCGCCAGAGCCAGGCTGGTCGTTAGCGCAGGCAAGGCTTCGTTTTGCGTATCAATCAGCATGGCGAAGTGCTGCCAGGTTAAATTTTGCCAGGAGATGCTGCTGGAGATCTTGGCCGAAAACGCAGTAACGAGCATGGCGGCGATCGGAATGCCGGCGGCTAATAGCCCTACGCAGCTAAACAGTACTAATACCGGCCAGCGCCAGATGCCCAGAGGGCGAGTGACGATCGCTGCTGGTTTCCCCGTGGTCGTTTCAACATTGCGGCCCGAAACCATGGCACGCTGTAGGGTAAATGCGCAGAGCGCAATGGCAACCAATAGCAAAGACAGTACGGCTGAACCGGATAGATCGATCGGCCAGTCAGCTAAACGCTGCTCAATATTGGTGGTCAGCACCTGAATACCCGCACGGGAGCCTAACGCAGCCGGTATGCCGTATTCTTCAATTGCCAGCGTAAAGGCCAGCAGCAGGCTGGCCGCGGTGGCAGGTAAGGACAACGGCAGCGTGATCCGTACAAATGCCTGCCAGCCGCTGGCCCCGTGAACGCGAGCCACATCAGCAAGGCGGTTGCCGCTGGCGGCCATACTGCGGGAAACCGCAAAATAGACCACGGGAAAAATATTCAGCGTCATCACGCCGATCATTCCCGGTAATGAAAACAGCGCATCGCCCGGTTGTATCGGCAATAATTGCTCAACGTAGCCCCGGGGCTGTAAGGCCAACATCCATGATAGTCCGGCGATATAAGGCGGGATCAGGAAAGGCACTAAAAACAGCAGATCCCAAAACCGGGCCATCGGCAGCGCAAATAATCCGCGTAAGGCGCCGAGAGGAATGGCGATTAATGCGCAGCACAGGGCGACGCCGGAGCCAAGCAGCAGCGTATTCTTCAGAAGAGAGAACAGACGTGCTTGCGCAAAGACTTCGGCAAAAGTGGCAAAAGGGGTTGAAAACGAACCGGCCCCTAAATGTGGGAAAATGGCCTGTAGCACAACGAACAATACGGGGATGCCGACCAGAATAAAAAGTACCGCCACCGTGAACAGTGGTAGTAGAGCAAACTTGTTCATCTGATACTCCTGCCTTACCGGTCATCACCAGTAAGGCATTGTCTTGTAATGACGGAATCCTTAGCGCTGACCAAATAAGGTTGCAAAGCGATCCAGAACCGCGGCGCGGGAGGTAGAAGCGCTATCCCCTTCAGGCAGTAATTTCAGGTTTTTGAACAAAGGCCGTTTTGCGTCAATATCCTGACGAGCCGGCATTAACCACGCTTCGGCTACCGCTTCCTGGCCTTCAGGTGACAACATATAGTTGATGAAATCTTTTGCCTGTTGCTGATTCTTGCTGCTCTTCAAGATCATCATTGGCCGTGGTGCGATCACGGTGCCGCTGGAAGGGAAGATGACTTTTATCGATTCACCCGTTTCCATGCTGCCATATGAAACATAGTCAACCGCCCCGAAAACAGCCGCCTTGGCGCCCTGTAATACCGGGGTTAATGCTTGCGCATTAGGGCCGGCGATAATCATGCCGTTGGCTTTTAAACGATCAAACATCGCCCAGGCCTGCTCTTTTTCGGCATTTTGCAAGCCAATAAGCAGATCGAGCGACGCGCCTGAGAGAGCGGGATCGGGGGTGGTCACCTTATCTTTAAATTCAGCCTTGGTCAGGTCATTCCAGTCTTTAGGCTCTGGCGTACCGCTTTTGCTGTTCCAGACAATACCCAGTGCGGAAATACCCTGTGCCACATAGAACGGTGATTTGAATTGCGCAGGCACCGTGGCGGCATTGGGGCTGTCAAATTCCAGCAGCCAACCTCGCTGCTGCAAATCCGTCGCCGTATCCCAGGAGGCGGAAATCAGTACGTCCGCGCGCGGATTCGCCTGTTCGGCTTCCAGCCTGGCCATCACTTTACCGGTGGTGGCCTGAAAAACATCGACTTTCACGCCAGTCTGTTTTTCATAGCCTGCCGCCAGTTTTTTCGCCAGCGCTCCCGGCCCGGCGGTGTAAAGTGTCAGTGCCTGCGCGCTGCCCGTCACCGCTGCTAATGAGAGAGCAATACCCATAATTACGCCTCGTTGAGTCATATTGAACAGTGTGTTTTTCATTGCGTTTATTCCCCTGGATTAAAGAGTGGTGATATCGGTAATTTGGCCTTGCGACAGATGTGCCACACGGTGCGCCAGCGTATTAGCCTCGCTTCGATCGTGCGTGACGTACACGGCCGTGGTGCCGAGATGACGTAAAAGTGAAGCCATCTCCTGACAAAGCGATTCACGAAGATCTCGATCGAGATTGGATAAGGGTTCGTCGAACAGCAGGATGTGGGGTTCTGCGATGATGGCGCGAGCCAGTGCGACGCGCTGCTGTTGACCGCCGGACAAATCAGCGGGCTTGCGATCGGCGAAATCGCTGAGGCCCACGCGCGCCAGCGTTATCTCCACCTGTTGGCGACGCGCATCACGCGGAACATTGCGCATCAGCAAGGGAAATCCGACATTTTGCGCAACAGTCATATGTGGCCAAAGCGCATAATCCTGGAACACCATGCCGAGATTGCGTTGTTCAGGTGGAAGGAATTGCTGGCGGCTGGCGACCAGCCGATTGCCGAAGTGAATGGTGCCTGCATCCGGTTGTAACAAACCGGCCAGCAACTTTAGTAGCGTGCTTTTGCCGCAACCGGAAGGCCCCAGTAAAGCCAGAATCGTCCCTTTGGGGACATTCAAACAGATTGAGTCTAGTACTGTCCGTCCAGCAAAGGCGTGTGACAATCCGTCAACGGCAATAGCGGCAGGGGCGGATAATTCGGGAGAAGCCATCATCGCCTCCTGTTGAATAACAGTGGACGGCATCTACCCTGATATCGATGGTTTATACGGTCGCCTTGTCGATACCTTGTGAAATGGCATGGCAAAGCATCCTGACTATAAAGCAGGGGAAAAAACATGGGGTATCCTCTTTGGGACTCTATATCGGAATGGCGATTATAAGCAGCGAATAAGATCCTTTGATGACGGGTGGATAAACGTCGGCTGTTTCGTGATACCGCCTGTTTAAGCCTGGAACCAGGCATGGTCACGGTGTTGGGGCCCCGCGAAGGGAATTATCATGGTCTGGCGTTTTTTTCCGGTAATAGCCATCAATATCATGATTTATTACCTTATTCTCGTCTTCGTCTACACAGAAAAAGAGGAAAATCCGCTATGCTGAACAGAGAGAGACACTTTCTGTAAGGGCGGATCATGACGTTTGAACATATCCCGGTGGGCGTCAGTGCCTGCCTGCTGGGTAATCCAGTGAGGTTTGACGGAGGACATAAGCGTCTGGCCTTTGCTGTTGAACAGTTGGCGCCGTATTTTCGTTTTGAGCCTGTTTGTCCCGAGATTGCGGTAGGGTTACCGGTGCCTCGTCCTGCGTTGAGATTGGTTAAAGAGGGCGAAAATAATTTAAGGCTGCTCGCCGGTAATGGTTCTTCGCTGGATGTGGCAGAGAAAATGCGTGCGTTTTCCGCTGAAAAAGTCAGCTATTTTCAGCATTTGTGCGGCTATATCGTCTGTGCTAAATCGCTCGGCTGTGGTATGGAACGGGTAAAAGTCTATGACGAATCACAGAAGAATGCGCGAAAAAGTGGGGTAGGCTTGTTTACTCAGGAACTGCGGCATCAGATGCCGTGGCTGCCGGTTGAGGAAGATGGGCGCTTACACGATCCTGCATTGTGTGAAAATTTTATTGAACGAGTTTATACGCTGTATGAATTGCATCAACTCTGGCAGCAAGGGCTTAGCCGCGGTGCGTTGATCGGTTTTCACAGTCGCTATAAGTTGTTGCTGCTGGCACATTCGCAACCACAATATCGTGAATTGGGACGTTTTGTGGCGGACATTGATAAGTGGGAATCGCTGGAAGCGTTTATGGTGGAGTACCGTCTGCGGCTGATGAAGCTGTTGTCTCGCCCGGCGACGCGGCGCAATCATACCAATGTGTTGATGCATGTTCAGGGTTATTTCCGTGGTCAGCTCAGCGCACAACAACGGCAGGAACTGACTCAACTGATTGACCGTTATCGCCAGGGGTTACGGCCCTTGTTAGCGCCTATCACATTACTCAAACAATACATGGCGGAATACCCTGATGCTTATCTGGCGCAACAGCGTTATTTCGAGCCCTATCCGGAAGCGCTAAGGTTACGCTATGGTCACTAACAGGCAGATTGAGAAAGATTCATGAACACCCACCTGGTCTGGCTGCGAAACGATCTACGCATTACCGATAATCTGGCGCTTTCGGCTGCATGTAATGATCCGCAAGCGCGGGTACTGGCGGTATTTATTGCGACCCCGCAACAGTGGCTGCACCATAATATGTCTCCACGTCAGGCGGCATTTTTGCTGGAAAATCTCAAGGCGGTGCAACAGGCGCTGGCTGAAAAAGGGATTGTGCTTTATTACCACGAATGTTCCGATTTTGCGGAGTCGGTGAACTGGCTGATGGAATTCTGCCAACGGCAACAGGTATCGCATCTGTTCTATAACCGGCAATATGAAATTAACGAGTGCCGGCGTGACCGACAGGTAGAGCGGTTGTTAGCGGAGCAAGTGGTGTGTTACGTGTTTGATGACAGTTTGCTGTTGCCTCCGGGGAGTGTACTGACAGGAAACGGTGACATGTTTAAGGTTTTTACCCCCTTTCGCCAGGCGTTTATTAAACGCCTGCTGGAAGTGGACACCCGTTCTGTTCCCGCCCCGACACTACGAAACCGTGATGCAATCGATATCGCCCAGACTTTAACCCCATTCAGCTACTCGCGGCAGGATATTGACAGTGATTTTCCGATAGGCGAACAGGCCGCCCTACAGCGGCTTAGGCGTTTTTGCCGCGAGCAGGTGCAGGGTTACCACCAACAGCGTGATTTACCGGCGTTATCTGGCACCAGCAAACTCTCTCCTTATTTAGCGCTGGGCGTCGTCTCGCCACGTCAGTGTTTTAATCGCCTGCGCGCCGAATGTCCTGAGCTACTGGAACAGCGGGAAGGTGGGGCGTTCATCTGGCTTAATGAGCTGATTTGGCGTGAATTTTACCGCCACTTACTGGTTGCCTGGCCGGAATTATGTAAGCACAGACCGTTTAGCGGCTGGACGCAAGGTGTCCAGTGGCGTCACTCGCCGGAAGATTTGTCAGCATGGCAACAGGGAAAAACCGGCTATCCGATCGTTGATGCCGCCATGCGGCAACTGAATCAAACCGGGTGGATGCATAATCGTTTACGTATGATTTGTGCCAGTTTTTTAGTAAAAGATTTACTTATCGATTGGCGTGAGGGTGAGCGCTATTTTATGCAGCAACTGCTGGACGGTGATTTAGCGGCTAACAACGGTGGTTGGCAATGGGCTGCGTCGACAGGAACCGATGCTGCGCCATATTTCAGGATTTTCAACCCGACTACGCAGGGCGAGCGTTTTGATCCACAGGGTAAGTTTATCCGCCGATTTTTACCAGAGTTAGCGGATGTGCCGGATAACGCGATTCATCAGCCTCATCAGTGGGCGCAGAAACAGGGCCGTGCCTTGAATTACCCCAGACCAATCGTCGACCATAAAGATGCAAGGCAGCAGACACTGGCAGCTTTTGAAACTGCCAAAAGTGCGAGTGCGGTAAATAATGAACAGAAAGAGAAGAACAAGTATGCATAATCGTGATTTGGAAACACTGATGAACCAGTTACTGAACGTCGAGACGTTTCAGGACTATGCGCCGAATGGTTTGCAGGTGGAAGGGCGCGATGACGTTCAGCGTATTGTTACCGGCGTGACGGCGTCGCAAGCGTTACTGGATGCGGCGGTTGAACATGAGGCGGATGCCATTCTGGTTCACCATGGTTATTTCTGGAAAAACGAATCCCCGGTTGTCTGTGGTATGAAGCGTCATCGTCTGAAGACGCTGCTGGCCAACGATATCAACCTGTATGGCTACCATTTACCGTTGGATGCACATCCGCAACTGGGTAATAACGCCCAACTGGCGGAACTGCTGGAGATCAAGGTGCTGGGTATGATTGAACCGCTGGTGCCTCATGGTGAACTCGCGCAGCCAATGAATAGTGATGCGTTTTGCCGCCGTCTGGAAAACCGTTTGGGGCGTTCAGTGCTGCATTGTGGGGATAATGCACCGCAACAGATACAACGTGTTGCGTGGTGTACCGGTGGTGGTCAGGGCTTTATTGAACCGGCGGCCAGATTCGGTGTCGATGCGTTTATTACCGGCGAAGTATCCGAGCAGACGATTCATATCGCCCGCGAAATGGGGCTGCATTTTTTTGCGGCCGGGCATCACGCCACTGAGCGGGGCGGTGTCAGGGCTTTGGGGGAATGGCTGGCTGAGCAGCATAATTTTGACGTGACATTTATTGATATTCCTAATCCGGCTTAAGCATTAAATGCCATGCTATTTAAGGAGATAGGAAGGCGATAAAACAAAAAACGGCATGGAAAGTCATGTTGGTATCTTTATTGCTTCCTATCAAATAACAGGAAGAGGCGATGATAGCGTCATTCAGGAGAAAAGATTGCAAAGAGTACGTTGTTACCTGCTGGGTGAGAAAACGGTCGTTCTGGAACTGGAACCGCCGATGACGTTGCAAAGTCAGCAACGTATCTGGGGTCTCGCCGAGCGCTTGAATCACCATGCTGAAGTGCAGGAAGCGATTCCCGGCATGAATAATCTGACCGTGCTGCTGGAGCATCCGCAGCAGGTTGCGCTTGATGCCATTGAACGCCTGCAACGCTGGTGGGAAGACAGCGAATCGTTGGTGTTTGATCCTCGTGATATTGAGATCCCGGTCGTTTATGGCGGCGACGCCGGGCCGGATCTGGACGTTGTCGCTCACCATTGCAATCTGACCGAACGTCAGGTGGTGGAAGCTCATGCCGCCGCCAGTTATGTCGTGTATTTCCTGGGCTTTCAACCGGGCTTTGCCTATCTGGGCGGGCTGGATGAACGGCTGCATATGCCACGACGAGCGGAGCCGCGTTTGCGGGTCGCTGCGGGCTCGGTAGGGATCGGTGGCGCGCAAACGGGCATTTATCCGTTGGCGACACCGGGCGGATGGCAGTTGATCGGTCATACATCGTTAACGTTATTCAACCCACAAACCATGCCTCCTACTCTGCTGCGGCCCGGCGATAATGTTCGCTTTATGCCTCAGAAGGGGGGCGTATGCTGAAAATTATTCATGCCGGACTGTATACCTCGGTACAGGATACCGGCCGACAGGGGTTCCGCCGTCTGGGTATCAGCCAATCCGGCGCGCTGGATGTTCCCGCATTGAAACTGGCTAATCTGCTGGTGGGGAACGCGGAAGATGCCGCGGCACTGGAAATTACGCTGGGGAAATTTGTCGCCACGTTTACGTCGCCCTGTTGGGTCGCGCTGACCGGGGCTGACTGCCATGCCGATCTGGATGGCAAACCGTTATGGACCGGCTGGCGTTTTGCCGTAAAAGCCGGACAAACATTGAAAATGCATTTACCGCGACACGGTATGCGTAGTTATCTGGCGCTCTCCGGCGGCATCGACGTGCCGGAAGCACTGGGATCGCGCAGTACCGATTTGAAAGCGGGGTTTGGTGGTTTTGCCGGGCGTTTGCTGGCGGATGGCGACGAGCTTTTGCTGGGAACCTCCACCCGATTGCCGACCAGGGAAACAGGGGTTAAACAGTTGCTGTTTGGAAACCGCGTGCGGGCGCTGCCTGGACCGGAATATCAGGAATTCAGCGAGGAAGCGCAGGAAACATTCTGGCGAACCCCCTGGCACCTGAGTCCGCAAAGCAATCGGATGGGATATCGGCTGCAAGGACCCGAACTGAGACGAACGACGCAGCGTGAAATGTCGTCGCATGGGTTACTGCCGGGCGTTGTGCAGGTGCCACATAACGGTCATCCGATCGTGTTGTTGGCCGATGCCCAAACGACGGGAGGCTATCCGCGCATCGCCTGTGTGATTGAAGCCGATCTTTATCATTTGGCTCAAATTCGTCTTGGCGAACCGATCCATTTTATCCGTTGTACGCTGACCGACGCTCAGCAGGCGGCACAAGAACAGCAGCGTTATCTGGAACAACTGGCGTGGAGGCTGCATGATTATTGATCTGAATGCCGACCTGGGTGAAGGTGGCGAAAACGATGAAGCGTTGCTGAAGTTGGTCAGTTCGGCAAACATAGCCTGCGGGTTTCATGCAGGGGATGCGCAAACCATGCGACAGTCGGTGCGTTGGGGAATTGACTATGGCGTAGCATTGGGCGCACATCCGGGATTTCCCGATCGTGAAAACTTTGGGCGCAGAGAGATGAATTTGCCCGCGGAGACGGTCTTTGCGCAGGTGCTTTACCAGCTTGGCGCGCTGAATGCGATCGTGGCGGCGGAAGGCGGTAAACTGGCGCACGTAAAGCCGCATGGCATGCTCTACAATCAGGCGGCGCGTGAACCTGCACTGGCAGATGCTATCGCACGTGCGGTCAAGGTGATTAATCCGGCACTGCGTCTGGTTGGATTGGCGGGCGGTGAACTGATTCGCGCAGGGCAGCGCCTTGGGCTGACGACGCGTCAGGAAGTATTTGCCGATCGGTGTTATCAGCCTGATGGCTCGCTGGTTCCCCGCAAGCAGTCGGGCGCGCTGATCAACAGCGATGAACTGGCGTTGGCGCAAACGCTGGAAATGATTCAGCGCCAACGGGTGCGGGCCAGCGACGGTTCCTGGGTGCATGTACAGGCGGATACCGTGTGTGTGCATGGTGATGGCCTGCACGCGCTGACGTTTGCACGCAAATTGCGCAACTGTTTCACTCAACATCAGATACAAGTGGTGGCAGCGTAATCATCCCCCTCTGCGTATTTCAATGATGGTCTAAGTGAGGACTGATGAAAACCGTACTGATAGCGGCGTTTGAATCTTTCGATGGCGAGGCGATTAACCCATCATGGGAAGCGGTAAAAGTGTTTCATCAGCGTGAAATCGCTGGGGCCAGAGTGGTAACCAGCCAGTTGCCTTGTGTCTTTGGATTGTCTCTGGAGCAACTCTATCGGGAGATTGCGCAGTGGCAGCCTGACGTTGTGATTGCCGTCGGTCAGGCTGGAGGGCGGGCCGATATCTCCGTTGAGCGTGTAGCGGTGAATATTAACGATGCGCGTATTGCAGATAATCGCGGCAATCAGCCCGTCGATACGTCGGTTATCGAAAAAGGTCCGGCGGCCTATTTCTCAACGTTGCCGGTAAAATCGTTGGTACAGGCGCTGCATGAGGCCGGTGTGCCTGCCTCCGTGTCGCACTCGGCGGGGACATTCGTCTGTAATCATGTGATGTATGGTTTGTTGCATTTTCTGCATCAGCAGGGCGATGTGATGCGGGGCGGTTTTATCCATGTCCCGTATTCGCCAGAACAGGCTACACGCCATCCGGGCGCGCCAAGTATGCCAACCGGCATGGTAACGAATGCGCTGGAAATTATTATCAGGCAATCCCTGCTGGTGCGGGATGATGTTGCACAGACCGGCGGCGCATTACATTAGCGGGTCGTTTTTTCATATCTGAATGATAAAGCGACGAGCGGCCTCATTGTTGCGCTATTTATTATGGAGAAGACATGCCGGAAGGACCAGAAATCCGCCGTGCGGCCGATAGCCTGGCTGCTGCGGTGGTCGGTAAAACGCTGAGCCGCGTTTGGTTCGCTTTCCCTGAATTGAAACAGTATGAGCCGGTGCTGACAGGACAGCGCATTGAGCAGATCGTAACGCGTGGCAAAGCGCTGCTGACCTACTTCAGTAATGGACTGGTTCTCTACAGTCACAACCAGCTCTACGGCATATGGCGGGTGGTCAGGGTCGGAGAGACGCCGCAAACGAAACGCGATCTGCGCATCCGGCTGGAAACGCAGGATTCCGCTATTCTGCTTTATAGCGCTTCCGATATTGAAATGTTGACCACTGAGACCCTCTCGGCACACCCTTTCCTGCAACGTATCGGCCCCGATGTGCTCGACTTGTCGCTGACGATGGACGCGGTGCGTGAGCGATTACTGTCTCCGCGTTTCCGACGGCGGCAGTTCAGCGGTTTATTGCTCGATCAGGCATTTCTGGCTGGATTGGGGAATTACCTTAGGGTTGAAATTCTCTGGCATGCTCAGCTGGCGCCACAACATACCGCGCAGCAGTTAAGTGCAGAGCAACTGCTGAGGTTGAGCCAGGCATTGATCGATATTCCTCGCCTATCCTATAACACGCGTGGCGAGGTGGATGACAATCGCCACCATGGGGCGATTTTCACTTTTAAGGTTTTTCATCGAGAAGGCGAGGCGTGTGAACGCTGTGGCGGTATTATTGAGAGGACCGTTCTGGCTTCACGTCCGTTCTACTGGTGTCCCAACTGCCAGAGATAACGCATTCGGGAATAATAAAGGCCGGCATTTTCTCCGGCCTTTATTTAGCTTGACTGAACGGATTAATCGTTTTTCAGCTTGGATTGGAAATCTCGCTTGTCGTAGCCAGTATACAACTGGCGCGGACGGGCAATCTTGATGCCGTCGTCGTGCATTTCGTTCCAGTGAGCAATCCAGCCAACCGTCCGCGCCATGGCGAAGATAACGGTGAACATGGAAGACGGGATCCCCATCGCTTTCAGGATGATGCCTGAATAGAAATCGACGTTTGGATACAGTTTCTTCTCAATGAAGTACGGGTCGTTCAGCGCGATATTTTCCAGCTCCATCGCTACTTCCAGCAGGTCGTCTTTACGGCCCAGCTCTTTCAGCACTTCATGGCAGGTTTCACGCATGACGGTTGCACGCGGATCGTGGTTTTTATAAACACGGTGGCCGAAGCCCATCAAACGGAAGGAGTCATTCTTGTCCTTCGCGCGCTCAATGAACGCAGGAATGTGTTCAACGGAGCTGATTTCTTCCAGCATGCGCAGACAGGCTTCGTTCGCGCCACCGTGCGCCGGTCCCCACAGCGAGGCGATCCCCGCGGCGATACAGGCGAATGGGTTAGCGCCGGAGGAGCCGGCGGTACGTACAGTGGAGGTTGACGCATTCTGTTCGTGGTCGGCGTGCAGGATCAGAATGCGATCCATGGCGCGTTCCAGCACCGGGTTCACCACGTATTCTTCACAAGGCGTGGAGAACATCATGTGCAGGAAGTTACCGGCATAGGATAGGTTATTTCTTGGATAAACAAAGGGCTGGCCAAGAGAATACTTGTAACACATGGCTGCGACGGTCGGCATTTTTGACAGCAGACGATAGGCGGCAATTTCGCGATGACGCTCAATGCTGATATCCAGCGAATCGTGATAGAACGCCGCCAATGCGCCGGTTACACCACATAATACGGCCATGGGATGCGAGTCACGGCGGAAACCGTGGAACAGACGAGTAATCTGCTCATGGATCATGGTGTGACGGGTTACCGTAGTTTTAAATGTGTCGTATTGCTCTGGTGTCGGCGCTTCGCCGAACAGCAAAATGTAACACACTTCCAGATAGTTGGATTTTTCCGCCAACTGGGCGATCGGGTAACCGCGATGTAACAAAATGCCCTCATCACCGTCGATATAGGTAATTTTGGATTCGCAGGACGCCGTAGAGGTAAAGCCCGGATCGAAGGTGAACAAGCCTTTAGAGCCAAGGGGACGGATGTCTATTTCATCATATCCCAACGTACCGGACAGGACTTTTAGTTCAATCGGATCTTTACCATCTAGAGTAAGCGTTGCTTTTTTATCAGCCATTTACAGTCTCCTTAGCGCTTTAATTTTAAATTTTTTCACTGAAGAAATACCGTCATGCCTGTACACCGGATCAATCGCTGCCGGTGAAACTCTGTTGCGACACGTTTTGTCGATGAGGGCACAGAGCTGGGCGATGGCAATAAGCCCGCCGCATTCAGGATGAAAACATCGTTCTCCAGGTAATTAACAATTCTCGGGATTAAATTCTCAGAATTAATTGTAGTCATTACCTATGACTTTTACGTGGGTTCTCTCCATCCACTGTTACATAAGTTATGCCAGCGGGGAAGAGTAACCATATGTGGTTTGACACATCATAAGAAATTTAGTGCCCTAGTTGTAATTTAAATGTTGAAGTTTTGTCAAATTAGATAATCAATTTTATATAAATTGTGAAATTCGTGATCTAAATCACTGTTCAAGGGAAATGTTACCAAACAGTTTGTATGGGAATTGTAATAGGAATGTGAAGGACCTATACTGCCGCCAGGTCTCCGGAATACCCTGCAGTAGGAGCACCCAGTATGAAAGGATCATGCGCTGTTTGGACACCGGAATGTCGATGTTTGAGCGCGTACCGTAAATCCGGTTTCACGGTTTTCGACTTTCATGCTGTCTGACCTCATTCAGGTCCGGAGGAAGATACAATAATAAAAGCTGTGTGGGCAAATTCGTGAAAAAACAAAGACCTGTCAATCTGGATTTGCAGACGATCCAGTTTCCCGTTACTGCGATAGCATCTATTCTTCACCGCGTCTCCGGCGTTATTACCTTTGTCGCTGTCGGTATTTTACTGTGGCTGTTAGGTTTATCCCTTTCTTCTGAAGAGGGGTTCTTACAGACTGCCGCGATTATGGATAGCTTCATTGTTAAATTTATCGTTTGGGGCATCCTCACTGCGCTGGCCTATCACATTGTGGGTGGTTTACGTCACCTGATGATGGATTTCGGCTACATAGAAGAAGACCTGGCAGCGGGTAAACGTTCTGCAAATATCTCCTTTATTATTACTGTCGTGCTTTCACTTCTGGCTGGAGTCCTCGTATGGTAAGCAATGCTTCTGCGTTAGGACGCAATGGCGTACACGATTGGTTGCTGATTCGCGCTTCTGCCATCGTCATCGTGCTGTATGTAATTTATATCGTTGGTTTTGTTGCCACTGCCAACGAAATCACTTATGAAGCCTGGCGTGGCTTTTTCGCTATGGTTCTCACCAAAGTATTCACACTGTTAACGTTATTTTCCATCCTGGTACATGCATGGATAGGGATGTGGCAAGTGCTGACCGACTACATTAAACCGCTGGCCCTGCGCCTGACTTTACAGTTGGCGATCGTGATTGCGCTGTTGGTGTACGTCATTTATGGAACTATCGTGGTGTGGGGTGCGTAATGAATTTGCCAGTCAGAGAGTTTGATGCAGTTGTTGTCGGTGCCGGTGGCGCAGGTATGCGTGCCGCACTGCAAATATCCCAGATGGGCCTTTCCTGCGCCCTGTTATCCAAAGTCTTCCCGACCCGTTCCCATACTGTGTCAGCACAAGGCGGTATCACTGTTGCGCTGGGCAATACCCATGAAGACAACTGGGAATGGCACATGTATGACACCGTGAAAGGGTCTGACTATATCGGCGACCAGGATGCCATTGAATATATGTGTAAAACCGGTCCGGAAGCGATTCTGGAACTGGAGCATATGGGCTTGCCGTTCTCACGCCTTGATGATGGCCGCATTTATCAGCGTCCGTTTGGTGGGCAGTCCAAAAATTTTGGCGGCGAGCAGGCCGCTCGTACGGCTGCCGCCGCTGACCGTACCGGCCATGCGCTGTTGCATACCTTGTACCAGCAGAACCTGAAAAACCATACCACCATCTTCTCCGAGTGGTATGCGCTGGATTTGGTGAAGAATCAGGACGGCGCGGTGGTCGGCTGTACCGCTATCTGTATCGAAACCGGCGAAGTGGTTTATTTCAAAGCTCGCGCAACCGTACTGGCGACGGGCGGTGCCGGTCGTATTTACCAGTCCACGACCAATGCGCACATTAATACCGGCGACGGCGTTGGTATGGCATTGCGTGCCGGCGTGCCCGTGCAGGATATGGAAATGTGGCAGTTCCACCCGACCGGTATCGCGGGAGCCGGCGTGCTGGTGACCGAGGGCTGTCGTGGCGAAGGGGGCTATCTGCTGAATAAGCACGGTGAGCGCTTTATGGAGCGCTATGCGCCGAATGCCAAAGATCTGGCCGGCCGCGACGTGGTTGCCCGCTCCATCATGATTGAAATTCGCGAAGGGCGCGGCTGTGAAGGGCCGTGGGGACCTCACGCCAAGCTGAAGCTGGATCATCTGGGCAAAGAGGTGCTGGAATCTCGTCTGCCGGGCATTCTGGAATTGTCTCGTACCTTTGCTCACGTCGATCCGGTCAAAGAACCGATTCCGGTTATTCCCACCTGCCACTATATGATGGGCGGTATTCCGACCCGAGTCAGCGGTCAGGCGCTGACGCTTAACGAAAAGGGCGAGGATGTCGTGATCCCGGGTCTGTTTGCCGTTGGCGAGATCGCCTGTGTATCGGTACACGGCGCAAACCGTTTGGGCGGTAACTCGCTGCTCGATCTGGTGGTGTTCGGCCGTTCTGCGGGTATGCATCTGCAAGAGTCGCTGGAAGAGCAGGGCGTGAGCCGTGACGCCAGCGAGTCGGACATTGAAGCGTCGCTTGACCGCCTGAATCGCTGGAACAACACCCGCTCAGGTGAAGATCCGGTTGAAATCCGCAAAGCGCTGCAATCCTGTATGCAGAACAATTTCTCGGTCTTCCGGGAAGGGGATGCGATGGCGAAAGGGCTATCCGAGCTGAAAGTAATCCGCGAGCGTCTGAAAAATGCGCGTCTGGATGACACCTCCACCGAATTCAATACCCAGCGTATTGAATGCCTGGAATTGGATAACCTGATGGAAACCGCTTATGCAACAGCGGTTTCTGCCAATTTCCGTACCGAAAGCCGTGGCGCGCACAGCCGTTTCGACTATCCTGAACGTGATGATGAAAATTGGTTATGTCATTCGTTATATCTGCCGCATACGGATAGCATGACGCGCCGTGAGGTGAACATGCAGCCTAAATTACGTCCGGCGTTCCCGCCGAAAATACGTACTTATTAATAGCGGAGATCAGACGATGAAACTCGAATTTTCTATTTATCGTTATAACCCGGATGTTGATGATGCTCCGCGGATGCAGGATTACTCGCTGGAAGCGGAAGAAGGGCGGGACATGATGTTGCTGGATGCGCTGATTCTACTCAAGGAACAGGATCCGACACTGTCGTTTCGTCGTTCCTGTCGTGAAGGCGTGTGTGGCTCTGACGGCGTCAACATGAACGGTAAAAATGGCCTGGCCTGTATCACGCCGATTTCGGTATTGCGTCGCGGAAACGGTAAAATCGTCATTCGTCCTCTGCCAGGATTGCCAGTTGTGCGTGATTTGGTAGTGGACATGGGACAGTTCTATGCCCAATATGAGAAAATAAAACCTTACCTGTTGAATAATGGGAAAAATCCACCAGCGCGCGAGCATCTTCAGTCACCGGAGCAGCGTGCGAAACTGGATGGTTTGTATGAATGTATTATGTGTGCCTGTTGCTCGACGTCTTGTCCATCGTTCTGGTGGAACCCGGACAAGTTTGTTGGACCTGCCGGGCTGCTGGCGGCATACCGTTTCCTGATCGACAGTCGTGATACGGAAACCAAGCCGCGACTGGACGGGCTTGACGATGCTTTCAGCGTTTTCCGCTGTCACAGCATCATGAACTGTGTCAGCGTTTGTCCGAAAGGGCTTAATCCGACACGCGCCATCGGCCATATCAAGTCGATGCTGTTACAGCGCAGTGCCTGATGACGTTAATGCCCATGTTGTAATGGAAAGCAGTAATAAATAAGTCGTCAAGACATGTATGCCCCCCGGTAGTGATTGCCAGGGGGCCGCAGGAAACCTTTAAAAACCGGCTTACGCGCCAGAACCGGTTTTTAAAGGTTCCTTAACGGATAATGGATATCCTGATAGCGCGTATTGAAATACGACAAGTGAACCGTTTACGGCAACCGATTTTATACGGCACTAATTACATGTTAACCACGGCGAAAACTGAAGCTTATTAGCTTAAGGGATCATGATGCAGAACGGCGCAATGAAGGCCTGGCTGGATTCCTCCTATCTGGCGGGCGCAAACCAGTCCTACATAGAACAGCTCTATGAAGATTTTTTAACCGATCCGGATTCTATCGATCTCAGCTGGCGCTCGATCTTCCAGCAACTGCCTACTACTGGGGTCAAACCAGATCAACTCCACTCCAAAACGCGTGAGTATTTCCGTCGTTTGGCGAAAGATTCATCACGCTTTGCCTCATCGGTTACCGATCCTGATAAGGATGCCAAACAGGTCAAGGTGTTACAGTTGATCAACGCCTTCCGCTTCCGTGGGCATCAACAGGCGAATCTGGATCCGATTAATCTGCGCCCCCAGATACCGGTTGCTGAACTGGATCTGGATTATCATAACCTGACGCAGGATGATCTGCAGGAAACCTTCAACGTCGGCTCCTTTGCGATTGGCAAAGACACCATGAAGCTGGCGGATCTGTACGAAGCGCTGAAACGCACCTATTGCGGTCCCATCGGCGCTGAATACATGCACATTACCAGCACGGAAGAGAAACGCTGGATTCAGCAGCGTATCGAATCGGTGATGGGACAGCCGTCATTTACGGCGGAAGAAAAGCGTCGTTTCCTGAAGGAATTAACCGCAGCCGAGGGGCTGGAACGTTATCTGGGGGCCAAATATCCCGGAGCCAAACGCTTCTCGCTGGAAGGCGGGGATGCACTGGTGCCGATGCTGAAAGAACTGATTCGGCATGCCGGCAATAACGGTACCCACGAAGCCGTGTTGGGGATGGCGCACCGCGGCCGTCTGAACGTGCTGGTCAACGTGATTGGCAAAAAACCCCAGGATCTGTTCGACGAATTTTCCGGCAAACATAAAGAACACCTCGGCACGGGGGACGTGAAATATCATCAGGGCTTCTCTTCTGATATTGCAACCGACGGCGGACTGGTTCATCTGGCGCTGGCGTTCAACCCTTCGCATCTGGAGATCGTCAGTCCGGTGGTGACGGGGTCGGTGCGTGCTCGTCTCGATCGTCTGGGTAACCAGAGCGGCCCGCGCGTACTGCCGATAACCATTCATGGCGATGCGGCCATCTGCGGTCAGGGCGTTGTTCAGGAACTGTTGAACATGTCGACGGTGCGTGGTTATGAAGTCGGCGGCACGCTGCGTATTGTTATCAACAACCGTATCGGTTTTACCACCTCTAATCCATTGGATATCCGCTCGACGGAATACTGTACTGATATCGGCAAGATGGTTCAGGCACCGATTTTCCACGTGAATGCCGACGATCCGGAAGCGGTTGCTTTTGTGACCCGTCTGGCTCTCGATTACCGTAATACTTTCAAACGTGACGTGTTTGTCGATCTGATTTGTTATCGCCGTCATGGTCATAACGAAGCGGATGAACCAAGCGCTACGCAGCCGATGATGTATCAGAAGATCAAAAAACATCCAACGCCGCGTAAGGTGTATGCCGATCGTCTGGAACAGGAAAAAGTCATTACGCTGGAAGACGCGACCGAAATGGTTAATCTGTACCGGGATGCGCTGGATGCCGGCGAGTGCGTGGTGGAAGAGTGGCGTGAGATGGATATGCAGTCCTTTACCTGGGCGCCTTATCTGAACCACGAATGGGACGAGCCGTATCCGAATAAAGTCGAGATGAAACGTTTGCAGGAACTCGCCAAACGTATCAGCGAGGTGCCGGAAGGTATCGACATTCATCCCCGCGTTACCAAGGTTTATACCGATCGTGCCGAGATGGCGCTCGGTAATAAACCGTTTGACTGGGGGGGGGCAGAAACTCTGGCCTACGCCACATTGGTGGACGATGGTATTCCTATTCGTCTGTCAGGTGAGGACACCGGGCGTGGGACGTTTTTCCATCGTCATGCGGTGGTTCACAATCAGAAAAACGGTTCCAGCTATACGCCGTTGAATCATGTGCATAATGCGCAAGGCGCGTTCAACGTCTGGGACTCTGTACTGTCCGAAGAAGCGGTGCTGGCGTTCGAGTACGGCTATGCCACGGCGGAACCTCGCACGTTGACGATCTGGGAGGCGCAGTTCGGCGACTTCGCCAATGGCGCCCAGGTGGTGATCGATCAGTTCATCAGTTCTGGCGAACAGAAATGGGGTCGGATGTGCGGTTTGGTCATGTTGTTGCCGCACGGATATGAAGGGCAGGGACCGGAACACTCCTCAGCCAGACTTGAGCGTTATCTACAGTTGTGTGCTGAACAGAATATGCAGGTTTGTATTCCATCAACGCCAGCTCAGGTTTATCACATGCTGCGCCGTCAGGCGTTGCGCGGTATGCGTCGTCCATTGATTGTGATGTCGCCAAAATCACTGCTGCGTCATCCGCTGGCAATCTCGTCTCTGGATGAGTTGGCCAACGGTCATTTCCAGCCGGCGATTGGCGAAGTTGACGACCTGGATCCCAAGGCTGTCAAACGCGTCGTTCTCTGTTCCGGTAAGGTTTACTATGATTTAGTGGAGCAGCGTCGTAAGAACGAGCAGAAAGATGTGGCCATTGTGCGTATCGAACAGCTGTATCCGTTCCCGCATCAGGCCGTTCTGGCGGCACTTGAGCCATTCGCGCATGTGCTTGATTTCGTGTGGTGTCAGGAAGAGCCGCTGAATCAAGGGGCTTGGTATTGCAGCCAGCATCATTTCCGTGAAGTGGTTCCATTTGGGGCTGCTTTACGTTACGCCGGACGTCCCGCATCGGCTTCACCCGCTGTTGGCTACTTGTCCGTACATCAGAAACAACAACAAGCTCTGGTTAATGACGCGCTGAACGTTGATTAAATAAAAGGATAGATAATGAGTAGCGTAGATATTCTCGTTCCTGACTTGCCTGAATCGGTAGCCGACGCCACTGTGGCTACTTGGCACAAAAAACCAGGCGATAGCGTCCAGCGTGACGAAGTGCTGGTCGAGATTGAAACTGACAAAGTTATTCTGGAAGTTCCTGCTTCTGAAGCCGGTATCCTGGATGCTGTACTGGAAGATGAAGGTGCCACGGTGACGTCTCGTCAGGTATTGGGCCGCCTTCGTGCAGGGGACAGCTCCGGTAAAGAAACCAGCGAGAAATCACAGAGTAAGGAATCTACCCCGGCACAGCGCCATACCGCTGCGTTGGAAGAAGAGAACAATGATTCACTCAGCCCGGCTATCCGCCGTCTGATTGCGGAACACGATCTCGACGCCGCCGCCATTAAAGGTAGTGGCGTCGGTGGACGTATTACCCGCGAGGATGTTGATAAGCATCTGGCTGAGCAGAAGAAAAACACCAGGAAAGAAGAGAAGCCAGCGGCGCCTTCTTCCCCGGAACCCGCTCTTGGCGGTCGTAGCGAAAAACGTGTACCGATGACGCGTCTGCGTAAACGCGTTGCCGAGCGGTTGTTGGAAGCGAAGAACAGCACCGCGATGTTGACGACGTTTAATGAAGTCAACATGAAGCCCATCATGGATCTGCGCAAGCAGTACGGCGAGGCTTTCGAGAAGCGTCATGGTGTGCGCCTGGGCTTCATGTCTTTCTACATCAAGGCGGTGGTCGAAGCGCTGAAACGCTATCCGGAAGTTAACGCTTCCATTGATGGCGAAGATGTGGTTTACCACAACTATTTCGATGTCAGCATCGCCGTATCTACGCCGCGCGGTCTGGTTACGCCGGTATTGCATGATGTCGATGCATTGGGTATGGCCGATATCGAGAAAAAAATCAAAGAGTTGGCAGTTAAGGGCCGTGATGGAAAACTGACCGTTGAAGAACTGACGGGCGGTAACTTCACGATTACCAACGGCGGCGTGTTTGGCTCTCTGATGTCTACGCCGATCATCAACCCGCCACAAAGTGCGATTCTTGGCATGCATGCGATTAAAGATCGTCCGATGGCTGTGGAGGGTCAGGTTGTTATCCTGCCGATGATGTATTTGGCGCTGTCCTACGATCATCGCCTGGTCGATGGTCGGGAGTCTGTTGGCTTCCTGGTGACAGTGAAAGAAATGTTGGAAGATCCTGCTCGTCTGTTGCTGGATGTCTAATCGAATCGGGCGGTAAGTCAGTAAAGGCTTACCGCACGAAAATGTGTGCTATGCAGGCCGTTTTTGTCAGCGGCTTTATCCAAAAATACCAGAACGTCCAGAGATGAATGGTCATCACTTCATCCGGGTTATTTCCGGCATGAGTTTCGACTGATAAAAAATAAGTCCAACGACGTATCTTCAAACCTAAATGGATAGAACATCATGAATTTACATGAATATCAGGCAAAACAGCTCTTTGCTCGATATGGTTTACCGGCTCCGACCGGCTATGCCTGCACTACACCGCGTGAAGCGGAAGAGGCCGCATCGAAAATTGGTGCCGGCCCGTGGGTGGTGAAATGTCAGGTTCACGCGGGTGGCCGTGGTAAAGCGGGCGGTGTTAAAGTCGTTAGCAACAAAGAAGATATTCGCGCGTTTGCTGAAAACTGGTTGGGTAAAAACCTGGTGACCTATCAGACGGACGCAAATGGACAACCGGTTCATCAGATTCTGGTTGAAGCGGCTACCGATATTGATAAAGAACTTTATCTGGGCGCGGTCGTCGATCGCGGCAGCCGTCGCGTGGTGTTTATGGCATCAACGGAAGGCGGCGTCGAGATTGAAAAAGTCGCGGAAGAAACGCCCGAACTGATTTATAAAGCGGCGCTGGATCCGCTGACGGGGCCACAGCCTTATCAGGGGCGTGAGTTAGCCTTTAAATTAGGGTTAAGCGGTAAACAGGTTGCCCAGTTCACCAAAATTTTCATGGGCCTGGCAACGATGTTCCTGGAGCGCGATCTGGCGCTGGTAGAAATCAATCCGCTGGTTATCACCAGTGAAGGCGATCTGGTTTGTCTGGATGGAAAACTGGGAGCGGATGGCAATGCGCTGTTCCGTCAGCCTGAACTGCGTGAAATGCGCGATCCAAGTCAGGAAGACTCCCGTGAAGCGCATGCTGCGCAGTGGGAACTGAACTATGTGGCGCTGGACGGTAACATTGGTTGCATGGTGAACGGTGCCGGTCTGGCAATGGGAACCATGGACATCGTTAAGCTGCATGGTGGCGCGCCAGCCAATTTCCTTGACGTGGGCGGCGGTGCAACCAAAGAGCGCGTTACTGAAGCGTTCAAAATTATTCTGTCCGATGACAAAGTGAAAGCCGTACTGGTGAATATTTTTGGCGGTATCGTGCGTTGCGATTTGATCGCTGACGGTATCATCGGCGCGGTAGCCGAAGTGGGCGTTAACGTACCTGTGGTTGTCCGTCTGGAAGGGAACAATGCGGATCTGGGCGCCAAAAAATTAGCAGACAGCGGCCTGAATATCATTGCTGCGACCAGCCTGACGGATGCGGCTCAGCAAGTTGTTGCGGCAGTAGGGGGTAAATAATGTCCATTCTGATCAATAAAAATACCAAAGTTATCTGTCAGGGATTTACCGGTAGTCAGGGGACTTTCCATTCAGAGCAAGCACTTGCTTACGGTACACAGATGGTCGGTGGCGTAACGCCGGGTAAAGGGGGTAGTGAGCATCTGGGTTTGCCGGTTTTCAATACCGTGCGCGAAGCGGTTGAAGCCACTGGTGCAACCGTCTCTGTCATTTATGTACCCGCCCCGTTCTGCAAAGACTCCATTCTGGAAGCGATTGATGCGGGCATCGAGCTGATCATTTGTATTACTGAAGGTATCCCGACTCTGGATATGCTGACGGTGAAGGTCAAACTGGAGCAAAGCGGCGTCAGGATGATTGGCCCGAACTGTCCGGGCGTGATTACGCCAGGTGAATGTAAGATCGGTATCATGCCGGGCCACATTCACCTGCCGGGCAAAGTGGGTATCGTCTCCCGTTCCGGAACGCTGACGTATGAAGCGGTAAAACAGACCACGGATACCGGTTTGGGGCAGTCCAGCTGTGTGGGTATTGGCGGCGATCCGATTCCTGGTTCCAACTTCATTGATATCCTGAAGCTGTTTGAACAGGACCCGCAGACCGAAGCTATCGTCATGATCGGCGAAATCGGGGGAACGGCGGAAGAAGAAGCCGCAGCATACATTAAAGATCACGTGACCAAGCCGGTAGTGGGCTATATCGCGGGGGTGACGGCGCCAAAAGGCAAGCGCATGGGCCATGCCGGCGCGATTATCGCCGGAGGGAAAGGAACCGCCGACGATAAATTCGCTGCTTTGGAAGCCGCAGGCGTGAAAACGGTACGTAGTCTGGCGGACATTGGTGAGGCGGTCAAAGCGGTTCTTTCCCGCTGAACCGGCAATAAGCAAAGATGCGTTAATGTATTACACTATTAATGTTCGACATGTTTGGCCACCTTGTGTGGCCTTTTTTATAGGAAAAAACAGCCTATTCAATCGTTTTTCACAGGAAAATTGGCCTGTTAATAAAGTGCAACAAGGCGATAACAATATTGATACGTAAATATAATCGGCAATTACGGAAAAAAGACAAAAAAACAAAAATCAGTAAGTTCGTCATTTCAGGACAAATAATCGATTTTAAAGTAAAAAATATATTGCTGAATTAATTTTTATATCAACCGTAATATCACATGAATTTAACAATGCAAACAAACATGAAATTAATGCAAGCCCATAATTAACAAAAGGGAGTTAAATTGCGCTAGATCAAAATTCACCTCTGGATATATTTTTAGAAATACGATTAAATTGCGGCAAATCAATTATTGCCAAAGGTGCTCACCGGTAGGGAAGTTGATTTGAAACCAAAAACCCAATCTGCGTCACGTAAAAACCTATTTATTGTAGGGGATTACAGGCGTAATATACCGCTACCCACTCTCGGGTAGGATATTAGTGATCTTTCTTTGGCTTGCTGTTGGATTTGCCGATTTATTTGTCGGCTTATGTTAAGCCTGTGCTAAAGCAATTTTTTGTTGTGTTCTCTTTTGGGTGTTTACTGCCGGGTTTTTAGCGGCTTGTCAGCTTCTGCAAGCTAAAACCATCCTGCGAGGAGCAAGGAGTCAAGATGTTTGATATAGTCGAACTGTCACGCTTACAGTTTGCCTTAACTGCGATGTACCATTTTCTATTCGTACCATTGACGCTGGGGATGGCGTTTTTGTTGGCGATTATGGAAACGGTATATGTGCTGTCTGGTAAACAAATCTATAAAGATATGACCAAGTTCTGGGGCAAGTTATTTGCAATTAACTTTGCTCTGGGCGTTGCGACCGGGCTGACCATGGAGTTTCAGTTTGGTACCAACTGGTCATATTTCTCGCATTATGTCGGGGATATTTTTGGGGCACCGCTGGCCATTGAAGGTTTGATGGCGTTCTTCCTTGAATCCACATTTGTTGGCTTGTTCTTCTTCGGCTGGGACCGTCTGGGAAAAGTACAACACATGGCGGTTACCTGGCTTGTTGCATTGGGCTCAAACTTTTCTGCGCTGTGGATCCTGGTCGCAAACGGCTGGATGCAGAACCCCATCGCCTCGGATTTCAATTTTGAAACCATGCGTATGGAAATGGTGAGCTTTGCCGATCTGGTATTGAACCCGGTAGCGCAGGTGAAATTTGTTCACACCGTTGCCGCGGGCTATTGTACCGGCGCCATGTTCATTTTGGGTATCAGCTCTTACTATCTGTTGAAAGGCCGCGATATCGCCTTCGCCAAACGCTCTTTTGCTATTGCCGCCAGTTTCGGTCTTGCTTCCGTTTTATCCGTTATCGTACTGGGTGATGAATCCGGTTATGAGATGGGCGACGTGCAGAAAACCAAACTTGCCGCGATTGAAGCTGAGTGGGAAACGCAGCCGGCGCCGGCTTCCTTTACCCTGATTGGTTTACCGAATCAGGATAATATGGAAAACAACTACGCGATCAGGATCCCTTATGTTCTGGGCCTGATTGCTACGCGTTCTACCGATAAGCAAGTGACCGGCCTGAAAGAACTGATGGAAATGCATCAGGTCCGTATCCGTAATGGTATGAAAGCTTATCAACTGCTTGAAGAACTGCGTGCGGGTAACGCCGATCCTGCCGTTAAAGAAGCATTTAACCAGTCCAAACAGGATCTGGGATACGGCATGTTGCTGAAACGCTATACGCCAAAAGTGGCTGATGCGACAGAAGCGCAAATTCAACAGGCAACCAAAGACTCTATTCCACGTGTCGCGCCGTTGTACTTCTCTTTCCGTATCATGGTGGCCTGCGGCATCCTGATGTTGCTGATCATCGGTCTGTCTTTCTGGACCGTGCTGCGTGGAAAAATTGGTCAGAGAAAATGGCTGCATCGTGCAGCACTGTACGGTATTCCATTGCCGTGGATTGCGGTTGAAGCAGGCTGGTTTGTTGCCGAATATGGCCGTCAACCCTGGGCCATCGGTGAGATTCTGCCGACTGCGGTTGCAACCTCATCATTGACCGCTGGAGATATTCTGTTCTCCATGGCGCTGATTTGTGGTCTGTATACGCTATTCCTGATCGCAGAAATGTACCTGATGTTCAAATACGCCCGCCTTGGTCCAAGCAGTCTGAAAACAGGGCGCTACCATTTTGAACAACCGTTAGCGGTTGCGCAGGAAGCACGGTAAACAGGAGTCCACTATGTTTGAATATGAAGTCTTGCGTTTTATCTGGTGGCTGTTGATCGGCATCCTGCTGATTGGTTTTGCTGTCACCGATGGTTTTGACATGGGTGTTGGGGTACTGGTTCGTCTGATGGGGCGTGGAGATACCGAGCGCCGCGTGATGATCAACAGTATTGCGCCGCATTGGGACGGAAACCAGGTGTGGCTGATCACGGCGGGGGGCGCGTTGTTTGCCGCCTGGCCGATGGTTTATGCAGCGGCGTTTTCCGGCTTCTACATCGCGATGATTCTGGTGCTGGCATCATTGTTCTTCCGCCCGGTTGGTTTTGACTATCGTTCAAAAATCGAAGATCCGCGCTGGCGCAATATGTGGGACTGGGGCATCTTCATCGGTAGTTTTGTACCGCCGGTCGTGATCGGTGTGGCCTTTGGCAACCTGTTGCAGGGGGTGCCGTTCCATGTGGATGAATACTTGCGTCTGTACTACACCGGCAATTTCTTCCAGCTGCTCAATCCGTTTGGCCTGCTGACAGGTATTGTCAGCCTGACCATGATTGTGGCGCAGGGGGCAACCTATCTGATGATGCGGACGACCGGCGACTTGCATGTGCGTACAAAATCGGCAGCACAGATTTCTGCGTTGGTCATGATGGTTACGTTCGTGCTGGCTGGTATCTGGGTCGTTTACGGAATTGATGGCTATGTCGTGACATCCGTGATGAACACAGCGGCGGAATCTAATCCGTTACACAAAGAAGTGGCGCATCAGGCGGGTGCCTGGTTGATTAACTTCAACAATCATCCGGTTCTGTGGGCGATTCCTTTGTTAGGCGCGGTATTACCTCTGCTGACCATCGCTACCGCCAGAATGGAAAAAGGGGCGTGGGCTTTCCTGTTCTCCTCACTGACCATTGCTTGTGTGATCCTGACGGCGGGCGTTGCCATGTTCCCGTTCATCATGCCATCGGTAACGGCGCCGAATGTCAGCCTCACGATGTGGGATGCGACGTCCAGCCTGCTGACCCTGAAAGTGATGACGGTGGTGGCGATCATTTTCGTCCCGATAGTGCTGTCTTACACGGCCTGGTGTTACTACAAAATGTTCGGACGGATTACCAAAGAACATATTGAGCAAAACACCCACTCTATGTACTAAGTAAGGAGCTTAATTTATGTGGTATTTTGCCTGGATACTCGGAACGCTTCTTGCTTGTTCACTAGGGATTATCACTGCCCTGGCGTTTGAGCAGAGCGAGGCAAACAAAGCGACCGAAGATAAAACTCAATGAGTGATTTGGTCGATAAACTCTATCGCCTGATGGATAAGAGCCCGTTAAGGGCTCTTTCCCTTATCATGGCCCTTCTGGCGGCCGGTTGTGTTTTCTGGGACCCTGCGCGTTTTGCCGCCCGGACCAGTGAACTATCCGTATGGCAGGGGTTTTTGCTGATTTGGGCGGTGTGCGCCGGCGTGGTCCATGGCGTCGGTTTTCGTCCTCAGCGTTGGTGCTGGCGTGCGTTTTTCTCCCCACTTCCAGCCTTTGTGATCCTGAGCGCAGGTTTGTATTACTTCTTTAGCTAGAATGGCCGCCTATTCCATTTGGTTATGGGTTGCTTGCAACCCATAATTATTTTCTTTCCGCAGTCACAATCCATTCCAAACCTCATATCTCTTGCGTATAGTAGCGATGTTTATTGCATTACCGGGATGTAGAGTGAGTAATACGTTATTCCGCTGGCCAGTTAGGGTCTACTTTGAAGACACTGATGCTGGAGGTGTTGTCTACCACGCGCGCTATATCGCCTTTTATGAAAGGGCGAGAACAGAGATGCTGCGGGAGCGCAATTTTCACCAGCATGCTTTAATGCGTGAGCATGTTGCTTTTGCTGTTCGCCGGATAACGGTGGAGTATCTTGCCCCGGCGCGCCTTGACGATATGTTGGAAGTGCAAAGCGAGATCGTTTCGATACGTGGCGCTTCTCTGACTTTCGCGCAGCGCATTCTCAATTCACATGGTATTTTGTTGAGCCATGCTGAAGTTTTGATCGCATGTATCGATCCACATCAAATGAAGCCAATTGCGCTTCCTAAGTCTATTGTCGCGGAGTTTAAGCAGTGACTGACATGAACATTCTTGATTTGTTCCTGAAGGCAAGCCTTCTGGTCAAACTAATCATGCTGATTTTAATCTGTTTTTCCATCGCTTCCTGGGCGATTATCATTCAGCGAACCCGTATTTTGAATGCGGCGACGCGTGACGCAGAAGCGTTTGAAGATAAGTTCTGGTCCGGTATCGAACTCTCTCGCTTGTATCAGGAAAGCCAGACTCGCCGCGATAGCCTGACGGGTACGGAACAAATCTTCTATTCAGGTTTCAAAGAGTTTGCACGTTTGCATCGGGCAAACAGTCATGCGCCAGAAGCGGTGGTGGAAGGCGCTTCCCGTGCGATGCGTATCTCCATGAACCGCGAGTTGGAAACGCTGGAAACACATATCCCGTTCTTAGGTACGGTCGGTTCCATCAGTCCGTATATCGGGCTGTTTGGTACCGTTTGGGGGATTATGCATGCATTTATCGCTCTGGGGGCGGTTAAGCAGGCAACCTTGCAGATGGTTGCGCCTGGTATCGCCGAAGCCCTGATTGCAACGGCGATTGGTCTGTTCGCGGCAATCCCCGCTGTTATGGCATATAACCGCCTTAACCAGCGAGTGAACAAGCTGGAACAGAACTATGACAACTTTATGGAAGAGTTCATCGCCATCCTGCATCGTCAAGCTTTCTCCAGCGATAACAGCAAATAATCAGGGGGAAGCATGGCACGAGTACGCAGAGGACGTCGTGAACTGAAGTCCGAAATCAACATTGTCCCATTGCTTGACGTCTTGTTGGTGTTGCTGCTGATTTTTATGGCGACGGCGCCGATTATCACGCAGAGCGTTGAAGTTGATTTGCCTGAAGCGACGGATTCGAAAACGGTTTCCAGCAATGATAACCCTCCGGTAATCGTTGAAGTTTCCGGCGTCGGGCAGTACAGCCTGGTGGTAGAGCAGAATAGGATGGAACAGTTGCCGGCTGAACAGGTGATAGCAGAAGCGCAATCCCGGTTGGCGGCCAATCCCAAGACGGTCTTTTTGATTGGCGGTGCAAAGGATGTTCCCTATGATGAGATCATCAAAGCGCTGAACCTGTTGCATCAGGCCGGGGTTAAATCCGTTGGTTTGATGACGCAACCGATTTAAATGAGCTAATCACCGCAATGATCGTTAGGTCTATTTCTGGCAACACTGTTTTTGGGAATCGCTTGTGCTAAAGGCAACCGAACAAAACGATAAGCTGAAACGCGCCGTTATTATTTCGGCTGTTTTGCATGTCATACTGATTGCTTTGCTGATCTGGAGTTCGTTAACTCAAACGATGGATGCCAGCGGCGGTGGCGGCGGTGGTTCGTCAATTGATGCTGTCATGGTTGATCCCAGCGCGGTCGCCGAACAATACAATCGGCAGCAACAGCAGCAAACGGATGCAAAACGTTCTGAGCAATTACGCAAGAAACAGGCTGAGCAGCAGGCTGAAGAATTACAGCAGAAGCAGGCCGCCGAGCAACAACGGCTGAAGGAACTGGAAAAAGAACGTTTGCAGGCCCAGGAAGAGGCCAAAAAGCAGGCTCAGGAACAGGCTCAACAGCGTAAGCAGGCTGAAGAGGCGGCTCAACTGGCGAAAGAACAGCAAAAACAGGCTGAAACCGCGGCTGCGAAAGCAAAAGCTGAAGCGGAGCAACAGGCGAAAGCGGCGGCGGACGCGAAGAAGAAAGCGGAAGAAGAAGCCCGGCAACAAGCTGCCGCTGCGGCGGCAGCGAAGAAACAGGCGGAAGATGAAGCCAGGGCAAAAGCTGCTGAAGCGGCCAAAGCCGAAGCAGCGAAAGAAGCGGAGCTGGCAAAGCAAAAGGCAGCAGCGGAAGCCGCCAAGAAAAAAGCCGAGGCTGACGCCGCCAAGAAAGCGGAAGCGGCTGCCGCAGCCAAAAAAGCAGCAGAAGATAAGAAAAAAGCCGCCGCTGAGGCGGCCAGGCAGGAAAGTGCGGTCGATGATTTGCTGGGAGGCCTGGCATCATCCCAAAACGCCCCTAAATCGGGCGGCGGAGCGCCTGCCGGTACAGGTAATAACGCGAAGAGCGGCGCGTCTGGCGCGGCGCTCGACAGTTACGGTAGTCAGGTTCGTGCAGCAATCCAGAGTAAGTTTTACGACTGGCAGTTGTATAAAGGCCGGACCTGTACATTACGCATCAGACTGGCTCCTGACGGTTTGTTGATCGATGTGAATGCTGAAGGTGGCGATCCTGCCTTGTGTCAGGCTGCGATTGCCGCGGCGAAACAGGCGAGAATTCCGAGGCCGCCAAGTTCAGATGTTTATGAGGCTTTCAAAAATGCGCCGATAGATTTTAAACCGCAGTAACCCGGGCTGTTTACCCATATAGGTCTAAGATTATTACTATGGTAAGCAAACCAGGTTATGGTGTTTTGTTGACATTGGTTTGTTTTTGTTAAAATTCTGCTAATTTATCGCAGACGCTTCGTCTGGATAAGGGAGATGAAATGAAGCAGGTACTTAAAGTCGCATTAAGCTTTTTAATGCTGTTTGCCGCAGTGGCGCACGCGGAAGTACGTATAGAGATTACCCAGGGGGTAGACTCCGCCCGTCCGATCGGCGTCGTTCCTTTCAAATGGGTGGGCGCGGGTGCCGCGCCTGAAGAGGTGGGCGGTATTGTGGGGGCTGACTTGCGTAACAGCGGCAAGTTCAATCCGATCGATGCCAACCGTATGCCTCAGCAACCGGCTACCGCGTCTGAAGTCACGCCCGCCGCCTGGACGGCACTGGGCATTGACGCCGTCGTTGTCGGACAGGTTCAGCCTAGCGCAGACGGCAGCTATGTTGTTTCTTACCAACTGGTGGATACTTCTGGTAACCCAGGCAGCGTATTGGCGCAGAATCAGTTCAAGGTGACCAAGCAATGGTTACGTTATGCTGCGCACACCGCCAGTGATGAAGTGTTTGAAAAGCTGACCGGCATCAAGGGGGCGTTCCGTACCCGTATCGCTTATGTTGTGCAGACTAACGGCGGCCAGTTCCCTTACGAATTGCGCGTTGCGGATTACGATGGCTATAACCAGTTTGTCGTACACCGTTCCCCTGAACCGTTGATGTCTCCAGCCTGGTCTCCGGATGGCAGCAAACTTGCCTACGTAACCTTTGAAAGCGGTCGTTCTGCGTTGGTTATCCAGACTCTGGCAAACGGTGCGATCCGACAGGTTGCGTCATTCCCTCGTCACAACGGGGCGCCTTCTTTCTCCCCAGATGGCAGTAAGCTGGCATTTGCATTGTCTAAAAGCGGTAGTCTGAATCTGTATATGATGAACCTGGGGTCTGGCCAAATTAGTCAGATAACCGATGGTCGCAGCAATAACACGGAGCCAACCTGGTTCCCTGATAGCCAAACGCTGGCCTATACTTCTGATCAGGCCGGACGTCCTCAAGTATATAAAGTGAATGTTAACGGTGGTTCACCGCAACGCCTGACCTGGGAAGGTGCCCAGAATCAGGACGCTGAAGTGAGCGCCGATGGTAAATTTCTGGTAATGGTGGGTTCCAATAGTGGCGTCCAGCACATTGCCAAACAGGATCTGGTAACGGGAGCCGTACAAGTACTAACGGACACGTTCCTGGACGAAACGCCAAGTATCGCACCGAATGGCACCATGGTTATCTATAGCTCTAAACAGGGCTTGGGTTCCGTGCTACAGCTGGTTTCGACTGACGGGCGTTTCAAAGCGCGTCTTCCGGCGACTGATGGACAGGTTAAATTCCCTGCCTGGTCTCCGTATCTATAAGTGCAGATATGTACAATAAACTATTTAAAGGACATAAAGAGATGCAATTCAATAAAGTGCTGAAAGGCCTGATGTTGGCTCTGCCGGTGCTGGCAGTTGCCGCATGTAGCTCAAACAAGAATGCGGGCAATGATCAGTCTTCAATCGATGCCGCTGGTAGTAACGGTGCGTTTGATAGCAATGCCTCTTCTGAGCAGGCTCGTCTGCAGATGCAGGAATTACAGCGTAACAACATCGTATACTTCGATCTGGATAAATACGATATTCGCTCTGATTTCGCACAAATGCTGGACGCCCATGCTGCATTCCTGCGTAGCAACCCGTCTTACAAAGTGACTATCGAAGGTCACGCGGACGAACGTGGTACGCCTGAATACAACATCGCTCTGGGTGAGCGCCGTGCCAACGCGGTACAAATGTATCTGCAGGGTAAAGGCGTTTCCTCTGATCAGATCTCTATCGTATCTTACGGTAAAGAAAAACCAGCCGTTCTGGGCCATGACGAAGCGGCATATGCCAAAAACCGTCGTGCCGTTCTGGTATACTAAGAGTATCGCATGAACAGTAACTTCAGACGTCACTTGTTGGGTCTGTCGTTACTGGTTGGCGTAGCGGTCCCCTGGGCCGCTACTGCCCAAGCGCCAATCAGTAATGTCGGCTCTGGCTCGGTAGATGATCGAGTCACTCAACTAGAGCGTATTTCCAACGCTCACAGCCAGCTTTTAACTCAACTTCAGCAACAGCTATCTGATACGCAGCGCGATATTGACAACCTGCGTGGGCAGATTCAGGAAAGTCAGTATCAACTGAATCAGGTTGTTGAACGACAAAAACAGATCTATCAGCAGATTGATGGATTGAGTTCATCGTCATCAGCCGCAGCGACGCCAACAGATGGTTCGCCAGCTGTAGGTACGGATAGCGGAGCCGCAAATAATGCGGCGCCAACCGCGTCCTCCGGTGATATGAACAGTGATTACAATACGGCGGTTGCGCTGGTGCTGGAGAAAAAACAGTACGATCAGGCAATCAGCGCATTTCAGGCTTTCGTCAAAAAATACCCGGATTCGACTTATCAACCCAATGCCAACTACTGGCTTGGGCAGTTGAATTACAACAAGGGTAAAAAAGACGATGCTGCCTACTATTTTGCCAATGTTGTGAAAAATTATCCCAAATCGCCGAAAAGCTCCGAAGCGTTATTTAAGGTTGGGGTGATCATGCAGGAAAAAGGGCAGACGGATAAAGCCAAAGCCGTTTACCAGCAAGTCGTAAAAATGTATCCCAATACGGAAAGTGCGAAACAGGCTCAAAAGCGCTTATCCGCATCGTGATCGCTTTCGTCCGTCAGGCACAAAAGTTGCGCATTATGGGCAATTTTTGTGCCTGAACGTCTTAAGAATAAGCAGTCGAACTATTTTTATAGAAAATAGGTTGCGCTGAAAATTTAAATTAGTAATATATGCCGCCGTTGCCAAGGCAAGAACGAAACGCCGAAGCAGCATGAATTGGGGGCGCGGAGAGCAATTGATTTTTAATCAATTTGCCGCCACCACTCACCAATTACAGCAGTCAGTTTTTAAGCAGTTCCGCACTGCGGGTCGTTAGCTCAGTTGGTAGAGCAGTTGACTTCTAATCAATTGGTCGCAGGTTCGAATCCTGCACGACCCACCAATTTCAAGTTTGAAAGCGGGTTTTGAATCGTAAAGGATGAGAACCGTAAGGTTTGACAAAATCGGGAGATCGATTTTGAGCAACGCGAAAGCGTTGACCCCGAAGGGGCGAGGCCGCAGGCCGAGTAATCCTGCACGACCCACCAATTACAGCAGTAAGTTTTTAAGCAGTTCCGCGTTGCGGGTCGTTAGCTCAGTTGGTAGAGCAGTTGACTTTTAATCAATTGGTCGCAGGTTCGAATCCTGCACGACCCACCAATTTCAAGCTTGAAAGCGAGTTTTGAATCGTGAAGGATGAGAACCGTAAGGTTCGACAAAATCGGGAGATCGATTTTGAGCAACGCGAAAGCGTTGACCCTGAAGGGGCGAGGCCACAGGCCGAGTAATCCTGCACGACCCACCAATTAAATCAGCTAGTTACGTTGTTTTCTTCTCCAGCAAACTACCTTCCACAAATTGGGGCAGGTAAAAATTCCCTCTTATTAAACGCTTTGTTTTCTCTTCTGTTTTTCGTCTGGGCATCGGATAGTGCTTCGCCACGATATTGTCCCTCTTATCTTATCTACCCAGGTCAGGACGTTTAAAAACAGAAGAAGATGAGATCTCATTAGCTTATTGTGGGATCGCAAACGCCTTGATTACACTCGTTTTGTTACCATAAGCACCACGATTGCTTTTACACCGCCTTCGACCCATCATACTTTACGCATAGGACATAGCATGATGAAAACCGCAATTGCTTCCCGTCAGGGTGCTAAAAGAAGCACTAACGTATATTTGACCGCTTCACTGGTCGAGGCGGCCGCGGCATGAATATGAACCTGTCGGCGACACTGGATGAACTGCTGGCACAGACGATCGAGGCCAGAAAAAGCGAGCGTGAGAAGGAAAAACAGGATATGCAGGCCATGAATAAGTTCATGGAAAAAGCGGGGATGATCACGGACGATGACTTTTTCGGGAGTATTTAATGGCGCAATTTGATGTTTACCGGAACCCATCGGCCAAATCAAATCAGCTATGGCCGTATTATTTGCTCATCTAGCACGATTATCCAGTCATGAACAGGGTTGAATCTGCCCATCCCTGGGCTATCTCACAATGGTCAATCCATGTAGCGTGCCCGCGCCCGATACCTCCTGCCTATTTGCTTTCCCACTAACTCTCTGGTTTGCGGTATATTACGTTTTTCAATACCTCACTATGGGGCTGTAAAGCCCGTCAGTTCATTTTATTTCGAACCTATAGCTAATGTGAGTTGTTGCCACGGAAAAGCGTATGACACCGTGGTTAGGGAGATTTTATGGTCGGTCCGTTGATTAATGGCGCTGCTATCCTGATCGGTGGCGGTATTGGTATCGCATTGCGGCGTTTTATTCCGCAGCGCTTGCAGGATGGATTGCCCCCGGCATTTGCCATGGTGTCCATCGCGATGGGGATAACCCTGATCGTGAAAGTTCAGCAACTGCCCGCGGTGGCGCTAGCGATTATTATTGGCGTTGCCGTGGGTGAGTTGTTACGGATGGAATATGGCGTTCAGAACGTGGGGATATTTATCCAAAAAGCGCTGAATCGTCTGCTGCCGACGATGGAACATCGCCTGCCGCAGGATGTGTATACGCAGAATTTCACCGCACTAATCATGTTGTTCTGCGCCAGTGGAACGGGGGTGGTTGGCGCGTTAACCGAAGGTTTAACCGGCGACTATCAGTTGCTGATTGTCAAATCTGCTCTGGATGTTTTTACCGCGCTGATCTTCTCCATTACTCTGGGATTCTCGGTAATGTCGATTGCTATCCCGCAGTTTATTATCCAGACGTTACTGTTTTTCTCCGCCAAACTGATTATGCCGTTCATGACGGTTATCACCATGGGGGATTTTTCCGCCTGTGGCGGCATTATTATGGTGGCCGTCGGACTGCGGATTGCTCAAATTAAGCTCATTGCGGTTGTTAATTTCCTGCCGGCGCTGATACTGATTGTTCCGATATCCCTCTACTGGCACCGAATCTTCGGCTGAAGCTGCTGTAGAGCATACCGATTTTTTTGACGCAGAGTGGATCGTTCAACGGCTGACAATACCTGACGGCTGGCCGCTAAATATCTGGATGATTTCCCGATCGGTCAGCGGGACAGATTTGGTGCATAAGTAAACCTGCTTACCCTGTGGGCTAATGGTTTTGGCCAGTTCCATATAGCTGGCAAATTCGACCTGACTGTGCCCCCCTTCATTCATTTCCATAGCCTGGATGATGACTTTATGGGGAATAAACAGATCGACTAATCGTTTTGGCGCGACTTTGCGTGTCAGTTGCTGTAGCAATTTCATGGCCGGGATCATTTGCCCGAGTAGCAGACGTGTGGTGGTAAAAGGGGTTTCCGGTTTACCTGTCACTTCTTTGCCTGTGTCAGCATTCCTGACGACCAGCGTGTCGCGGTAAATTTTGATATAAATATGAGCCACTGAATCTCCCTGTTTCCTCTTTTATTTGAGGCGTCTGTTTCCTCAATAAATGACTGTCTGACCGTTGTTTTATGCATATTAAACAATCTGGCGATTTTCCGCTAAAAATAAGGCGACTTTATCCGGTTTTTTCGGTATTTTGTTTAGGATAAAAAACACCAAAGTCTGAAACTGAGCGTCATAGATCGTTTAGTTCTCTAGTTGTCATCATGGAAATCCATAATGAGCATCCTTTTCGATAGCAATGAAACAATTTACCCTTTTCCGGCGAAACCCAAGCCCTTGTCTGCCGAAGAAAAGCAGCATTACCGTAGCAGGATAAAAACATTACTGCAGCAGAGAAATGCGGTAATCGTTGCCCATTACTATACCGATCCGGAAATCCAGGCGTTGGCGGAAGAAACCGGCGGTTGTGTGGCCGACTCACTGGAAATGGCTCGTTTTGGCAGCACGCATACGGCCTCGACGCTGTTGGTCGCCGGGGTTCGTTTCATGGGCGAAACGGCAAAAATTCTCAACCCGGAAAAAACGGTGCTGATGCCGACGCTGGAAGCAGAATGCTCGCTTGACCTCGGCTGCCCGATCGACACGTTCAGCCAGTTTTGTGATAGCCATCCCGATCGTACCGTGGTGGTGTATGCCAATACCTCTGCTGCCGTCAAGGCGCGCGCTGATTGGGTTGTGACATCCAGTATTGCTGTCGAATTGATTGAGCATCTGGATAGTCTGGGAGAAAAAATTATCTGGGCTCCCGATCGTCATCTGGGGAGCTATGTACAAAAGCAGACCGGGGCCGATGTGCTGTGCTGGCAAGGTGCCTGTATCGTACATGATGAATTTAAAATTCAGGCGCTGAAGCGTATGAAGGTGCTTTACCCGGACGCCGCGATTCTGGTGCATCCGGAATCACCGCAAAGCGTCGTCGAGATGGCCGATGCGGTAGGTTCTACCAGCCAATTGATTCAGGCGGCAAAAACGCTACCCCAGCGTGAGCTGATTGTGGCAACCGATCGCGGTATTTTCTACAAGATGCAGCAGGCGTGCCCGGATAAGACATTATTAGAAGCGCCGACCGCGGGCGAGGGGGCAACCTGCCGCAGTTGTGCGCATTGTCCCTGGATGGCGATGAATGGTCTTGAAGCGATTGCCAAAGGTCTGGGGCAGGGGGGCAGCCTGCATGAAATTCATGTCGATGCGGCGCTACGTGAAGGGGCGCTGATCCCGCTGAATCGGATGCTTGATTTTGCGGCGGAATTGAAATTACGCGTCCGCGGGAATGCCTGACGGCAATATTGTTCTTTATGGTCTTTGTTTGATCAACATAATCAATTTGCGCTTAATCATTGAGACAAGGTGGAGAGATGGATTTTTTCAGTACCAGTAACATTTTAATTCATATTCCTTTAGGTGCGGGTGGATACGATCTGTCCTGGATCGAGGCGATTGGTACGCTGGTTGGTCTGTTGTGCATTTGGCTGGCGAGTCTGGAAAAAACCATTAACTACTTGTTTGGTTTGATTAACGTCACACTGTTTGCGGTGATTTTTTTCCAGATTCAACTCTATGCCAGCCTGCTGCTACAGATTTTCTTTTTCGCTGCCAATGTTTATGGCTGGTATGCCTGGACACGCAAGACAGATACAGATGAAGTGGAGCTTAGGATCCGCTGGCTGTCATTGCCTAAGCTAATAGGCTGGTCTGCGATAAGCGTTGTCGCAATCGGTCTGATGACGGTTTATATCGATCCGGTTTTCGCGGCGCTGACGCGTGTGGCGGTATCGGGTATGCAAATGTTCGGGATCGCCGCACAAATGCCAGAGTTGCAACCTGATGCATTCCCATTCTGGGACTCAACCATGATGGTGTTATCCATCGTGGCGATGCTGTTGATGACGCGCAAGTATGTTGAAAACTGGCTGCTTTGGGTGGTTATCGACATTATTAGCGTGGTGATTTTTGCCTATCAGGGGGTTTATGCCATGGCGGTGGAATACGCTATCCTGACGCTGATCGCGCTGAACGGTTCCTGGTTGTGGATCAAGAGCGCACGGGATAATCACTCTTTACCCCTTGCGCGCGAAGCCTAAACGCTAAAACCGCTTTATGTTTACACATCAGTGATGGTGGTGATGATCTTGCGCCGGATGGATATCGCAGTGGTCATCATCACAGTGCTGATACTCCATCTGGATAGTCGTGTGACCAATCTGATAATTTTTCAGCAAATACGTCTGAATCTGTTTCAGTAACGTATCATGGTCGTAAATCGGAATAACCTGTGCGTGCAGCGTCATCATGGGCTTTTCGCCAATCTGCCAGATGTGTACATGATGGATATTTCTTACCTCGGGAATATTCATCGTCAGATCTTTCTTCAGCGCTTCGATACTTATCTGGCTCGGCGTGCCTTCCAGCAGTTCATGAATACTCTCTTTCATGAGCGACCAGGCGCTGCGCAGCACCAGGCAGGAGACTAAAATCGACAGAATGGGGTCGATAGGCGTCCAGTTGGTGAACAGAATGATTAATGCGGCGACGATCGCCCCCACCGAACCGAGTAAATCCCCCAGAACATGCAGAGCGGCAGCCCGCACATTGATGTTTTTCTCTTCGTTGCCGTGATGCAGTAGCCAGAAGGCAGCAATATTCGCCAACATGCCTGCGATGGCAACCAGCAACATAGGCACACCCGCAACGGGTTGCGGTTCGTAGAAGCGTCGGATCGCCTCCCAGACAATGAGCACGGTAATGACCAACAGCGCCAAGGCATTGACGAACGCGGCGAGCGTGGTGAAGCGTAAATAACCAAAGGTATGGCGGGCATTCGGTTTCTTCTGGGAAAATCGGACGGCCAGCAATGCGACGAACAGCGCCGCCGCATCGGTCAGCATATGGCCGGCGTCCGCGAGCAGCGCCAGAGATCCCGACAGCAGTCCCCCTATCACTTCCGCCACCATAAAGGTCGCCGTTATAATAAAGGCTGCCAGCAGACGTTTGCTATTGCCCGGTTCCGCATGATTGCGATCGTGTGCCATCGTTTATCCCGCGTTGTTTGCTTATCTGGTGTTCATTTTACTCTACGGGAACCGGCAGGGGAAAAATATCCTTTTGGGCTGCTATACCGCGTATTGATGACGTCGATGATGTGGTGGAAAGCGGGCGCATTTTGCCGCTGACGGCGTTTTAATGAATAAATTGGGTCGAATTCAGCGCCACGATAGCGTCTGATTGACATATAATGACCCGACTGCAATATATGAAAAACCCAGCCTCTCAAGCTATCAGCTATCTTGCATGCGGGGGGCACGCATTGGGTGTGAGTTGAAAATACCGTTCTGGAATCGATGGAATTACTATGAATTACCAAAATGATGATTTAAGAATCAAAGACATTAAGGAACTTTTGCCGCCGGTTGCTCTGCTGGAGAAGTTTCCCGCCACGGACAAGGCCGCAGAAACGGTATCGTTCGCGCGTACAGCTATTCACAAAATCCTTAACGGTAACGATGATCGTTTGCTGGTTGTCATCGGTCCCTGCTCTATTCACGATCCGAAAGCCGCCAAAGAGTATGCCGCCCGCCTGGTCACGCTGCGTCAGGAACTGAGCGACGATCTGGAAATTGTCATGCGGGTTTATTTTGAAAAACCGCGTACAACGGTGGGCTGGAAAGGATTAATCAACGATCCGCACATGGATAACAGCTACCAGATTAATGACGGCCTGCGTATTGCGCGTCATCTGTTGCTGGAAATTAACAACATGGGTTTGCCTGCCGCTGGCGAATTTCTGGATATGATCACGCCACAATACATGGCGGATTTAATGAGCTGGGGCGCGATTGGCGCGCGGACCACGGAGTCTCAGGTACACCGTGAGCTGGCCTCCGGTTTGTCTTGCCCGGTTGGTTTTAAGAACGGTACTGACGGCACGATCAAAGTTGCTATTGACGCCATTAATGCCGCCAGCGCGCCGCATTGCTTCTTGTCCGTCACTAAATGGGGTCATTCTGCTATTGTTAACACCAGCGGTAACAATGATTGCCATATTATTCTGCGCGGTGGTAAGACGCCGAATTACAGCGCCGAACATGTGAAAGAGGTGAAGATTGGTCTGGAAAAAGCGGGCCTGACGCCGCAGGTTATGATCGATTTCAGCCATGCCAACAGCAGCAAGAAATTCAAAAAGCAGATGGAAGTCTGTGAAGACGTGAGCGGGCAGATTGCTCAGGGCGAAAAAGCGATTGTGGGTGTGATGGTTGAAAGCCATCTGGTTGAAGGCAACCAGAGTCTGGAAAACAATGAACCGTTGGTATACGGTCAGAGCGTAACCGATGCCTGCATTGGCTGGGAGGATACCGAAATGCTGTTGCGTCAACTGGCGTCGGCGGTGCGCGAGCGCCGCAGCAAGTAAGCGGCTTACAGGGATGATTGGCTGCGTCTTGACGATCTGCCCATTATCACTGTTCATCGCACTCTGTCATTAACCTCCAATAAAAAACCGGCTTATTAGCCGGTTTTTTGGTTTATCAGGTCAGCCGAATTACTTGGCTTTACCCTGATTCGCTACGGCTGCGGCTTTTGCTGCGATTTCATCAGCGTTGCCCAGATAGTAGTGTTTAATCGGTTTGAAGTTTTCATCGAACTCATAAACCAACGGCACACCCGTCGGGATGTTCAGTTCGAGAATTTCGTCTTCGCCCATATTGTCCAGGTATTTAACCAATGCGCGCAGGGAGTTGCCGTGAGCGGCGATGATAACGCGCTCACCGCTTTTGATGCGCGGCAGAATGGTTTCATTCCAATAAGGCACCACACGTTCGATAGTCAGAGCCAGGCTTTCGGTTAACGGCAGTTCATCGTCGCTCAGTGACGCGTAACGCGGGTCGTGTCCAGGGAAACGTTCATCATCACGAGTCAGTTCTGGTGGGGTAACGGCAAAACCACGACGCCATTGTTTTACCTGATCGTCACCGTATTTTTCGGCGGTTTCGGCTTTGTTCAGACCCTGTAGGGCACCGTAATGACGCTCATTCAGTTTCCAGGATTTTTCTACCGGCAGCCAGGCTTGATCCAGCTCGTCCAGTACATTCCACAGCGTATGAATGGCACGTTTCAGCACGGAGGTATAAGCAAAGTCAAAGGCAAAGCCTTCTTCTTTAAGCAATTTACCGGCGGCCTTGGCTTCTGTGCGACCTTTGTCGGACAGATCTACGTCGTACCAGCCCGTGAAGCGGTTTTCATTGTTCCACTGGCTCTCACCGTGTCTTACCAGTACCAGCTTAGTTACAGCCATAGCTAAACTCCTTCATATCCTAAGATTTCTGTGATAACTCGTTTCATTATAGGGGCGGAGAACGGTTATCGGCAATCGATAGTCGATGACGGGCGTGATTTATCCGCACTATATTTGCTCAAAATCACGCTCTTGCTTTACCGTTTCAGCGTATCCGAATCATCCTTGTGCAATAAAAGGTAAACCGCCGGGATGACCAGCATGGAAAGCAGCGGTGCGCTTACCATACCACCGATCATCGGGGCGGCAATCCGTTGCATAATCTCCGAACCGCTGCCGCCTCCCCACATGATGGGTAACAGACCCGCCATGATGGTGGCGACAGTCATCATTTTGGGGCGAACACGCAGTACCGCACCTTCGTGAATGGCGTCCATCAACTGCTGTCGGGATAACGGCTGCCCGGCTATGCGGTGTTTTTCCACCGCATGATTGAGATACAACAACATAATGACGCCAAACTCAGCCGAGACGCCCGCCAGAGCAATAAAGCCGACGGCGCCAGCCACAGAAAGATTATAGCCAAGAATATACAGTAACCAGACTCCGCCGATCAGTGCGAAGGGCAGGGTCGCCATAATCAACAGGGCATCTTTCACCCGTTTGAACGTCATGTACAACAGCACAAAAATAATCAGCAGCGTGAAGGGCACGACGATTTTCATTTTTTCCGTCGCACGTTCGAGATACTCAAACTGCCCGGACCAACTGAGCGAGACGCCTTCTGGCAGTGTTACCTGTTGTGCGACGACCTGCTGCATTTCTTCGACGGCAGATTTCAAATCGCGGCCGCGTAGATCCACATAAATCCAGTCAGACAGCCGCCCGTTTTCGCTTTTCAGCATCGGCGGTCCTTCGCTGACGCGGATATCGGCCAGTTCTGCCAGTGTGACGCGTGCGCCACTCTCCGTGATAACGGGTAAATCACGCAGTTTTTCCAGCGAATCCCGCAACTCGCGTGGGTAGCGGAGATTGATGGGGTAGCGCTGACGGCCCTCAATGGTTTCACCGATATTCTGTCCGCCAATCAAGGTCGATACCATAGACTGCAATTCATCGACGGAAACGCCGTAGCGAGCGGCCCGCAGGCGGTCGATATCAATATCGATATAGCGCCCCCCCGCCAACCGCTCAGCTAGCGCCGACGTTACGCCGGGAACATTTTTCACCACCTGTTCGATCTGAGCGGCAATACGTTCGATGTCCTGTAAATTATTGCCGTTCACCTTGATACCGACCGGGCTTTTAATGCCGGTCGCCAACATATCCAGACGGTTACGAATCGGCGGCACCCAAACGTTGGCGATGCCCGGCAGATTGACGGTTTGATCCAACTCGGCAACCAGCTTATCCATGGTCATACCAGGACGCCACCGATCGCGGGGTTTCAACCGGATCGTACTTTCCAGCATGGTCAGCGGTGCCGGATCGGTCGCGGTTTCCGCCCGGCCGGCTTTACCGAAAACGGATTCGACCTCAGGTACGGTTTTGATCAGCCGATCGGTTTGTTGCAGCAGGCGCGCAGCTTCACGGGCGGAAATTCCGGGCAACGTCGAGGGCATATACAGTAGATCTCCCTCGTCCAGCGGCGGCATGAATTCGCTGCCGAGACGCCCCAAAGGAAACAGCGTAAACAGGAGTAACAGACCTGAAATCAGCAGCGTGGCCTTGGGATGGCTCAGCACGCGTTGCAGGATTGGGTGATAGGCGTTGATTAGCCAGCGGTTCAGCGGGTTGGCCTGCTCATCGGGGATTTTCCCCCGCACAAAATATCCCATCAGCACCGGAATCAGCGTAATGCCGAGTCCGGCGGCAACCGCCATGGCGTAAGTTTTGGTAAACGCCAGCGGTGAAAACATGCGGCCTTCCTGTGCTTCCAGCGAGAAGACCGGCACAAAGGACAGCGTGATAATCAGCAGGCTGCAAAACAACGCCGGGCCAACTTCGACTGCGGCTCTTTCAGCCAGGCGCCACCAATCACGTTCCTGTGGTTCCTCTCCCGGGTGATCGTGACGCCACTGCTCAACGACTTTATGCATATTCTCTATCATCACGATCGCCGCATCCACCATTGCGCCAATAGCGATGGCGATACCGCCCAGCGACATGATGTTGGCGTTGACGCCCTGATACCGCATGATGATAAACGCGCCCAGGATCCCCAGCGGCAAACTGATGATCGCCACCAGCGCCGAGCGGAAATGGAACAGGAACAGGGCGCAGATGACGGCAACGACGGCAAACTCTTCCAGCAACTTATGGCTGAGCGTTTCGATCGCGTGTTCAATCAACTGAGAGCGATCGTATGTCGTCACAATTTCTACCCCGGCGGGCAGGCTTTTTTGAATTTCCTGTAACCGGGCTTTCACGGCATGCAGGGTATCCAGCGCATTTTTGCCTGAGCGCAACACAATAATGCCGCCGGCCACTTCGCCTTCGCCATTCAATTCGGCAATGCCGCGCCGCATTTCCGGTCCTTCGCGCAGGGTGGCGACATCTTGTAACAAGACCGGTATGCCATTACGCATGGTAATGACGACATGATTAAAGTCCTGCGCATTTTTCAGGTAGCCGGAGGTGCGAACCATGTATTCAGCTTCACCCAGCTCCAGCACCGAACCGCCGCTTTCCTGGTTGGCGGCCTGTATGGCGGTAATAATCTGCTGGTGGGTAATGTTTTGTGTGCGCATTCTCTCCGGATCGACGATTACCTGATACTGCTTCACCATGCCGCCGACGCTGGCGATTTCTGCCACATTAGGGATGGTTTTCAATTCGAACTTCAACAACCAGTCCTGTATGCCGCGCAGATCGGCCAGACTATGCTTACCGCTGCGATCGACAAGGGCATATTCGTAGATCCAACCGACGCCGGTGGCATCCGGCCCCAGCGACGTTTTGGCCTCCGCGGGCAGGCTGGACTGCACCTGACTGAGATATTCCAACACGCGGGAGCGCGCCCAATAAGGATCGGTGCCGTCTTCAAACAGAATATAAACGTAGGCGTCGCCGAACATGGAGAAACCACGCACCGTTTTGGCGCCCGGTACGGACAGCATGGTGGTGGTCAGCGGATAGGTGACCTGATTTTCGACAACCTGCGGTGCTTTCCCCGGATAGCTGACGCGAATAATCACCTGCACGTCAGACAGATCGGGCAGGGCATCCAGCGGGGTTTTCTGCAACGAGGTTATGCCCCAGGCGGCCATCAACAATGCCGCCAGCAGCACTAACAGCCGGTTTTGCAATGACCAGCGGATGATATAGGCAATCATTGGTGGCCTCCATGCCCGGTTTGGGGTACGTCAAGCGGGGAGATATCCTGAATATGAATGCCGCTGTCGTCCATGCTGAAACTGAAGCGAACTTTACTGTTGATATTGACGCCCTGAGGCAATCCGCTCTTCGGCAGGGTGAAATCCATCGTCATGGGCGACCAGTTCAACGCCGGAACGGCATCATGTTCGATGGTGATCTGGTCGCCGTTGACGGCTTTGATCGTCCCCTGCGTTTGATAGGCGTCTTTTGGCGGTGCAGCAGTTTCCTCTCCTGCGGATTGCGATGACTCCGCCTGATTAGCTTCGTCAAACTGTGATAGCGAACTGCGCAGACTGGCTTCGGAATCAATCAGGAATTGGCCCGATGTCACCACGCTCTCGCCCTCTTTCAGCCCGGCAACGACTTCGGTCCAACCGTTCTGTGTCGTCCCCACCGTCACTATTCGTGGCGTAAAGTGGCCGTCGCCCTCGTTGATCAGTACCCGGTTGTGACTGCCGCTGACCAGCAAAGCTTGTTGAGGGATCATCAGCATCGGCTGTGGAAGCTGGCTGGCAAGCTGGACGGTTAGGTACATCCCCGGTTTTAACTGTTGCTGGGGATTTTCCAGTACGACGCGGGCTTTCAACGTGCGGGTGTCGCTGTCTAGCAGCGGAAGCAATTCACTGATTTTCCCGTGGAACGTTTGTCCGGGCCAGGCGTTGCTACTGGCGGTTATCTCGCTGCCGACGCTTAACCGCGCCGCCTGTGCTTCGGGATAGTCTACTTCGACCCAGACAGGGTTCAGACTCGCCAGTTCAAACAAGGGCTGGGCTGGCGTTAGCTGCATGCCGACACGGACTTCAAGCTTGTTGACGTAACCGGATTCCGGCGCGGTAATGACCATTCTGGCCTGCGGTTTACCGCTGCGTTCAACCTGGCGGATAACGGTGTCTGGCATAAATTGCAGGGAAAGCCGACGGCGGGCAGCCTGTGTCAGCGCATCATCGCCGAGTTGCCGAACCGCCAGATATTCCTGCTGCGCCGCGGCCCAGGCCGGATTCCACAGCGTTGCCAGCGTTTCCCCTTTTTTGACCTGTTGTTGCAACGCGCTGACATTGAGCTGTTCGACGATACCGCCGCTGGGGGCAACCAAGGTGCGTAATCCCCGTTCGTTGAGCGTGACGGTGCCGTAGCCGGACGTCTGGGTATTGACGGTGCGAATTTCTGCGCGTGCGGTACGGACGCCAAGATTTTGCTGCTGGCGGGCGCTGATAGTGACGCCGCCATCGTTCTGTACCTCGTCGGCATAACGAGGCACAAGCTGCATATCCATAAACGGTGATTTGCCGGGCTGGTCAAAGCGCTTATCGGGCACCATGGGATCGTACCAGTACAATACCGGGCGTTCTGTGTTAGCTGATGGAGAGGCTGGCGATGTTGATGCCGCCTGGTGTTGACCCCAGAGATAGCCGACACCGATAGCACCGACGATCGCCAGCGCGATCAAGCTGAGAGCGAAGGATTTTTTCATGGCAAAGGTTTTCCCTGTGGTGTCAGATAGCGAATGGCCGCCCAGAACTGTGCCATTTCCCGTGCGGCGGCTTGTGCGGCAATATTGCTTTCGAGCAGCGAGCGTCGGGCTTCCAGAACGCTGGCAAGGCTACTGCTGCCGGATTGATATTGCGCCTGAATCAGCTTGCTGCGCTGCTGTTGGAGGGGCAGAACCTCGTTATGCTGCCGCTGCCAGCGTGATTGGGCAGCCTGATATTGCGCGATCAGCGTATCGAGCTGTACCTGATGCTCCCGGGCTGCCAGTAGCACGTTGTCGCGAGCTTCCTGCGTTCGTGCTACATCCGCGGCGTAGTCTTTATCCTGCCGTTTGGATTGAAACAGAGGCAGATCGACCGTTACCATCACGCCTGCCATATCGTCATAGTCATTGCCCCGCTTGGCGTAATAAACCTCCACCCCCACATCGGGGATCGCCGCAACGGCCGATTGCGCCGAACGAGCCTGAGCGAGCTCGGCCTCACGCTGCGCCTGTTGCATTTCCGGGTGTTGGTGCAGGTTTTTACTCAGTTCCTCCGGTGATGCCGGCAGCCGTTCAAAGCGCGGAAGCGCGCCCCGCACATTGATATCAGACAGACCGGTAAGCCGTGTGATCATGACCCGGGCAATCTGTACATCCCGTTCTGCATCGGCCAGACGATCTTTCATCGCTGCCAGCGTTAACCTGGCATCCAGCACGCTGCTGGCTTCACCGCCTGCTGCCACGCTCGCTTGCTGCAAGGCAATTTGTCGTTCGCTTTCGGCAACCAGCGATTTCACGTCTTTCAGGGATTGTTGTGACAGAGCCAGTTCGAGCCAGGCCTGTGCGGTATCCCGTTGCAGGCGGGCGCGAAGGGTTTCGCTGTTGCTGCGCAGGCTGTCGGCTTCCACGCGGAAAGCTTGTGCTTTGCTTTCCCGTTTACTGCTGCTGACATAGGTTTGCATAACACCGATACGTTGCATGGTCATCCCTTCACGCGTCAGTCGGCTGCCGTTGTTTCCACCCAAAGGCAGGTTCTCGACGCCGAATCGAAGCTGTGGATCGGGAAGTTGTGTCGCGGAGTCGGCCATGTTTTGTAGCGCGCTAATCTGGTGTTGGTTGGCGGACAGCTCGGCAGAATAACGTTCCGCCGCCTGTAATGCCTGATCAAGATCCAGATCTGCCGCAAAGGATGCGGCAGGCAGCCACAGCAGCATGGCCAGACACGCGCCTGAGGCACGATGTTTGGACATATGCATTGGTTCTACCCTCGCTTATTTTTGCTGTGGCGTAATATTGGTCAGTACGTAGCCGTTATCCCGTTGTACAAAACTGAACGCGACGGGCGTATTCGCCGCCAAAGGAACAAACGTGCTCCCGGCAGGCAATTTGAACGCCATGGTCATGGCAGGCCAGTGCAAATCGGCAATCGGGGTATGGGCGATGGTTACGCTGTCGGCGTCCCATTGCTTCACCGTCCCGGTGGCTTGATACGCGTTGTCAGTGGCAGTGGGGGTCGTATCGGACGGCATCATTGAGTGATGCTGATGTTCATTGGCCCATAAGGGAGAAGAAGAGAACAGTAAACCGGTCATCATTGCGACGTAAATGGCACGCATAGTAATAGCTCCATAAAAACGATAAATAACAGTGATTACGCCAGGTTGGCGCAGCGGAGGTTATTAATCGTCCGGGCTATTCTCTAAAGCGGCAGAAACGGATTTCTGCCGGAGGTCCTGCTGCCGGTGGAGAAAACCAGACATCGCTGGTGCAATTTACGGAATAGGGTTGATTGGCAAGAGCCAGTTCATTACTGACCGGGATAGCCAGCAGCGCCAGATTGGCGTAGTCCTGCTTGATGGTGTCTGGGACACAGTGTTTCTCACACAGCGGGGTCTGCTGTTTAACCACTTGGGCCGACATGGCTTCGTCATGGTGATGAGCCCCATGAGAGACGGTCTGCTGCAGATGGGTTTGATGCTGCATGAATGCTGACGTCTGATTGATCGTCAAATCGCATTGGTGACCGGCAATCGCCAACTGCGCATTCAGGAACAGCCAGCATAACGCTAATAGCCATCCCCATCTGCCTTTGGTTCGCAGATGATGAATCATTGATGGCGATAAATACGATGCTGGCATAACGTATCCTTACAGTGAGTCATCGCAGTGTAAGCGCGGAAATCTGACGCGGGCAAGCAGGGAATTGAAGAGATTTGTAAATTGGCGGAGAGATGTTCTGTCAGTGTTATCAATGAGTTAATATTCGCTGATGAATTGCAGGTTTCAGTCTGGAGAAAGTCAGCCGAATTTCCCAGTCACCACGTTAGTAAGTGACTGGGAGAGAAAGGGAAAGCAAGATCCCGGCAACAGATAGGCAGGATTACTGGGTAAAAAACTGATAAGTCGTTTCAGAGCGATACACTTTGCCCGGTTTTAACCAACAGTCCGGCTGCGGCCAGTCTGGATGATTGGGACTGTCCGGCAGGAATTCGCTTTCCAGCGCCATGCCCGCGTGGTTTTCATAGTATCCGCCTTCTCTTGATGGCGTTCCTGATAGAAAATTGCCGCTATAGAGTTGCAGCGCCGGCGCGCTGGTAAAAACACTCATCATCACCCGGCCATCCGATGACCATAAATTGGCCGCCGGGCTCTCACTGGAGCCACAGGTTCTGTGCAGCAGGTAAGCGTGATCGTAACCGCTGACGGCAACCTGATCGTCGTCCCGCAGGAAATCCTGTTCCAGCGTTTTGGGCTGGCGAAAATCCATGCCCGTTTCTTTAACCAGTTTAAGGTCCGCGCAGGGAATGCCCGCGCGGTTTACCGGCAGATAATAGTCGGAAAACAGCTGTAACTGATGTTTGCGTACATCCGTTGGGCTACCGTCGAGATTGAAATAGGCGTGGTTGGTCAGGCATACAGGGCAAATTTTCTCCGTGACGGCCTGATAGGTTATTTCCAGCGCGTTATGTTCAGTCAGACGGTAGCAAACCTGCGCATTGAGGTGGCCGGGGTATCCCTGATCGCCATCTGGTGAGTTCAGTTGATAGGTAACCTGTGTCGCATCCTGGCTGAGGATAGCCCAGCGGCGGGTGTGAAATCCGTCCGGACCGCCGTGTAACTGATGAACGTCCTGATTGGCGATCAGAAGGTATGTTTCATCACCATGACTGAATGTGGCATTGGCGATACGGTTGGCGTATCGTCCAATGGACGCGCCAAGATAAGCACTTTGCTGTGGATACTGCTCTGGCGACGCGCAGCCCAGCAGCACTTCCCGGATTTCGCCACCCGACATGGGGAGCTGGCAGGAAAGCCATGTCGCGCCCCAGTCCATCAGGCAAACGCGCATGCCAGCCAGATTCTGTAAGGTAGTTAATTGAAACGGCTGGCCATCGGGCGCCAGCGCAGAGGTTCTTTCATTCAACATGACCTGCTCCTGTGGGTGGATGCCGGGCAAACATAAGCGGTTGCCTGAACAAGTTATTTTTTAGTCTGGGTAGCCATGAGGATGAGTGGACTGCCAGCGCCAGGTATCCTGCGCCATCTCGTCCAGTGAACGGCTGACCCGCCAATTGAGATCCTGCGCCGCTTTTTCAGCATCGGCCCAATAGGCCGCCAGATCGCCCTGACGACGTGGTGCGAAGTGGTAAGCTAACGGTTTGCCACAGGCTTTGCTGAAAGCTTCAATCACCTGCAATACGCTATAACCAACGCCAGCCCCCAGATTGTAGATATGTACGCCAGCGCGGTTTTGCAGTGCGTTCATGGCAGCGATATGTCCGTCGGCCAGATCGACGACGTGGATGTAATCGCGCACGCCCGTACCGTCTTCCGTTGGGTAGTCATTGCCGAAAATAGCCAGCGACTCCCGACGGCCGACGGCCACCTGGGCGATATAAGGCATCAGATTATTGGGAATACCCTGCGGATCTTCCCCCATCTCACCTGACGGATGCGCACCGACCGGGTTGAAATAACGCAGCAGCGTGATGCTCCAATCGGGTTCGGCATGCTGCAAATCCTGTAGGATTTGCTCCACCATCAGCTTGCTGCGGCCATAAGGGCTGGCTGGATGACCGGTCGGGAAGCTTTCCTTATAAGGGATCTGCGGCTGATCGCCATAAACGGTTGCGGAGGAACTGAAAATCAGATTCTTCACGCCTGCTTTTTTCATTGCTTCAACCAGCGTCAACGTACCGTAGACATTATTATCATAGTAGCTAACAGGCTCGCGGACAGATTCGCCGACCGCTTTCAAGCCGGCAAAATGGATAACCGCATCAATCTCATGGCGGGAAAAGATGTCGTTTAACAATGAGGAGTCGCGGATATCGCCCTGATAGAATTCAGGGTTTTTACCGGTTAATTGCGCTATGGTTTTAACCACGCTGGCTTTGCTGTTGCATAAGTTGTCGAGAATGACGGGCTGGTGCCCAGCAGCTAGTAACTGTACACAGGTATGACTCCCTATGTAACCGCTACCACCAGTGACTAGAACATTCATGTTGACCTCTATTAGGGCGATTAGGCGAAAAATAACATGGCTTCACGCTGAAAAAGGTGATCTATAGCGAAAATAACGCTTGTTATGGATAGTTTTTTTAACAAACCGGTTGAGTGATGAGTATAAGTTATTTTTAGTCAGAGCGGTTTCCTACAGCGTGATTTATTTTGTGGTAGCGTTATCACTCAAGGTTGATGATCTAATATCCATAACGTTATCAATTTGATAGCGATAGATATCGCCGTCGGCGACAAATGTCAGTCTGTGTGTGATGCATTGCGGCGCATCTTCGGCATGGTGAGAAACGAATAGCAATTGTGTATCCCCTTCGCCGATCAAGATATCCAGCCAGCGGCGGACCAGTTGGCGGTTAAGGGGGTCCAGGCCTTGCAATGGTTCATCCAGAATCAACAGGGCAGGGTGTTTTACCAGCGCTCTGGCGACTAACGCCAGACGCTGCTGACCCCAGGATAAGGCCTGGAAAGGGGTATCCGCAATAGCGCCATCAAGGCCCAGTAACGTCAGCCATTGATCGGTGAGTTGGCGCTGACGATCGGAGACCGCCTGATAAATGCCGATGGAATCGAAGAATCCCGATAAAATAACATTGCGTACGCTGACGCTAACCCGGTAATCCAGGTGCAGACTGCTGCTGACATAGCCGATATGACGTTTGATATCCCAGATGGTTTCTCCGCTGCCGCGTTTGCGGCCAAATAGCGTGAGATCGTTGCTGTAGCCCTGGGGATGATCGCCGGTAATCAGGCTCAGCAATGTTGATTTTCCTGCGCCATTCGGACCGACAATCTGCCAGTGCTGGCCGGGCAACACTTCCCAGCTCAATCCATGCAAAATGGGACGATCGTTATACTGGACGACGCCATTACGCAGCGTGATGCGAGGAAGATCGGCGGGCAGCCGGGTATATCTCTGCGGATCTTCCGGTTCGGGGATGGCGCTTCCCGACAGTTTTTCACTGTAGGCCAACTGGGCAATCAGCGCTTCCGAAAGGATCTCCTCGCGTTCACCCACGCGGGTTAACGTACAATCAGCGAGAATACCGACATGATTAATAAAAGGGGGGATATCATCAAACCGGTTCAGGATCAGCACCAGCGTACAACCATGGCTGGCAAGTACCGGTAGCTGTTCGGCAAGCTGTTTGCGTGAGGCGACATCCAGCCCGTCAAACGGTTCATCCAGAATCAGCAGGTCGGGCTGTGGCATCAGCGCCTGACATAGCATTGTTTTGCGTGTTTCACCGGTGGAAAGATACTTGAACCGACGCCCCAGAAGGGGGGCGATACCAAATTGTTCAGCAAGCTGCTGACAACGATTCTGATCTTTCACGCTATCCTGAATAACTTCGGCCGTTGTTCGTCCCGTGTCGTCTTCGTCGGCGCTCAGCATGTCAGTGTTATTGCGTTGCCACTCCTCGGAAACCAGCTTTTGCAACTGTTCAAACGACAGCCGGATAATACGTTGAAAATCGCATGACCGATCGCCTCTCAGTATAGGAAGCTCGCCCGATAACGCACGAGCCAGGGACGATTTTCCGCTGCCGTTTGCCCCAACAAATGCCCAGCACTGATCTTGTTCGAGAGTCAGGTTATCCAGCCGTAGCATGCGAGTGTCACTCAGCCGGAATAATCCTTGCGATATTTTCAACAACGACATTGTTTATCCTTTGTCAGCAGATTAATCATCATTCAGTCAGAATCAGATGAACAGGGGGAGCCTGACGTCGCCACATTGTGGCGTTAGCAGAGCGTGGCCACAATCACCCGATCGGCATTGAAAGAGGCGCTGACATCGGCACCCGGGTGTAGTTGTTCTGCTTCGACGATATCATTTGGAACGGTGGCACACAGCGTTTCACCGCCTGCCAGTGTGATCAGAACTTCGCTATTCTCAGTACCTGTTTCAAGAGTGCTTATCTGCCCGGTGAGAATGTTATCGGCAGGTGTTTTCGGGGCGTCGGCGGCACAGACGTTTATCCAGGGCGCTTTAATCAGCACCAGCACTTCTTTCCCCGCATCAAGGCATAAACGCTCGGCGCTTTGACGGGTAACCAGAGCACTGACCGTCGTTTTGCCATTGGCGAGTAAAATATCCAACTGCTGCTGAACGTTGTGATCGCCACGTGCGAGCACGGTTCCAAAAAACTGATTTCGGGCGCTGGTTTGCAGTGAGAAACGCGCAATGGCTGCTAGCAGACTGTCCAGTGGCAAATCTTCTTGTTGCAGCACGTCGAACGCTTTCTGTTGAATCTGAGCCAGCAAATCGTAAAGCTGGAGCAGGCGCTCACCGTAGCGCGTAACCTGCGCGCCGCCGCCCCCTTTGCCGCCCGTCATCCGTTCCACTACCGTTTGCTCAGCGAGCTGGTTCATCTCGTTAATGGCATCCCATGCGCTTTTATAGCTGATCCCCGCCAGTCTGGCTCCCTGGCTGATGGAGCCGGTATGGCGAATTTGTTTCAGTAGCTCGATACGCCGCGGGTCGGCAAATAAGCGTTGCTGGAGTTTTAAGGTAAGGAGAATTTCAGCCTGCATAGGGAGAGCCCAATGGATGAATAGTTTAATGATTTGTATTGTCGCTATTTTTTTTATCAGGGGCAAATCGCACAAATGGCCGCATTATTTTCTTTCATTACGGTAAACTATTAGTATATCAATGTGACGATGATAGTTTACGGCGAAACTGCGCGCTATATGAGCGACAGAAGTAGCGGTAACCATTGCGATAAGTGAGGTAAGCATGTTGGAGTTGTTAACGAGCCTGCTGTTTGCAGTAGCCATGGTGCCGGTGATGATGGCTGTGATTCTGGGTGCCATTTATGGTTTGGGTGAAGTGTTTAACGTTTTTTCCAAAATCGGCCATTCCGACAGTCAGCAGACCGCTAAAAAACCGCATTAATCGAGTATTTCCCCTCCTGTTTTGATGTCCGGCGTGACGCCGGACGCATCTTCCCAAGATTTCTTTATGTCACTGATAAACTCCATGACATTGTACAATTCTACGTTATAGTATGCCTTACATAACGATGACAAATGTCAGGAGATAGCAATGAAACAGCAATGGTTGAAATGGTTTGCCGCGCTGACAATTAGCGCTGGGATGGTATTGCCGGCAATGGCTGCGGAAGAGAAAGTGACGGTATTTGCCGCGGCTTCACTGACCAACGCCTTGCAGGAAATCGGCGCCCAGTACCAGAAAGATAAGCAGGTTGCCATTGTGGCTTCCTACGCATCCTCTTCGACGTTGGCACGGCAGATCGAGCAAGGGGCGCCTGCCGATCTGTTTATCTCGGCAGATCAGCAATGGATGGACTACGCGCAAGATAAAAATCTGATGGAAAATGACAGCCGTTATACGCTGTTAGGCAATGAACTGGTGGTGATTGCACCAAAATCCAGTGAACATAACGACATTACCATTGATGAGAAAACGGATTGGAAAAGCCTGCTGAAGGGCGGCCACCTGGCCGTTGGCGACCCCGATCATGTTCCGGCAGGTCTCTATGCCAAGGAAGCGCTGCAAAATCTGAAATCATGGGACGAACTTTCTCCGATCATGGCTCGGGCCAATAACGTACGTGCGGCAATGGCGCTGGTTGAGCGCGAAGAAGCGCCGCTGGGTATCGTCTATGGCTCGGATGCGGTGGCCAGCGATAAGGTCAAGGTCATCGGTATGTTCCCGGAAAGCAGCCATAAGCCTGTAGAGTATCCAATGGCGATCGTGAAAGATCATAAAAATGCGGTTGTTAGTGGATTCTATGACTATCTGAAAACGCCAGAAGCGGCAGAGGTATTTAAACGCTACGGATTTACGCCCCGGTAATGATGCTCAGTGATTATGAATGGCAGGCGGTTGAGCTGAGCCTTAAAGTTTCCGTTGTCGCGGTGGTATGCAGCCTACCCTTTGGAATACTGACGGCGTGGATCCTGGTGCGTTGCCGGTTTCCCGGCAAATCGCTGCTGGATAGTATTATCCATTTACCGTTGGTGTTGCCGCCCGTGGTGATTGGCTACCTGCTATTGATAGGCATGGGGCGGCGCGGCGTTATTGGTTCGTGGCTCTATGACTGGTTTGGGTTCAGTTTCAGCTTTAGCTGGCGTGGTGCGGCATTGGCGTCAGCCATTGTCGCGTTTCCCTTGATGGTGCGGGCGATCCGTTTGTCGCTGGACGCGGTGGACACGCACCTCGAGCAAGCAGCAAGGACGCTGGGCGCCTCGCCGTGGCGGGTTTTTTTCACTATCACGTTACCGCTCTCTTTTCCCGGCATTGTGGTTGGCACAGTGCTGGCGTTCGCTCGCTCTTTAGGCGAGTTCGGCGCGACGATTACCTTTGTCTCCAATATTCCTGGCGAAACCCGGACGATACCGTTGGCGATGTATACGCTGATTGAGACGCCGGGTGCGGAAACCGATGCCGCGCGGCTGTGCGTTATTGCGATTGTTTTGTCATTGATGTCGCTGTTGGTGTCGGAGTGGCTGACGACCTGGAGTCGTAAGCGGTTGGGGGGATAATGCTAGAACTTGATTTTAACCAGCAGCTTGGCGCGCTTTCCCTCAGTGTAAAAGCCGATTTGCCCGCGAATGGCATTACCGCGATCTTTGGCGTGTCCGGCGCCGGTAAAACTTCACTGATTAATGCGGTGGTTGGCCTTACGCGGCCTGATTCAGGACGTATTGTGTTAAACGATCATGTGCTGGTCGATACTGAACAGCACATTTTCACCCCTCCTGAAAAACGGCACATCGGCTATGTTTTTCAGGATGCACGCCTGTTCCCCCATTATCGCGTCCGCGGTAATTTATGTTATGGCATGTCCGGCGTGATGAAATCACAGTTTGACGATATTGTCGGGTTGCTCGGTATTGAATCCCTGCTGAATCGCTACCCGATGACGTTATCCGGCGGTGAGAAGCAGCGCGTGGCGATTGGCCGGGCGTTACTCACGGCGCCGGAGCTGTTGCTGATGGATGAGCCGTTGGCATCGCTGGATTTACCCAGAAAACGAGAACTGTTGCCTTATCTGGATCAACTGGCCAAAGAAGTCAATGTTCCCATCCTGTATGTGACCCACAGTATGGAAGAAATTGTCCGGTTGGCGGATAGCGTGCTGGTGTTGGATAAAGGCAAGGTTAAAGCGCAGGGAAGGCTGGAGGAGGTTTGGGCCAGCAGCACGCTACGTCCCTGGTTGCCGCATGATGAACAGAGCAGCATTCTGAACGTTCGACTGCTGGCTCATCATGAACGCTACGCGATGACGGCCTTATCGTTGGGGCAGCAGCAGCTGTGGGTGGGAAAAGTGGATGTGCCGATCGGCTCTACGCTGCGCATCCGCGTCAATGCCGCCGATGTTTCGCTGGTGCTGCAACCGCCAGACGTGAGCAGCATTCGTAATATCCTGCCTGCCACGGTGGCTGAGTTTATTGATGTTGATGGGCAGGTGGAAGTGAAGCTGATTGTGGATAACCAGGTTCTGTGGGCCCGGATTACCCCATGGGCGCGCGACGATTTGGCGCTGCATCCGCAACAGCAGCTTTATGCGCAGGTAAAAAGCGTTTCAATTACGACATAAAAATCCCGATTGTGGATGATAGCGGCACAAGACGTAGTGGCCGATGGTTTCCTCGGCCAAAACTAAGCTGACGGGCTGATGGCGGTAATTTTTGCCGCAACATCCTTCAAATTTTCACAGATATCCAGGCCCATTCCTCAGTATCACCATCTTCGATCTGATTTCCATTCAGACTACGCCAGGATGCGGGTACGAATGACCTCGGCTATGCCGGGTTCTTCATGGTCGCCGATAACCAGATCGGCGCGGGCTTTGATTTCATCCGCGCTGTTGCCCATCGCGACGCCCAGTCCGGCGCCTTCAAGCATACTGATGTCGTTGAAGTTATCCCCAAAGGCGACGACATCTTTCATGCTGATGTCTTGTTCCGCGAGCCACTGTTGCAGCAATTTACCTTTGCTGTTGCCAGTTTGAGCGATATCGACCTGATCCTGCCATGACCACTCGCAGGCAAGTCCGAGTTGCTTTTCCACCGCGCCGGCGAAATCGTTCAGGACCGGAATATCGGCATGGGATGTCGCAAATTTCCAGATAGAATCGGATTCATCGGTTTGTTGAAGCAAATCCTCAACCTGTAGAAAGGAAGGGCGTTGTAATTCCGGCAAGGTAGATGCCCAGGCCTGGGAGCGTGTCACATGCCCGGTGGGGTATTGGTAATACATAGCGTCATCGGCATACATCAGACCGTGGATATCAAACGCTTGCAACATGCTGAGCACGCTTCTGGCCTGAGCGGCAGACAGTGGATTGGTGTGAGACGTTTTGCCCGTCAGATAATCGTAGACATAAGTGCCGTTACAGCAAATCGCCGGGGTATCAAGCTGCAACGCCTGATAAAACGGATGGATGGCCGAATGATGACGTCCGGTCACGATAACGATCTTGATACCTTGTTGGCGGGCCAACGCTAATGCAGAGAGGGATTCCGGCAGAATTTTTTTTTGTCGATCCAGAAGGGTTCCGTCGAGATCGAGTGCAATTACACGATAGGTCATAGTAGTCTCGCAAGGTGTCTGTAGAATAGCGCTATGAGTGATGGTACACCGTAAATCAGGTTGCGCAAAATGTGACTGACAGCGACGGTTCGCTCTAGCCAAAAACGGATGTAATCTGTGACTGAGCAGTAAATTTCGCGTGAATAAAGGAGAGTACGATGCAGCAAGTGGTTTATGTCGCCAGCCCGGAAAGTCAGCAAATCCATGTATGGCAGCTCGGTGCAGAGGGTAATCTGACGTTATTGCAGGTTGTTGATGTTCCGGGACAGGTGCAGCCCATGACAATTGCTCCTGATAAGCGCCATCTGTATGTGGGGGTTCGTCCTGAATTCCGTGTCATCAGCTACCGTATTGATGACCAGGGGCTGCTGACCGATGCAGGGGCTGCAACGCTGCCCGGCAGCCCGACCCACCTTTCTACCGATCTTGCCGGTCGTTTTCTGTTCAGCGCGTCCTATAGCGGAGCCTGCGTCAGCGTGAGTCCCATTGGGGAGAATGGGGTTGCCGGTGAGCCGATCCAACAGTTGGATGGTCTGGAAGGCTGCCACTCGACCAATATCGACCCGACTAATACGGTGCTCTGGGCGCCTTGCCTGAAAGAAGATCGCATTCGTTTATATGATCTGGGGTCGACCGGCGTGCTTAGCGTACATCGTCAGCCAGAAATGACGACGGTCGCAGGGGCCGGACCGCGTCATATGGCATTCCATCCCAATCAACGTTTTGCCTATTGCGTCAACGAACTGGACAGTTCAGTGGATGTTTATCAGCTCGACGCGGCGGACGGCCAATTGCAGAAGATCCAGACGCTGGACGCGATGCCAGCCGGTTTTTCTGATACGCGCTGGGCGGCGGATATTCACATCACGCCCGATGGTCGTTTCCTGTATATCAGCGATCGTACCGCCAGCCTGCTGAGTATTTTCCAGGTATCCGAAGATGGCGGCACTCTGTCTTTGACGGGGCATCAGCCAACGGAAACGCAGCCGCGCGGTTTCAATATCGATCACACTGGCGAGTTCTTGATTTCTGCCGGACAGAAATCACAGCACATCGAAGTGTATCGTATCGATGGCGACAAAGGCGCGCTGCAACCGCTGGCGCGTTATGCCGTTGGACAAGGGCCGATGTGGGTGAGTGTTTTGGCGTTGGATTAAGCGGTCAATTTCAGCCCCGCCACGGGGGCGGGGCTGAAGGTGTGTTTTAACCGCGATACTCAATGATCGACAGGCCCGCGTTGTAATCGGTGCTGTAGACAATGCCTTGGGCATCGACAAAAACATCACAGGATTGAATCACCCGTGGTCTGCCGGGACGCTTATCCACCATTTTTTGTGGAGCGGCAGGCACCAGCGCGCCGGTTTCTTTCGGCTGATAGGGATTACTGATGTCATAAACCCGGACGCCTGCGTTCTGGTAGGTGGCGAAAATCAACGATGAGCTGATGAAGCTGCCGGGGCGATTTTCGTGCAGATTGTGTGGGCCGAAATGCGCGCCTTTCTTCACATAATCGATTTCATCGGGCTGCGGGAAGGTTGAAATACTCACGGGATTGCCCGGGTCGCGAATATCAAAGACCCAGATCAGTTTTTCCCCGTCTTCCTGGTTATCCAGCACCGCTTCATCCAGAACGATGAGCAGATTGCGGTCAGGAAGCGGCAGCGCCGTATGGGTTCCCCCACCAAAAGGCGGGCTCCAGTTCCGATGACTAATCAGCTGAGGCTGGCTGCGATCGCTGACATCCAGTAACGTCAGCCCGCCATCGCGCCAGCTTCCGTAGGCCGTATCGCCGCTGATAATGGCATGATGCAGCGCGTAGCGTTTTCCTTCCGGCCAGTTGGCGACTTCCCCGCCGGCGGTGTGCATGCCGGGTAGCCAATAGCGTCCGGCCACCTGCGGCCGCTGCGGATCGGCGAGATCAATGGTCAGGAAAATATAATCGCTGTAGCCATCCAGCAGGGCGGAAACGTAGGCCCAGCGTCCGCCGACATACCAGATGCGGTGAATGCCAATCCCATCCAGAGACAGAAAGCTGATTTCACGCGGCCTGTCTGGCGTGGAAATATCAAAAATACGCAGCCCCGCGCTCCAGCTTCTGTTCTGCTGTCTGGTACTTACCGTCTCTGCGACGGAGCGGGTGTAATACACTTTTTCTTCGGCAAAGCTGGCATCGGCAAACAGATCTCTGGCATTGACGACCAACAACAGGTCGTCGTGCGCCTGTAGGTGTATGCTCCAGGTTCCGGGTGGTGCGGCGATAAACCCCGCCGGCTTCGGATTTTTGGGGTCGCGCACGTCTACAATCGATACCCCTTGTGAAACCATATGTCCGATGTACGCATAGCCGCGATGAACCATGACCTGTACGCCATCGGGTCTGCCGCCCTGATCGCTGTGTCCAATAAGCCGCATGTTGCGGCTGTAATCAGGGGTTGGCAGGGGACTTGATGCCATAAGTAACTCCTGTTATTTAACCTGTTTGGCTTCCAGTGTAGCAAACCAGGGGGCAATAAAATCATCGGTCTGGCCCCAGCCGGGGATGATTTTCGCTAATCCGGCTACGTTCACCGGACCCGGCTGGCTGGCTAACAAGGCTTGTGGAATGGATGCGGCACGGAACTCGTAAGTCGCCGGGGTCGGTTCGCCTGCAATTTTGTTGGCGACTAAACGCAGGTTCACTTTACCAATCAGTTTAGGGTCCACCGCCACACTGACTTTCCATGGGCTATTGGTTTCCCGCATCAGTTGCAGATCCTGATTGGAAATATCGATGCTGTAGAGTTTGATTTCAGTCCGGCCATTTTCTTTCAATGCCTTATAAGCTCCCTGACTGAATGCATCCCACGTGCCCCAGATTGCATCGATTTTCCCTTTCGGATACTTGGCCAGCACCGCACCGACTTTATTGGCGGTATCGCCCTGAACATCGGAAGACACGGCGCCGATGGATTCCAGCTCTTTGATGCCTGGGTTGGTTTTCAGGATTTGCTGATAGGCTGCCTGGCGACGTTCCATCGGCGGGAAACCGGCAACCCACAGCTTGATGATATTGGCTTCCCCGTTGAAATCCTTAATCAGTTGACCGAACGATTCATTCGTCAGGGAAGCGTCATCCTGTTGGGTCACGGTTACGCCCGGGATATCACCGTTGACGGCGGTATCAAACACGGATACCGCAATGCCGCTGTCGACGATACGTTTGATCAGATCGGTAGAATAAGGATCGCGTCCCTGGGAAAGAATGATGCCATCGTATTTCTGGCTGATGGCCTGATTAACGAAATCCTGAAAACGGGCGTCATCACCATTACTCAGAAAGGTACTGACTTTGAAACCCAGCTTTTTGCCTTCCTCAACGACGCCTGAAACGAATTGCGTCGTATTGTCATCGGAGCCCAGATTACGGATCAGCGCAATGCGGATCGGACCTTCATGCTGCGTCAGAGCTGTTGGAATCGGCGCAATGGCGGTGCTCTGATTGGCGAATGCCGGTAAGGCGGTAACCAGGCTCAGAGCAAGCAGTGCGGGGGTAAATTTTTTCATTATCAGCTCCATTGTGTTCAGTAATAGATGGTGTTCAGGAATAGATGGTGTTCAAAAATAGGTGGTGGTCTCAGCAATATGATATTGCGCTGTCAGTGTCTGACGACGCCATAGCTGTCTTTATGTCTGGATGTCTATTTAAAATAATAACGCATCATAACTGTTAAGCAGCAATGGCGGAATGGGGTAGGTTATGAATTTTGGGTTTAAGTTATAACGATTAGTTTGTAGGGGACATGGGCATGGAAAGCGGCCCGTCAGCGGGCATAATCCTCCCCTTTGCAGGGGAGGAGAAAAGTTCAGGATGACTTCTTGGTTTCTTTTTCTTTCAGGCTGCGGGCCCAGCGAGGGTGATGTTTCTTCGCCCACTGTTCGGAGACTTTGCCTTCAATCATGCCTTTAATGGAACCCTTGACCCAGAACGCCATGTACATGTGAATCAGGATGGCGTGGATCAGTACGATAGCCGCCGCGGCATGGATCAGGATGGCGTAACGCACAATATCAATCGGGAACCGATGCGCGAAATAAGGCCGCCACATAATGACACCGGTAATCAGCAGAACTAACGTCAGTCCCATGATGCTCCAGAACATCAGCTTCTGTCCCGGATTGTATTTGCCCACATCGGACACTTCATGCTCATTGCCTTTCAGCACTTCGATGATATGAAGGAACCAGGGAATATCGCCCCGTTTGGGAATGTTGTGACCGACGAAACGGATAAACATCGGGATCAGGCAGATAACAATCAGTACGCCGAAAAAGGGGTGCATGATTCGGCCCATCTGCGGCGTACCGAATGTTTGCGTCAACCATTGCAAGGTCGGGAAAAACAGGGCGATGCCGGACAGCGCAACCAGGAAAAAGCTGATCACCACAATCCAATGACAGATACGATCGATGAATTTGGTGCGCAAAATCATTTTCTGTTTACTCATGTTTGTCCTCTCCCTCATGTTCGTGCTCTATTTCTTCCGTGTTAGGACCCACACCGACATAGTGGAACATTAACCCGGCAAACGTGGCGACAAACCCCAGTGCGGATAACGGTTTCAGAATCCCCTTCCACAGATTGACCGGCGTGGAAATTTGCGGATTATCCGGCAGATTGTGATACAGCGATGGCCGGTCTGCGTGGTGCAGAACATACATCACATGTGTACCGCCAACGCCCTGCGGATCGTAAAGACCGGCATGTTGATAGCCGCGTTTTTTCAAATCGACCATGCGTTCTTCCGCCAGGTGCTTCATTTCTTCTTTGGTGCCGAAATGAATCGCCCCCGTCGGACAGGTTTTCACACAGGCCGGTTCCTGCCCGACGCTGACCCGATCGACGCACAGCGTACATTTGTAAACGCGGTTATCGTCTTTATTGAGGCGTGGAATATTGAACGGACAACCCGCGATGCAATAACCACAGCCGATGCAGTGCTCGGACTGAAAGTCCACGATACCGTTGGCATACTGAATGACGGCGCCCGCTGACGGACAGGCTTTCAGACAGCCGGGATCGCTACAGTGCATACAGCCATCTTTGCGGATCAGCCACGCCAGACGATCGTTTTCTTCAACTTCGGAAAAACGCATCAGCGTCCAGGATTTGGCGCTCAGGTCGGCCGGGTTGTCATAGACCCCGGTGTTGTGACCGACGTCGTCACGAATATCGTTCCATTCCGAGCACGCGACCTGACAGGCTTTACAGCCAATACAGGTCGTGACGTCGATAAGTTTGGCCACCTCGCTTTTATCGCTGCGTACCTGCGGCGGCGGTGTGAAACTATTGGTGGCCGAACGTTTAATAATATCTTGAGATTGCATTGACATGGTTGGCTACCCTTACACCTTCTCTACATTAACCAAAAACGCTTTGTACTCAGGCGTTTGTGAATTAGCGTCACCGACGCTGGGGGTGAGTGTGTTAGCCAGAAAACCTTTACGGGTGGCGCCCTCAAAACCCCAGTGGCAGGGAATACCAATGGTTTCCACCGCGCGACCGGCGATTTGCAGCGTTTTGATACGCTTGGTCACCACCGCTCTGGCTTTGATGTAGCCGCGCTGACAGGAGATTTTGACCTCGTCGCCTGCTTTGATGCCTTTGCTTTCGGCCAGATGTTCACCAATTTCGATAAATTGTTCTGGCTGTACGATGGCATTGAGTCGTGCGTGTTTGGTCCAATGACGGAACAGCTCGGTAATGGAGTAGGTCGTTGCAACGTAAGGGAAATCTTTCGCTGTTCCCATTGTTTTCGCATCGCGGGCAAACAGGCGCGCCGCCGGACTTGAAACCACGGATGGGTGCAGCGGATTGGTGCCGATTGGGGTTTCAATCGGTTCATAATGCTCAGGGAATGGGCCATCCACCAGTTTGTCCATGGAAAACAGACGCGCAAGCCCCTCCGGCAGCATGATAAACGGCCCGGTGTCTTTACCCGGCGGTACCGTGCTGGCAAAGTCAGGCACATCAATCCCTTGCCATTTCTGACCGTTCCATTCCATCAGTTTACGTTTGCTGTCCCACGGTTTACCTTGCAGATCGGCGGACGCCCGGTTGTATAAAATGCGGCGGTTTTGCGGCCATGCCCATGACCAGTTCGGCGTGCAGCCCAACCCCGCATCCGCATTGTCGCGTTTGTCCATCTGGTTGCCGGATTCGGTCCAGCTACCGGCGTAAATCCAGCAGAAGCTGGAGGTGGTGCCGTCATCGCGCAGTTGGGAGAAATCCGCAAGTTGCTGACCTTTTTTCAGTATCAATTTGCCGCTGTCGTCATAAAGATCCGCCAGCGCCATACCGTTGGCCTCACGCGCGATTTCTTCCGGCGTCGGATCTTCCGGATCCTGATAATTCCAGTTGATATTCATCAATGGGTCCGGGTAAACACCGCCTTCTTCCCGGTAAAGTTCACGCAGACGCATCAGTAATTTGCCGAGAATTTTGCCATCGTGCAGCGCTTCTCCCGGTGGCTCGGCCGCGGCCCAGTGCCATTGCAACCAGCGGCCCGAGTTAGCGATAGAGCCGTTTTCTTCGGCAAAACAGGATGAAGGCAAACGGAAAACTTCTGTCTGGATGGATGAGGTATCGACGTCATTAAACTCGCCGTGGTTTTGCCAGAAAGTCGATGTTTCCGTCACCAGCGGATCGATGATCACCATGAACTTGAGTTTGGATAGCGCTTCGGTCGCTTTATTTTTGTTGGAGAACGCGGCGACGGGGTTAAAGCCCTGAACGATATAACCGTTCATTTTGCCTTCCACCATCAGCTCGGTCTGCGCCATGATGTCGTAACTGCGATCCCACTTGGGTAACCAGTCATAACCCCAGCTGTTCGCGGCCTGAGCATTTTCGCCATAGAAACTCTTCATCATGCTGATAAAGAATTTTGGCGTGTTTTTCCAGTAGTTAACCTGCTCAGGCAGCAGAGCATTCGGCGTGATCTGGCCTAAATATGTCTTCAGGTCGGTCTGCTTTTCGGACGGCAACGGCATATAGCCGGGCAGGTTGGTGGTCAGCAAACCGAGATCGGTATAACCCTGAATGTTGGAGTGACCGCGCAGGGCGTTGATGCCGCCGCCGGGCATGCCAATGTTGCCCAGCAGGAGCTGGATCATGGCGGCGGAGCGGATAATCTGAGCGCCGTTGGTATGGTGTGTCCAACCCAGCGCATACAGGAACGTGGTGGTTTTGTCGGGTACGCAGGTTTCTGCCAGCGTACGGCAGATTTCTTCATAATCTTTCGCCGAGGTGCCGCACAGCGAGGTCACCATTTCCGGCGTATAGCGTTCAACGTGTTTCTTTAACAGATTCCATACGCAGCGCGGATGCGACAAAGTGATATCACGTTTGGCGAAGCCTGATGCATCCAACTCATACTGCCAGCTGGATTTGTCGTACTGGCGGGTCTGTTCGTCATAGCCGCTGAACAGGCCTTCGTCGAAACTGAAATCGTCACGCACTATCAGGCTGGCGCTGGTGTAAGAGACGACATACTCACGATGAATCTTATTGTGTGTGATGAGATAGTTAACGATACCGAGCAGGAATGCGGCATCTGAGCCGGCGCGTATCGGTGCGTACAGATCGGCCACGGCGGCCGAGCGGTTAAAACGCGGGTCAACCACAATCAGTTTCGCATTATTATGCGTTTTGGCTTCAACGGCCCATTTAAAACCGACGGGGTGGGCTTCCGCCGGGTTCCCGCCCATGACAATCACGACATCGGCGTTTTTGATATCGACCCAGTTATTGGTCATGGCCCCGCGACCAAAGGTAGGTGCAAGCGCGGCCACCGTAGGTCCATGGCACAGGCGCGCCTGACAGTCGATGGCGATCATACCCAGCGCCCGGGTAAATTTCTGATCGAGGACGCCAGTTTCGTTGCTGGCAGCGGAGGAGCACAGCATACCGGTCGTCAACCAGCGGTTTACGACGGCCCCACTGGCGTTGGTTTGTTCAAAGTTGGCGTCCCGGTCTGCCTTCATCAACCGGGCAATGCGGTCAATGGCGTCATCCCAACTGATACGTTGCCATTTATCGGAGCCTGGCGCGCGGTATTCAGGGTATTGCAGTCGGTTTTCACTATGAATGTAGTCCACCAGACCTGCGCCTTTGGGACATAGCGAACCACGACTGACCGGGTGGTCGGCATCGCCTTCAATATGGAAAACGGAAGGTTTGGCGTTTTTGGCGCCGTCACCCAGGCTGTACATGAGGATGCCGCAGCCAACAGAACAATAAGTGCAGTTGTTACGCGTCTCTTTAGCGCGTAACAGTTTGTATTGACGTACAGATGCCATTGCTTCCGTCGGTGTAAAACCCAATACCGCGAGAGTGGTTCCCGCCATTCCCCCCGCGCAAACTTTAAAGAAACCTCTTCGATTCAATTGCATTAGTTTCCCTGTTTTATTATGTGTCATTTTTGTTGCGGGCAATTTAACAACACACAAGTTGTGGGTTTTGCGCGAAATCAAAATTTAATCATTTAAGACGCCTGATTGCCCCTTAATAGGTATGATTTATTTGCGCTATATCATGTTATATATAGCGATGGGTTAATGGTTTGTTGAATTTCATATTCATGGATGTAATGCCCTCAATGAAGGGGAGAGTGATGAAATGGAGAAAGAGGGGAAAATAAAAGGCCGAACATCGGTTCGGCCTGGAGAGGGGATTATTTGACCTGCATGCCTGGCTGGGCGCCGCTATCCGGACTCAGCAGGAAAATGTCTTTACCACCGGGACCGGCTGCCAGCACCATGCCTTCCGATACGCCGAAACGCATTTTACGAGGCGCAAGGTTGGCGACCATCACCGTCAGACGACCAACCAGTTTGCCCGGGTCGGGATACGCGGTGCGGATACCGGAAAAGACCTGACGGGTTTCTCCCCCCAGATCCAGCGTCAGACGCAGTAGTTTATCAGAACCATCAACCTGCTCAGCTTGCGTGATTAGCGCGATGCGCAGATCCACTTTGTCAAAATCATCAAAGCCGATCATATCCTGTATCGGGTCATCCGCCAGCGGACCGGAAACCGCTTTGGATTGGGCCATATCTTCTTTGGACGCCTCGACCATGGCATTGACTTTATCCAGATCGATACGGCTGAAAAGCGCCTTGAAGACGTTGACCTGATGGCTGAGCAAGGGTGTCGCGATCTCATCCCAACGCAGTTCTTTGTTCAGGAAGGCTTCCGCACGTGCAGCCAGCGCCGGCAATACCGGTTTCAGGTAGGTCATCAGTACCCGGAACAGGTTGATGCCCATTGAACAGATTGCCTGTAGATCGGCGTCGCGGCCTTCTTCCTTCGCCACAACCCACGGCGCCTGCTCATCCACATAACGGTTTGCCACATCGGCCAGCGCCATAATTTCACGGATCGCTCTGCCAGATTCACGGTTGCCGTAAGCTTCGGCAATACTTTCTGCGGCATCGGTGAAGGTGTTGTACAGGGCTACGTCAGCCAGTTTATCTGCCAGCTTGCCGTCAAAACGCTTGCTGATGAAGCCTGCGTTACGTGATGCCAGGTTTACCAGCTTGTTCACGATATCGGCATTCACGCGCTGCACGAAGTCTTCCAGATTGAGATCGATATCGTCGATGCGGGAAGAGAGCTTCGCGGCGTAGTAATAGCGCAGGCAATCTGCATCCAGATGTTGCAGGTAAGTTCCGGCTTTGATGAAGGTGCCGCGTGACTTGGACATCTTGGCGCCGTTAACCGTCACATAACCGTGTACAAACAGGTTGGTGGGTTTACGGAAACCGCTGCCTTCCAGCATGGCCGGCCAGAACAGGCTGTGGAAATAGACGATGTCTTTGCCGATAAAATGGTACAGGTCGGTAGTAGAATCTTTATTCCAGAATTCATCAAAGTTCAGATCGCCGCGTTTGTCGCACAGATTCTTGAATGAGCCCATGTAGCCAATTGGCGCATCCAGCCAGACGTAGAAATATTTGCCCGGCGCATCGGGAACTTCGAAACCGAAGTAAGGCGCATCGCGGGTGATATCCCACTGCTGTAGACCGGCGTCAAACCATTCCTGCATTTTGTTGGCAACCTGCTCCTGCAATGCACCCGAACGTATCCAGGCTTGCAGCATGTCGCTGAAGGCCGGTAAATCAAAGAAGAAGTGCTCGGATTCGCGCATCACCGGCGTGGCGCCGGACACCGCGGATTTGGGATCGATCAGCTCTGTGGGGCTATAGGTGGCGCCACAGACTTCGCAGTTATCACCGTACTGATCGGCCGCTTTACATTTCGGACAGGTGCCTTTCACAAAACGATCCGGCAGGAACATGCCTTTTTCCGGATCGTACAGTTGGGAAATGGTACGGTTTTTAATAAAACCGTTCTCTTTAAGACGGCTGTAAATCAGTCCGGACAGTTCGCGGTTCTCTTCACTGTGCGTTGAGTGATAGTTGTCATAGCTAATGTTGAAACCGGCGAAGTCCTGCTGATGTTCCTGACTCATCGCCGCAATCATTTGCTCCGGTGCTATCCCCATCTGCTGAGCTTTCAGCATGATCGGCGTGCCGTGGGCATCGTCTGCACAGATAAAATGAACCTGGTTGTCGCGCATTCGCTGGTAACGAACCCAAATATCCGCCTGAATGTGTTCAAGCATATGACCGAGGTGAATCGAACCATTAGCGTAAGGCAGCGCGCACGTTACCAATATTTTCTTTGCGACTTGAGTCATGAGGAACTTGCTTTCTTTTGTGATAGAGGGAAACCGATGTTAACCGATAGCAGCTTACGGCGTAAACCGCTGCCTTATGTAAAACACCTCTGACGGCAAACAGATTCGGGTGGAACGTATTAATGTCACCGTTGATCAACATAGCCGGCACGATTTTTTACACTCGAACGCGCGAGCGCCGTGAGCTTCTGGTATTCTATAAACTGTTTTTTATCGGTTGATAACGAGAATTTCAAGGAGCCGGAATGAACTCAAAACTCCCCGAGCAACGTCCTGAAGCATTGCGGGCCATGGTCAACGGGGTTCTTTCTACTTTTCAGCACCCGACACTGAAAAACAATCTGACCACGCTGAATGCGCTGCACCATTGTGCGCTACTGGATGATGTGTTGCATATTGAGTTGACGATGCCGTTTGTCTGGCTCAGTGGACTGGAAGCATTAAAAGAGACGGTCAGCGACGAACTACTGCGCCTGTCTGGCGCGAAAGCCATCGAATGGCGCCTGACGCATAATGTCGCCACGCTACGCCGGGTAAACGATCAGGCTGGCGTGAAAGGGGTGAAGAACATTATTGCCGTCAGCTCCGGCAAGGGCGGTGTCGGAAAATCCAGCACTGCGGTCAACATGGCGCTGGCGCTGGCGGCGGAAGGGGCTAATGTCGGTATTCTGGATGCTGATATCTACGGGCCATCGATTCCAACGATGCTGGGGGCGGCGAGTGAGCGTCCAACGTCACCGGACGGCCAGCATATGGCGCCGATTGTGGCGCACGGCCTGGCGACAAACTCGATTGGTTATCTGGTGACGGATGACAATGCCATGGTGTGGCGCGGGCCGATGGCCAGCAAAGCGCTGTTGCAACTGTTGCAGGATACGCTCTGGCCGGATCTGGATTATCTGGTGCTGGATATGCCTCCGGGAACCGGTGATATCCAGTTGACGCTGGCGCAGAATATTCCGGTGACGGGGGCCGTTGTAGTGACGACGCCACAGGACATCGCACTGATGGATGCCATGAAAGGTATTGCGATGTTTGAGAAAGTCAGCGTGCCGGTATTGGGCATTGTAGAGAATATGAGTGTCCACATCTGTAGTCACTGTGGTCATCTGGAGCCAATCTTCGGCACCGGGGGAGCACAAAAACTGGCGGAAAAATACCATTGCGCCCTGCTGGGACAGCTGCCGTTGCACATCTCTTTGCGTGAAGATCTGGATCGTGGCGAACCGACGGTCATTAGCCATCCCGACAGCGAATTCACTTCATTGTACCGTGAGCTGGCGGGGCAGGTTGCCGCACAGCTTTACTGGCAGGGACAGGTGATTCCCACCGAGATTGCTTTCCGGGCGGTGTAGTTTCACATAACAATCCGGTTGGTGAGGCGGCGGGCGCCTGATTTTCCTCGTCGTCTCCGTTTCCCCCTGCCATTAACCTTATCTGGTTCCCTGTTTGACAGAACCGCATTCATACTGAACCGAACATTGTCATTCGCCGTTCTATGCAGCAAGGCTTCGAGATGCTTGAAAGGGTGGCGTGAACCGTGCTAACTCCCTATAATTGCGCGGCAAAGCGCCTGCTGGCGCGTTCTCCTCTCTTTTTATTGTTAATCAGGTCGTTAATACCATGACTGAGCAGTCTCATCAGTGTGTCATCATCGGGATCTCGGGGCATCGGCTTCCGGTAAAAGTCTTATTTCCAGTACGTTATACCGTGAATTGCGCGATCAGGTCGGTGACGAACATATTGGTGTGATACCTGAAGACAGCTACTACAAAGATCAAAGCCATCTGACCATGGAAGAGCGGGTCAAAACCAATTATGACCACCCCAGCTCAATGGATCACAGCCTGTTGCTGACGCATCTGCAAATGCTGAAGGCGGGGCGGGCGGTAGAGCTTCCCCTCTACAGCTATGTTGAACATACCCGTAAGCAGGAAACGGTTCATCTTGAGCCAAAGAAAGTCATTATTCTTGAAGGTATTTTGCTGCTGACAGACGCTCGCCTGCGTGATGAGATGAATTTTTCCATTTTTGTCGATACTCCGTTGGACATCTGCCTGCTGCGCCGTATGCGTCGCGATGTTAACGAGCGCGGCCGTTCAATGGATTCCGTAATGGAGCAGTACCAGAAAACGGTGCGGCCCATGTTTTTGCAATTCATCGAGCCGTCAAAGCAATACGCCGATATCATTGTTCCTCGCGGCGGTAAAAATCGTATCGCGATTGATATTTTGAAAGCCAAGCTAAGCCAGTTCTTTGAATAAGTCGGTGCGTTAAATAAGTGAAGGGGATTTTCCCCAATGCCAGTATCGAGTGGAGAAAAAGATGAGACTGTGTGATCGTGACATTGAAGCCTGGTTGGATGATGGCCGGTTGGTGATTACTCCCCGCCCGCCAACAGAAAGAATTAATGGCGCGACTGTTGATGTCCGTTTGGGAAACCAGTTTCGGGTGTTCAGCGGCCATACCGCGGCCTATATTGATCTAAGCGGACCGAAGGATGAAGTCAGCTCGGCCCTGGATCGTGTGATGAGCGATGAGATTATTTTACCGGAAGGCGAAGCATTTTTTCTTCATCCGGGAGAACTGGCGCTGGCGGTGACGTTCGAGTCGGTAACGTTGCCGGATAATCTGGTCGGATGGCTGGATGGTCGCTCTTCTCTCGCGCGCCTGGGATTGATGGTCCATGTGACTGCGCACCGCATTGATCCCGGTTGGCAAGGAAGAATTGTGCTGGAGTTCTATAATTCAGGTAAGTTGCCGTTGGCGTTGCGTCCCGGAATGATGATCGGCGCGCTGAGTTTTGAGCCGTTATCAGGTCCGGCGGCACGTCCTTACAATCGTCGGCAGGATGCCAAATATAAAGATCAGCAGGGCGCTGTCGCGAGCCGGATCGATGAAGACTAAATTGCCGGCAGGCCTGTTGCATACCTGACAGATTTCAAGACGCGGTAAGGCGGAAAGCGAAAGCCGCACGTTTGCAGCTTGAGGGATGAAGGGCATAACGTGTATCACATGTGAGGATGGCATGAGAAGATTTCTGACAACACTGGCAATTCTGCTTGTAGTGCTGGTGGCAGGAATGACCGCCCTGGTAGTGCTGGTTAATCCCAATGATTTTCGCGCTTATATGATAAAACAGGTCGAGGAGCGTAGTGGCTATCGTCTGCAATTGGATGGCGATCTGCGCTGGCACGTCTGGCCGCAGTTGAGCATTCTGTCTGGCGGTATGTCGCTAAGCGCGCCCGGGTCGACGGCGCCGGTGGTTAGCGTGGAAAATATGCGGCTTGATGTACAGCTCCTGCCACTGCTGTCTCACAAGCTGGCGATCAAGCAGATCATGCTGAAAGGGGCGGTTATCCAATTGACGCCCGAAAGCGAAGCGAAAAAACCCAGTAGCGCGCCCATTGCGCCGGCCGGATCACCGGTACCGGCAGAAGAGCAGGGATGGCGATTCGACATCGATAAACTGAAAGTAGCGGATAGCCTATTGGTGTTGCAACGCAGCGATGACGAGCAGATCAACGTTCGTGATATCAATTTATTGATGGAGCAGGACGGTAACCGTCAGGTCAGTATTACCTTATCCAGCCGGGTTAATCGCGATCAGCGCGATATCGCATTTTCTCTGTCTGCGGATATGGATATGCAGCACTTTCCGCAGCAGGTCAACGCAAATATCAGCTCGCTGGAGTACCAGATTCAGGGCGCAGGCATTCCCGAAGGCGGCATTAGCGGCAGCGGCAGTTTGCAAGCCAGCTATCAACAACAGCCTGAAAAAATCACTGTCAGCCAACTGGCGCTGAGCGCCAATGAGAGCCAGATAACGGGAAGCGGCAGCGCCCGGCTTGGCGAACTTCCTGACTACGTTCTGGATCTGAAGTCCGGCAAGCTGGATTTGGATGCGCTGCTCGGCATGAAACCTACCGTGGAAAACGGCGCGTCAGTTGCTCAGGCTAAAGCGGGCAAGCCGGTGATTTCCACGAAGGCGCCCTCACCTGATGTGCAGGATGACCTGAAAGGGTTTACCGCGCGGTTATCACTGCAAGCCGATTCACTTGTCTATCGTGGACTTAACATCAGTCAGTTTAATCTTCAGGCGACTAACCAGCAGGGCGTGCTGAATATCGACGCGCTGAACGGCAAGCTGGGCGAAGGGAGTTTCTCCTTACCGGGAAAGATAGATGCAAAAGTGTCTCCTGCTATCACTTTTCAGCCTGAACTCACGAATGTTGATGTTTCTCAACTAACGGCAGCGTTTGCGCTGCCCCAGAGCCTGAGCGGTAAGCTATCGCTGAACGGCCAGTTTTCCGGTAACGCATTCAGTCTGCCTGCCTTGACACAGCAGTGGCAGGGGAAGGCTGCCTTGAAAGCCAGTAATCTGCGTTTACAGGGAATGAATATTCAGCAAATGGTGCAGATGGCTGTCGTGCGTAATAACATGAATATACGGGGGCGGGAACGCTATGAACGTTATACCGAAGTACGACAGTTGACGGGTAATGTGCAGCTTAATGCGGGTAAGTTGCGCATTACTAACCTGAATGGTCACTCTGAATTGCTGACGTTAACCGGTTCCGGGGTGGTTGATCTCACTGTCAGAACCAGTGATACCAATCTGGACGTACGGATCACCGAGGGGTGGCAAGGTGACGAACAGTTAATCAACGTGTTGCAAAATACGGCGATTCCCTTACGGATTTATGGCTCGTGGGATAACTTGAATTATCAGTTACAGGTAGATCAATTGCTGCGTAAACGCCTGCAAGATGAATTGAAGAAACGCTTAAATGACTGGGCCAATAAAAACCAGGAAAGTCAGAAAGGTAAGGATCTGAAACAGCTGCTCGATCGGCTATAAGCATCGGTTTTACTACTATACTTTTGCCTGGCCGCCTTGCGCCGCTTCCAGCAACGCCACCCGGCGATAAGCTTTTATTTTCTTAGCGGGGATAGCGCCGATCTCGGTCGGCGTGAAAACCTGAACACTCCTCAGCACGGCTTCTTTTGTGAGCACATTACACCTTTTCTATGCGTTGATTCACGGATCTCACTTGAATATTTGAGCTTCTTTGGCAGATCTGTACACTCTTTTCCGCTTGTAACAGAGTAATCTGTTGCTGACGAATTTTAATGCCTGAACGTCAGGCTATACATTTTATTATTCAGGTACAAAAACTAAATGCTCGAACTTCTGATTGGTGTTGTTGTAACGGTGCTTGTGGGGCGTTACATCATAAAAGGCTACTCAGCCACCGGGGTCTTGATGGTGGGCGGGTTGGTGTTGCTGGTCATCAGCGCCCTGCTGGGGAAAAGTGTGTTGCCCGCCAGCGCCAAAGCAACCGGCTTGAGTGCCACAGATATTGTTGAATACGTTAAGATTTTGCTGATGAGCCGAGGCGGCGACCTTGGTATGATGATCATGGTGCTGTGTGGATTTGCCGCTTACATGACCCACATTGGCGCGAACGATGTTGTCGTGAAGTTGGTGTCACGCCCGCTGAAAATGATCAACTCGCCTTATTTGCTGATGATTGCGGCATACTTTGTTGCCTGCCTGATGTCGCTGGCGGTGTCATCCGCAACGGGGTTGGGCGTTTTGCTGATGGCGACGCTGTTTCCCGTTATGGTCAACGTTGGTATCAGCCGTGGCGCCGCCGCCGCAATTTGCGCGTCTCCGGTTGCGTTGATCCTGTCCCCGACATCCGGTGATGTGGTGCTGGCCGCACAGGCTGCCGAGATGAGGCTGGTTGATTTTGCTTTCAAGATTACGCTGCCCATCTCCGTCATTGCCATTGTTTGCATGGCGGTGGCGCATTTCTTCTGGCAACGCTATTTGGATAATAAAGCGAATGTCAGCCATGAAATCCTGGATGCCAGTGAAATTATCACTGACGCGCCGCGTTTCTACGCTATCCTGCCATTTACCCCTATCATGGGCGTGCTGGTATTTGATGGCAAATGGGGGCCGGAACTGCACATTATTACCGTACTGGTGATGTGTATTATTCTGGCGGCCGTGCTGGAGTTTATTCGTTTCTTTAATGCACAAAAGATTTTTGCCGGTCTGGATGTCGCTTATCGCGGTATGGCTGAAGCGTTCTCCAACGTGGTCATTCTGCTGGTGGCGGCCGGCGTTTTTGCACAGGGTCTCAGCACGGTTGGATTTATCAGCGGCTTAATCGGTTTTGCCCAGTCTTTTGGCAGCGGTGGATTGGTGATTATGCTGATGCTGGTGGTGATCACGATGCTGGCGGCGATGACAACGGGTTCAGGTAATGCGCCGTTCTATGCGTTCGTTGAATTGATTCCTAAACTGGCTTCGCAAATGGGTATCAACCCGGCCTATCTGGCTATTCCCATGTTACAGGCTTCGAACCTTGGACGGACGATTTCTCCTGTTTCCGGTGTTGTTGTCGCGGTAGCCGGGATGGCGAAAATATCGCCTTTCGAGGTGGTTAAACGGACATCCGTTCCGGTGCTGGTGGGTTTAATCGTCGTCGTGGTTGCAACCGAGATTATGGTGCCTGCCCGCTAAGAACATAAAACGGCGCTTCCCGCTGGGGAAGGCGCCGTTTTTTCTACGCAAAATCAAACCTCAAAGTCGGATTGCGGCTCACTGCCGGGGGTAATCAGCACTTTCATAATCCGATGGCTCTCTACGGTGAGGATGGTGAATTGATAGCCATCAATAGACAGCACATCACCAGCCTGCGGGATTCGCTGAGAATGCTCCATCAATAACCCGGCCAGCGTATAGTATTCCCGTTTTTCATCCAGCGAGAGTGGAACGTACATGGTCAGGTCTTCCAGCGGAATATAGCCGTTTGCGATCCAACTGCCGTCTTCGTTCTGCTGGATATCATGACGGGCATCCACGGCTTCACCTTCCAGCGGCAGATTGCCCGCGATGGTTTCCATTACATCGCTGAGTGTCACAATTCCTTCAACCGAGCCAAATTCGTCCACAACAAATGCAAAGTGAGTCCTCGCTTCTCTAAATTGCTCCAGCGCCAACAGCAAAGAGAGCTGTTCAGGGAAGACCAGCGGCTGTCTGACCAGAATAGAGAGATCGAACGGCTTCTGATTCAACTGCTGTTGCAGAATCTCCGAGACATGCACAATCCCCAACGGTTCATCTGACGTTTCACTGTCCGTAATAATCAGCCGGGTATGTTGATTGGTGGTGAGTATCCGGGCCAGTTCGCTTTGCGGGGTATTCAATTCAACCGGATCGATATCATGGCGTGAGGTCATAATGCTGCTGACGGTACGCTGCGCCATTCCAAGCACACGCTCAATCATACGACGTTCCTGACGATTGAAGACCTCGTTACCTGTATGCGCATTATCCGCAATCATCGATGATGTCTGATTATCCAGTTCGGCTTCCTCATGATCGCCGCGCAGAATACGCAATACGACTTCAGCAGTGCGCTGGCGCAGAGGAACCGAAGAGGAGAGAAAGCGTCGACGGTTAAATTGCGAAATCTGATTCAACAATTCAATCAGTACTGAGAAACCAATTGCGGCGTAGAGATAACCTTTGGGGATGTGATAGCCAAAGGCATCTGCCACCAGGCTAAAGCCGATCATCAGCAGGAAACTGAGGCACAGAATCACAATCGTCGGATGTTCGCTGACAAACCGGGTCAGCGGCTTGCTGGCCAGCAACATTAAAAAGATGGCGATGGTGACGGCAGACATCATCACCAATAAATGGTCCGTCATGCCAACGGCGGTGATGACCGAATCCAGTGAGAAAATGGCATCCAGAACGACAATTTGTGCGACTACCGGCCAGAATCTGGCTCCCTTGCGCTGGGCATGCTGCTCTTCATCTTTGCCTTCCAGCCGTTCATTAAGCTCCATGGTAGCTTTGAATAGCAGAAACAGGCCTCCAATCAGCATGATCACATCGCGAGCGCTGAAGGTATGTCCAAATAGCGTGAAGAGAGGGGTGGTCAGAGAAACCAGCCAGGAAATTGAAGATAAGAGAACCAGTCGCATCAGCAATGCAAGCAAAAGTCCTACGACTCTGGCTCTATCTCGTTGTTCTTTCGGTAGTTTTTCAGCCAGAATGGCAATAAAAACAAGATTATCAATACCTAATACCAGTTCCAGCACGACCAGTGTGGCCAAACCGGCCCATATCGTTGGATCTGCGATCCACTCCATATTTATTATTTCACCTTTCTTGACGAAGACATGACTAGCGTATCAGGGCCAACGCGAATGAACCAGAATTTGTAAAGACATTATGTAACATCTAACAAAAACGGTTATACATGAACATCCGCCGTATATTGTTAGCTATTTGTAGACGGCTTCGCCAAATTTTAGCTAATAAAAGTTAAGAAAAGCGCCCATAAGCAAAATTTTCTACTATATCGGCATGATACAGGCCGCAATATTTGATCATATCTGTGAACCGCACATAGAATAGCGCACGCACTTGCCATGCGCCTTACCCGTTAAAGATGGTGTGCTTTTATAAAATTTTCATCGAAATATGCTGACTTTATCCTTTAAGTTGGTTTTTCATCCTATAGGGAGGTTCGAATGTTATGGATGCACGTAGTCTTATTCTGAAAAAAAACCCTCCGACATCTTAATTCTTGTGATCTGCGCTTAGTCGTCAATACTATGAAAGCTTGGAAATCGATTTTTGCCAAAGGGATGGCTTTTTGTGTAAAAAATTTGTTACTTGCAACAACTGTCTAACATAATTGATTGGGCTGCATAACTACAAAAAGACTCACAGAGAAAAGTGTAACTTACGGATCCAAAGTCTAACCACTGGATGGTGTTCCGTACTTTGACAGTGCATTGGTAGCTATAAGCCAGGGGCGGTAGCGTGCCTAATGTAACAACTCATAACGGTTGATGATGGTGTAAAAATGCAAGAGCTCACGGTGATATTTTTAAGCGCATTCGTCGCATTATTCGTGGCGAGAAAAGCGGCAATCAACGTTGGATTAGTGGATAAGCCCAACATACGTAAGAAGCATCAAGGACATATTCCGCTCGTTGGCGGGGTATCCATCTATATGGCGCTATGGGTACTGTATGCGTTACGACCGGACTGGTTACCCGATTTCTCCCTCTATATGATCTGTGCCACTGCGCTGCTGGTTGTTGGCGTATTGGACGACCGCTTCGATCTTCCTGTCTTACCCCGCATCGGATTACAGGCATTTGTTGCCGGATTGATGATGTATGCGGGTCTGTACCTGACCTCATTAGGAAAGATACTCTTCGGATATGAACTATTTTTAGGTTTTTTGGGTTATTTCGTTACCTTGTTTGCCGTATGGGGAGCGATCAATGCTTTCAATATGGTTGATGGCATTGATGGTTTACTGGGTGCTTTATCTTGCGTGACGTTTGGTGCGCTTGCTGTGGTTTTCTACCTTGGCGGCCATGGTGCGTTGGCCAGTTGGAGTTTGTGCCTGTTGGCAGCAACGTTGCCTTATATCCTTCTGAATCTGGGGATTCTCTGGGGGGATAGATTTAAGGTGTTTATGGGAGATGCGGGCAGCACGCTGATAGGTTTTACGGTAATCTGGTTGTTGATGCTGGCAACGCAGGGTGAGGATGCCGTAATACGCCCGGTAACGGCACTCTGGTTTATCGCTATTCCACTAATGGATATGGTGACGATCATGATACGCCGTATCCGGCGGGGAGATAGCCCGTTCAAACCCGATCGCGAACATTTACATCATATATTGATGCGCGCGGGCTTAACGTCACGTCAGGCATTGGCTGTTATTGTCGGTGCGGCGATTTTATTTGCTGCTGTAGGCATTATCAGCGAGCGTAGCGGGACGACAGAGTCTATTATGTTAAGCGTATTTCTAATGGCGTTTGTCGGCTATTTCTGGATGATCAGCAGAATATGGCGTGTATTGACCTGGTTTCGACGTATCAGCCATAGGCAGCAGCGTTCCGGAGCAGCAATCGTGAATGTAGATAAAGATGGCACAACACCGCTAAAGCGGTAAATTACCTGCTTTTTACACGTTAGACCGAGGGTTAATTTGGGTCTGTTCTTCTCTATAATAACGAACTATTTTGTAGGGATTTGCGCAATATTCAATTAAGAGCGATGGCATACACAGGATGATAAAGCACAAATTAAAATTGATACCATTGGTGGTGTCGGCGGCTCTGCTTAGCGGCTGCACCATAATTCCCGGCACGCACCTTTCCACCAGCGGCAAGGAAGTGATTAAGCAGCAAGATGCTGATTTTGATATTGATAAATTGGTTAATGTTTATCCTCTAACGCCTTATTTAGTGGAAAAAATGCGGCCGAAGCCGCTGATAGCGCAAAGCAATCCGGCGCTGGAAAAAGAACTGCAAGGCTATGAATATCGTATCGGCATTGGTGATGTGATCATGGTGACCGTATGGGATCACCCTGAATTAACTACCCCGGCCGGTACTTACCGTACTGCGGCGGATACCGGTAACTGGGTGCATTCTGATGGTACGATTTTCTACCCTTATATCGGTAAGGTAAAAGTTGCGGGTAAAACGGTAACTGAAGTGCGTGAGGAGATTATGAGCCGGCTTGCTCAATATATTGAATCTCCTCAAGTAGATGTCAATATAGCTTCATTCCGTTCTCAAAAAGCTTATGTAACCGGAGAAGTGGCAACTTCTGGGCAACAGGCGATTACCAATGTTCCACTGACGGTGCTGGATGCTATTAACAAAGCCGGTGGCCTGACTGAAGATGCGGACTGGCGTAATATCGTGCTGACGCACAATGGTAAAGAACAACGACTCTCCCTCCAGGCGCTGATGCAAAACGGCGATCTCTCGCAAAACTACCTCCTCTATCCGGGTGACATTCTCTACATTCCTCGCAATGACGATCTGAAAATATTCGTGATGGGAGAAGTGACAAAGCAAAGCACGCTTAAAATGGACCGTAGTGGTATGACATTGACTGAAGCGCTGGGTAATGCTGAGGGGATGGATCAATCACTGGCGGATGCGACAGGTATATTTGTGATTCGTCCATTACGTGGAACGAAAGGGCCTAAGCTCGCAGATATTTATCAGCTTAATGCATCGGATGCCACATCATTGGTAATGGGAACTGAATTCCAATTGCAGCCGTACGATGTTGTCTATGTAACAACTGCTCCGGTTGGCCGTTGGAACCGTTTAATTTCACAACTTGCGCCGACTATTTCTGCCTTTAATGACCTCAGTGCAGGAAGTTTACGTATCCGTACTTGGCCATAAGGATATGAGTATGTTTGGTTCAATATTAGTGGTCTGTGTTGGTAATATCTGTCGTTCCCCAACTGGGGAACGACTGTTAAAACAGGCATTACCCAATAAACACATTGCGTCAGCTGGACTAGGTGCGTTGGTGGATAAGCCAGCAGATGTCATGGCAAGAGATGTGGCACAGGCGCATGGACTATCTCTGGAAGGACATAGTGCACAACAGTTGACTTCATCGTTATGCCGTCAATATGACCTGATTCTGGTCATGGAGAAAAGGCATGTTGATGCTGTAAGTAAAATTGCACCGGAAGTGCGTGGCAAAACCATGCTATTTGGTCATTGGCTGAACCAGCAGGAAATTGCCGATCCCTACCGTAAAAGCCGCGAAGCGTTTGAATTCGTCTATTCACAACTTGAGCAGTCTGCCCAAAAATGGGCGCAAGCATTAAGCCGTTAACCAGTCAGGGAAATCCATGGCAGATAATATTTCAGTAAAATCATCTGAAAATAAAGCAGATGAAATCGATTTAGGGCATTTATTGGGAACATTGCTTGATAATAAATGGCTGATTGTTGGCGTTACTACGCTATTTACGATTATTGGTATTCTTTATGTAACGTTGGCAACTCCAATTTATAAGTCCGACGCATTGATTCAGGTGGAGCAGAAATCGGGAAATAGTTTACTGAATGATATTTCCAGTATGTTACCTGATGCGAAACCGCAGTCTGCAGCTGAAATTGAATTAATTAGATCTCGAATGGTTATTGGAAAAACCATTCGGGATCTATCATTAGATACTGTTGTTGAGCAAAGGTATTTCCCTGTTTTTGGAAAGGGACTTGCGCGCGTGTTAGGCAATGAGCCTGGAAAAATAGCTGTGTCCCGTTTGGATGTTGTGGGATCTTGGCAGGATAAAGATATTGAATTGACAGTGTTAACAGAGAATACTTATGAGATAAATTCAGGTGATTTAGTAAAATTTACTGGAACGGTAGGGAAGTTAGAACAACACAATGGTGTTACTATATTAGTTAGTGATATTGCCGCAAAACCAAAAACCGTTTTTAGTGTCAAAAAATTAAATGAACTGACAGCTATTAATTCATTACTTTATGATTATCCGTAGTTGATAAAGGGAAAGATACTGGAGTATTGCAATTAAGTCTTGAAGATGAAGATTCTATTAGAGCTAGCAAAATATTAAATAGTATTAGTCAAAACTATCTACAGCAAAATGTAGAGAGAAAATCAGAAGAAGCAGGTAAGAGTTTAGAGTTTTTAAAAGAACAATTGCCAAGTGTTCGTGATGCTTTAAATGAAGCCGAAAATAAGCTTAATAAATTTCGTCAACAAAATGAATCGGTTGACTTAACTTTAGAAGCTAAGGCAGTTCTTGATACAATGGTCTCAGTAGAGTCACAATTAAATGAGCTTACATTTAAAGAAGCTGAGATATCTAAGCTTTATACCAAAGAGCACCCCGCTTATCGTGCATTAATGGAGAAAAGAGTAACACTGGAACAAGAGCGTGATAAATTAAATAAACGAGTAGGAGGGATGCCAAAAACTCAGCAAGAGATATTACGTTTGACTAGAGATGTACAAGCGGGGCAGGAAGTGTATATGCAATTGTTGAATAAGCAGCAGGAGCTAAGTATTAATAAAGCGAGCACTGTAGGTAATGTTCGTATTATTGATCCGGCAGTTACGCAACCAAGCCCAGTAAAACCGAGAAAAATATTGATAGTTCTATTGATAACAATTTTCGGAGCGTTGGCGTCAATTATTGTTGTTATTGCTAGAGCGGTGTTGCATAAAGGTATAGAAAGTCCGGAACAGCTTGAAGAGTTAGGTATTAACGTATACGCGAGCGTACCACTTTCTGAATGGCAACAGAAAAAAGACAGAGAATTATTCATTCATAATAAAAATAAGAAGATTAATGCGCGTTCGAATGAATTACTTGCAGTTGGGAACCCAACAGATTTAGCAATTGAAGCTATTCGAAGTTTACGTACTAGCCTGCATTTCGCCATGATGGAGGCGAAGAATAATGTGCTGATGATCTCTGGTGCAAGTCCAGCGATTGGTAAAACCTTTGTCAGTGCTAACCTGGGCGCTGTCATAGCTCAATCTAATCTAAAAGTCCTGATTGTTGATTGTGATATGCGCAAGGGTTATGCACATGAATTGATGGGTACTAATAGTGTTAATGGTTTATCAGATATCTTATCTGGACAGATTACTGTAGAAAAAGCACTCCGAAAAACCGCAGTAGAAAATATGGATTTTATACCTAGAGGGCAAATTCCGCCTAATCCTTCGGAGTTATTAATGCATGCGCATTTTGCTGAGTTTATTGAATGGGCTGCCAAGCACTATGACATTGTATTGCTGGATACTCCCCCTATTCTAGCTGTGACGGACGCAGCAATTATCAGCAGGCATGCTGGTACATCATTATTGGTTGCGCGTTTTGAAGTTAATACATTGAAAGAAATTGAGGTGAGTATCCGCCGCTTTGAACAGAATGGTGTCGAAATCAAAGGTGTTATTCTCAACGCTATTGTAAAACGTGCAGCAAGCTATTATGGATATGGGAATTATCACTATTATAATTATGACTATAAGTCAGAGAAAAATAGTTAATAATATTCCTTCTGATAAAATTATTCATGTTTATTAAGATAACCGGATGAGCACAGTACGTCCGGTTGTTCTTGTATGCCATCATAGATTAAAATTGATTTTCTATTGGAGTTGACAGTGAAAGGTATAATCCTTGCGGGCGGTTCTGGAACTCGTCTTTATCCTATTACATTGGGTGTTTCCAAACAATTATTGCCTATTTATGATAAACCGATGATTTACTATCCTTTGTCTGTACTTATGTTGGCAGGCATTCGGGATATTTTAATTATCACTACACCGGAGGATAAAAGTACCTTTCAGCGGTTATTAGGAAATGGAGAAAATTTTGGTATCCAACTCTCATATGCTGTCCAGCCTAAACCTGAAGGGTTAGCCCAAGCATTTATTATCGGTGAAGAATTTTTAGACGGAGACAGTTGCTGTTTTGTTTTAGGTGATAACATTTTCTTTGGACAAGGGTTTAGCCCTGTTTTAAAACGTGTTGCGGGAAAAGTATCAGGCGCAACGATTTTCGGCTATCAGGTTGTAGACCCTGAGCGTTTTGGCGTAGTCGAGTTTGATAAAAACCGCAATGTTATTTCTATTGAAGAAAAACCGAAAGCCCCCAAATCAAATTGGGCGGTAACTGGGCTTTACTTTTACGATAATCAGGTAGTGGATTTGTCTAAACAAGTGAAACCTTCAGTAAGAGGTGAGTTGGAAATCACTACATTAAATGATATGTATTTGAAACGTGGGCAGCTACAGGTTGAGTTTTTAGGTCGTGGGTTCGCTTGGTTAGATACGGGTACGCATGATAGCCTTATTGAGGCTTCGACATTTGTTGAGACAGTTGAAAAAAGGCAAGGAATGAAAATTGCTTGCTTAGAAGAGATTGCTTGGCGGAATGGTTGGTTGACTGATATTCAGCTATTAGATTCGGCAAATAGATTAATTAAAAATCAGTATGGGCAATATCTTAAACGATTGATCAAAGAATAATGGAATCAAATTTATGCAAATAAAAATTCTACAGCTACAAACTCATGGTGATGATCGTGGTGCCTTAGTGGCATTAGAAGAAGGTAAAAACATTCCGTTTGACATTAAACGGGTCTTTTATTTGTTTAAAACAAAAGAAGGTGTACGCAGAGGCTTCCATGCCCACAGAATGCTAAAGCAGGTAGCTATCGCTGTGCGTGGTTCATGTCGTTTCTTGTTGGATGATGGTACTGAAAAGATAGAGTTGCTGCTGGATAATCCAGCTCAAGGTGTAGTAATTGAACCGCACTTCTGGCATGAAATGTATGATTTTTCAGATGATTGCGTATTAATGGTCTTGGCCGACCAACCTTATGATGAATCTGATTATATTCGAGACTATGATAAATTTGTAGATATGGTGGCTTCTAATGTTTATCCATCCCCTCAGTGATGTTCAAACAGAAAATATAGGCAATAACACTCGGATATGGCAGTTTTCTGTGATTTTAAAAGAGGCTGTTATAGGAAGTAATTGTAACATTTGCGCACACACTCTAATTGAAAATGATGTGGTTATTGGAAATAATGTCACGATAAAATCTGGAGTGTATTTATGGGATGGGATAATAGTTGAGGATAATGTTTTTATAGGTCCTTGTGTTACATTTACTAATGATAAAAAACCTCGTTCAAAAGTATATCCTGATCAGTTTTTAAAAACGACAGTTAAAAAAAATGCATCTATCGGTGCGAATGCAACGATACTACCAGGAATAAAAATTGGTATGAATAGCATGATTGGTGCTGGCTCGGTAGTTACTAAAGATGTTCCTGATAATGCGATTGTTGTTGGTAATCCTGCTAAAATTATTCGATATATTGGACATGAAGATGATTAATTTTCTCGATCTCAAAGAGATCAATGCGACTTATAAAAATGAATTGAAGGATAGCTTTTTAAAAGTACTAGATTCAGGTTGGTATATTACAGGAAAAGAGCTTTCGACATTTGAAAAACAGTTTGCTGATTACTGTGGTACAAAATATGCCATTGGTGTCGCTAATGGCTTGGATGCACTAACTTTAACCCTCAGAGCATGGAAGGAATTGGGGAGGTTAAAAGAAGGTGATGAGGTTATTGTTCAAGCAAATACTTATATCGCTTCTATTCTTGCTATTACCGAAAATCTGCTGAAGCCTGTATTTGTCGAGCCAGATCCCCAAACATATAATCTTTCTCCTAATAAAGTAAAAGCGGCAATTACTCCAAGAACAAAAGTAATTTTGCCAGTTCATCTCTATGGCCAAATAACTCCAATGAATGAGATTATATTCATTGCAAAAGAATATAATCTTCTGGTATTGGAAGACTGTGCGCAAGCACATGGTGCGTCATTAGAAGGTAAAAAAGCAGGTGCTTGGGGAGATGCGGCTGGTTTTAGCTTTTATCCAGGTAAAAATCTTGGAGCACTTGGGGATGCAGGTGCGATAACAACTAATGATGATGAGTTAGCAGCGGCACTCAATGCATTGAGAAATTATGGTTCTCATAAAAAATATGAAAATCTATATCAGGGAGTAAACAGTCGACTTGATGAGCTTCAGGCTGCTTTTCTTTCTGTTAAATTGAAGTTTTTGGATTCAACTAATATCAGGAGACAGGAAATAGCCAAAGCGTATACATCTGGAATAAAAAATAATTTAATCAAGTTACCTTATTTGCCTGAATCCACTGGTGAACATGTATGGCACTTATTTGTTATTCAATGCGAAAGCCGAGATGAACTACAAGCGTATCTCTTAGAAAAAGGTGTACAAACATTAATACATTACCCAACTCCACCACATTTGCAGAAGGCATACCAAGAGTTAGGTTATGTTATAGGCGATTTACCTATTACTGAGAAAATACACCAGCAAGTTTTAAGTCTACCAATGGGACCTACAATGACGCTGAGTGAGGTAAATAAAGTGATAGAAGCGGTAAATGATTACCAATGAACTTGATAAAAACTTCTATTTTAAGTTTTATTGCAACGGCCATTAAAGTCTTAGCCGGGCTAGTAATAAATAAAGCAATTGCTATGTTTGTTGGACCTACTGGTCTAGCTTTAGTGGGGCAATTTCAGAATTTTAGCCAAATAGCAATGACTGCTGCTAAGGGAGCAATAAATAGCGGTGTTACTAAGTATATTGCAGAGTATGGTAATAATGAGGAAGAGAAAGTTCCTATTTTAATAAGTACTTCGGCTAAAATATCTATTATTTGTTCTGCTATTGTAGGTGCCTTTACCATTTTTTTTTCCAATTTCGCATCTTTGCACTTTTTGCATGACGTAAAATATCAGTATATTTTTGTAATATTTGGGTTTACCATTATTCTTTTTTCATTAAATCAATTGATTTTATCTATCCTTAATGGATTAAGAGAAATTAAATCCTTTATTTCTATCAATATAATCCAAAGTTTATATGGATTAGTTTTCACTACTATATTGATTGTTTTTTTGGGTATAGATGGAGCTCTTATTGCTTTAGTAACAAATCAGTCGGTAGTGTTTCTAATTGTTATATGGATGCTGAGAAAACATGCAGTAATAAAGTGGGATAATTTTTTACATAGATTTGATAAAGTGGAAGGTAAAAAACTTCTAGGGTTTGCGGGGATGGCATTAACATCTGCATTGACTCTTCCTATTTCTCAATTGATTGTTCGTAATTATATTGTGGATAAAATTAGTTGGGATGCTGCAGGCTATTGGCAGGCAATTTGGTATATATCTACTATGTATCTGATGGTTATTACTACTGCTTTAAGTACTTATTATTTACCTCGACTCTCAGAAATAAAAGAACGGACTGAGTTACGGGAAGAGTTGATTAATGGATATAAAATAATCCTTCCTGTTATTATTGTTATGTCACTAAGTATATTTTTACTAAAGGATTTTATCATTTTGGTTTTGTTTAATAATGATTTCATGGCAATGCGAGAATTATTTAAATGGCAACTCACTGGTGATGTGATTAAGATATCATCTTGGTTGCTTGCGTTTATCCTTATTGCCAAAGCTGAGGTGAAAATCGTTATTTTTTCTGAAGTAATATTTTCTATTTCCTTTATTTTATTGTCATTTATGTTTATTAAACAAACTAATAGTGTTATTGGTGTGACATATGCATATGTATGTAATTATATAATGCATTTCTTTTTTATGTTGACCGCTGTGTTTTATAAGAAATTAGTATAGTGTTTTAAATTTATAATTAATTTATAGGTTACGTTCAATGTTCACGATAGTGATACCGTCTTATAATGGCGAGAAATATATTTTTAAAACTATTGATTCAATACTACAACAAACATTTCGTAATTTTGAAATTATTCTTATTGATGATGCATCTAAAGATGATACTGTTAACATGGTGAGGTCGAGGTATCCTACAGAAGTTAAAATTATTGAGAAAAAAATAAATCAAGGATTAGCTAAGAATATTAATGAAGCAGTTTCTCAGGCTAAAGGAGAACTCATTGTTTGCTTAGGGCAAGATGATTTATTAGATAAAAATCATCTTAATAAGGTAAAAGATGTTTTCCTCGACGAAAATGTCACTATTTGTCATAATGCATCAAAGATTTTGAGCCCAACTGATATTGTCGGCGATTATTTTATCTCACCACCTAAAATAATTAAAGTCACAAATAATTATAAATATGAGATGTCTAAAAGAAATATTTTTCAAAGCTGCGGGCTCTGTTTCAGGAAGAGTGTTTTCTTATCTGTTTCTGGGTGGGATGAATCATATAAGCTTTATGGAGAATGGCTGGTTTATCTAAAAATAGCTTCCGCAGGAAAGCTAGTGTTTATTCCGGAGCTTATATCTTTTTATCGAAGACACGATTCTAATATAACTAACACATTTAATACCATAGAGAGTTACATTGATAGGCGTAGATATTTTATAAAATGCAGGAAAGCAGCCCTAACTTTGAATAATTTCAATTTAACTGAGAAAATTAAGTTAAATATTTTTTACTTTTTATATGATTTTAGAATTATAGGTAGAATTTTATATGAAAAGGTTTTTTAGGATAATAAGGTTACTTTTGGTTGAAAGTCATCAATATTTAAGGCGTGCTTACTATGGTTTAATATTATTCCGAATTCACCCTTTTAGAGCTATGCAGCCAGTATATATAACAGGAAAAGGGAATGTGAAAATACATAGCTCCGTTACCTTCGGAGTTAGAAATTCACCTGGATATTTAAATACATATGCATATATAGAAGCTCGAGAAGTAGACTCGGAAATTATTATTAAAGATAATACGGTAATTAATAATAGCTTCTGTATTATTGCAAATAAAGCAAAGATCGAGATTGGATATAATTGTTTGATCGGTGATAATGTTAAAATATTTGGAAGTGACTTTCATGCTATTACAAGTGGTATGAAAACTAAAAAAAATGCTATTGACAGAGATATTGTTATAAAGGATAACGTATGGATTTGTTCAAATGTGATCATATTAAAAGGCGTTACAATAGGTATTAACTCTATAGTTGGTGCAGGAAGTGTGTTAACAACTTCTGTTCCTGATAATGTCTTGGTGGCAGGTAATCCTGCAGTTGTTATTAGAGAATTAGACTAGATATATTTTATGAAAATATTATTTACCGGCTACTACGGTTTTAATAACTTTGGTGACGATCTTTTCCCTCTTGCATCGTTAGAAGCATTAAAGAATGAGACTGAAATTGATATAGCTATATTATCTCCTAAGATTGATGGGATAGATGCTAATTTTTTAGTACCAGATTTTGTAAGTAAAATTTATCGAGGGAATAGTTTTTTAAGCAAGCTTTCCCGTATGTTTTTTATGCTATTTTACTCGTTTTTATACGATAAAATTGTGCTTGCAGGTGGATCTGTTATTTCATCAAATACATCAAATAATATGAGAATGCTTCAGTATATTCTTGCAAGAATAGGTGTTTGTAAGTTGTACGCTATAGGTGTTTCAGTCGGTCCTTTTTCAAGCAAGAAAGATGAGGCGTTTAGTCGAAAGTTTATTAATTCTTTATCCTATCTCTCAGTTAGAGATAATGCATCTGTTGATGAGTGTAAGCGTATTAAATGTACACATATACCTGATAATAATTTTGATATAGCCGGTGTGCTCTATCCTTATTTCAAACGTAATAACTTATATTCTTCTAATACACAGAAGTTAGGTGTATCTTTATGTTTTTATGAACGATATGCGGGGGGCGATAAAAGAATTGAAGATAAACGAAGTTCCGCTCTTATTGATGGTATTATTAATTTTTGCTCTAAAAATAGAAGCATTGAAGTTATTGTTTTTGTTTTAAATACTAATGATGATTTGGGTGATTATTATATATCAAAAAATATATTCGATCTTCTTACTGAAAATGGAATAAATGTTTCCCTTTGGCAACATGCAAATCCCCTACAATCAATAGAGAAAATAAAGGAATGTGATTTTTTTATTACAACTAGACTACATGGGGGGATTGCTGCATATTTATCAGGCATTAATTTTTGTCTTGTTGAATATCATAGAAAATGTACTGATTTTAATAATGCTATTTTCTATCCTAGAGATTTAAGATTAGATAATATCAATATTACCTCTCAGAGGGTTGATTTAGTGCTCAATGAATTGCTCACTGTTAAACTTGATGTGCTCAAACCAAGTGATTATGAATCTTTTTCTTTGAAACCTTACAGCAGAATATTAGGCTAGAATGATGGATAATTCGAGGATTTCGATCTCTTTTGTTGTTATAGGACTTAATGAGGAGGCATCATTAGATGGATGTTTCCAATCTATAACAAAAGCTATCTCTAAGTTAGATAGTGTTGAATACGAGATTATATATATAGACAGTGGTTCATCTGACAGAAGTGTTGATATTGCTCGAGAGGTTAGAAACTGTAAAATATTTAAGCTTACTAAAAATAGAAGTGCTTCGGCTGCGAGAAAAGTTGGTGAATTAAATGCTAAGTATAACTATATTTTATTTTTAGATGGTGATATGCTCTTGGATGTAAGTTTTCTAGAAAATATTTTTTCAGAAAATATTCTGTCTGATTCTATAGTTGGTTGCATTGGACTTCGCCAAGAAAACACTTTTAATTATTTCCGAAACGAGTTTGAAATTAAAACGAAAGACTTCTATAAAAACAAAAATATGTCTAATGTCAAACACATTGGTGGTGCATTTTTAGTTTGCAGAGATGTTTTAATAAAGTCTGGGGGATTTCAACCAGATCAGATTATGTGGGAAGAGCAACTTGTCTTATCTAATATTATGAGTCTGGGCTATAATATAAAGTGTATTAATATTCCATTTATTATTCATAATAATAGAAAGACTACAAGCTACGCATCAAACCTTCGGTCTTATTGTAAACGGTATGGGACTGGTTATTATTTTTCTCATTATATATTTAATTCTTATAAAAATGGTTCTATTAAATATACGATCCTAAATCAATCTCCTTTTTTTTGTTTCTTGGGTTTCTTTTCTTTGTTTTTGTTTATTTCTTTTTTTAAAGTTAAATATGCTTTGTTATTTCTCTTCATTTTTTCTCTTATCTATATTATTGTTTTTGGGAAAAAAAATCTTGCTCACTCTGTGTTAAGACTTCTGTCTCTGGTAAGATATTTTTTTACAAGTAAAAATAAATTTGAATTTTGCTGGAAATATGAAAATAAATAAACCTTGGTTCCTTTTTTTCTCAATAAAAGTTCTTTATTCTTTAATATCACTTTTTATTCTTAGTAGCATTACTAAAATTGGTGATAGCGAAAGATATATTAATGCGGATTTGAATATTTCGCTGAGGACTTTCTATGATTCTACTGCTTTTATGGATTTTATTGGCGGTATTCTTGGCCTCGGTGGTAGTGCGTTTGCATTCTTGGGATTTGCAATTATAAATTTATGCTTAACGTTTTATGCTCTAAGAGATTTCACGTTTACACGTCGCCAACTTTACACATTGCTTGCTTTCTTATCCTTTCCAAGTTATTTAATCTGGACCAGTGTTCCATCAAAAGAAGCAATTGTATCAGGTTTTATGATTATACTGGCGTCTGATATTGTCAGGTTATACTTTAAATTTAACCGGCTTAATTATTTTGTTGTTTTATTAGCATTTTATATCATTGTTATATTTAAGCCACAATATATGCCAAGTATTATTGTTTGCTATCTAACAGGTTATCTATTTGGTAAGAAAAATTCTAATGCAAGTATTTTTCTGATGGTATCTATAATTGGTATTACAGCAATAGCAATTGCCCTCTATTCATTCAATGATGTAATTTCTGACACGGTATTCAGAGTTATCCGAGGGTTTGATCTCGAAGCTGGAGCGAGTCGTGAGGAGTTTTGGGTAAGGCCTAGTGATTGGTATACAAAAGCTTTTGAAGGCATGTTGTTATCTTTTTGGGGACCAACATTTTCTGAGGCTGGACGAAGTATGATTGTCCTTTTTGTGTTTATTGAGTCGCTGATAATAACTATTATATTAGTAACATTGTTCTTTATTTTGATATCTAATAGATTTAGACTTTCATTTATATCAATGCTAGTTTTTTCTACTCTCCTTTTACTTTTCGCTACATATCCATTTGGTGTTATGAATTATGGTAGTGCTATTAGATATAAACAAGGGTATTATCCATTTTTACTTATTCTTTTTTACTGTATTCCGATATTTTCTCGCATAGAAAAAAGATATTTAGGGAATACGGGAGTGTTATGATATTTTGTTCATAAAGTATTTATTTGTTATTGAAATTTTCTTAAGGTTGAGTTATGGCCGTTATCGTGCTTACTGCAAATACTAGTTGGTATATATATAATTTTAGAAAAAATACAATCAAGGCATTAATTGATAATGGTTATTCTATCGTTGTTATATCCCCTAAAGATGAATATTCAGATAAAATAATTTCATTAGGAGCCGATTTTATTCCTGTCCATATCGAACGAGGTAGTATCAATCCTTTGAAGGAAGTTTTATTGATAATTAGATTTTTTAAAATTTATAATAAATTAAAACCTGATGTTGTGTTAAATTTTACGCCTAAAAATAATATTTATAGCACATTGGCTGCAAACTATGCAGGTTCAAAAGTTATTAATAATATTGCGGGGTTGGGAGTGTCTTTTAATAAAAATAATTTTTTATATTTTATAGTGAAAAACTTATATAAGTTATCTCAAAATAAAGCATATAAAGTTTTTTTTCAAAACGAAACAGATAGAAGTTTTTTCATTGATAATGACCTTATTCCAATTAGTAAGACCAAAAGATTACCTGGTTCAGGAGTTGATTTAGAACGGTTTTGCACTGTTTCGGCGCCAGATGATGGCGTTGTCAGGTTTCTTTTGGTCGCTAGATTATTAGTAGAAAAAGGTGTAGTTCATTTTGCGGAAGCCGCAAAAGTTTTAAAAAATAAGTATGGAGATTCTGTCGAGTTTAACCTGTTAGGGTTTATTGATTCAGTAAGCCCGTCTGCGATATCATCAGACCAAATAAACATCTGGGTTAATGAAGGCATAGTTTCATACTTGGGAGTGTCACAAAATGTTGAAAGAGAGATTGGGCGATCTGATTGTATCGTCTTACCTTCTTTTTATAGAGAGGGGGTACCTAAATCTCTTTTGGAGGCTTGTGCTATGGGAAAACCAATTATTACTACAGATAATGTCGGATGCAGAGAAACTGTAGTTGATGGTATTAATGGTTTTTTATGTACGCCAAGATCTAGTCTCAGTCTTCTTGAAAAAATGGAAAGTATGATAAATATGACTCATGCTCAAAGATTGGCTATGGGAGAATATAGTCGTAAAAAAGCTGAGAATGAATTTGATGAGAAAATTGTTATTAATGAATATGTCAGGGCTGTTAAAGAATTAGTTCGAGCTTACTAAGCTAAACTTTTTACTCTTGAGTGGAACCTATGAAAATATTGATTACAGGTGCAGCTGGATTTATTGGTTATGCAGCTGCTCTATCTTTCTGTAGTAAAGGCGATACTGTCGTCGGTATTGATAATATCAATGATTACTATGATATAAATCTGAAAGAATCTAGATTAGATATCTTGAAATCCGAGAATAATTTTAAATTTATCAGATTGGATATCTCTGATAAAGATGGCCTTAATAGTTTGTTTATGTCTGAGAGTTTTGACTGCGTAGTTCATCTTGCAGCTCAAGCAGGAGTGCGGTACTCATTGCAAAATCCTAGTGTGTATGCAGACAGTAATTTAGTCGGCTTCCTTAATATTTTAGAATGCTGTCGGCAATGTAAGATAAAACATTTGGTATATGCTTCATCTAGCTCAGTATATGGTCTTAATAATAAAACACCATTTTCTACAGTTGATTCAGTAGATCATCCTGTTTCATTATATGCTGCTACTAAAAAAGCAAACGAACTAATGGCTCATTCGTATTCCCATCTTTACAATATACCTACCACTGGGTTACGTTTTTTTACCGTTTATGGTCCGTGGGGACGTCCAGATATGGCGTTATTTAAATTCACGAAAAATATATTAAATAATGAGCCTATTGATATCTACAATAATGGTAATTTAAGTCGAGACTTTACCTATATTGATGACATCGTGGAGGGCATTGTTCGCATCACGGCCACTGCTCCTAAGGGAAATGATAATTGGAGTGTTGAATCTGGAAGTTTAGCGACCAGTTCTGCACCATATCAAATATATAATATAGGAAATGGTAGCCCAGTAAAATTAATGGATTTTGTTACTGCTTTAGAAAATGTATTGGGTATAGAGGCGAAGAAAAACTTTTTGCCAATGCAACCTGGTGATGTTTATCAAACCTGGGCTGATACGAGAGACTTCTTTACTGCTACAGGGTATAAACCCAGAATTGGAATAAATGAAGGCGTGACAAATTTTGTAAACTGGTATAAATCTTTTTATTAAAGTTAATTTCTTGATTTTTGTAAACAAAAACTACAATTTTTTTATTAATTTTATGGTTAGAAAATGAAAATAGCAATTGTAGGTACAGGATATGTTGGCCTTTCTAATGCCATGTTATTAGCGCAGAATCATTTTGTTATTGCGCTAGATGTGATTCCTGAAAAAGTTAAGCTTTTAAATGATAAAATATCCCCAATAATAGATAAAGAAATAGAAGATTTTCTTCAAAATAAATCATTAAACTTTAGCGCAACTCTAGATAGAGAGTTAGCATATAAAAATACTGATTTCATAATAGTTGCCACACCAACTGATTATGATCCAAAAACTAATTATTTTAATACAGAGTCTGTTGAGTCTGTTATTTGTGATGTTTTAGATATTAATCCTCAAGCAGTTATAGTGATAAAATCAACTATTCCAGTCGGTTTTACAAATATGATTAGAGAAAAGTACGCTACGGAAAATATTATTTTTTCTCCTGAGTTTTTAAGAGAAGGAAAAGCGTTATACGATAACTTATATCCTTCCCGTATTGTTATCGGCGAGCGTTCAGAAAGAGCGGAAATATTCGCAAGTTTATTACTGCAAGGCGCTATTAAGAAAGATGTTCCTGTACTTTTTACAGATTCAACAGAAGCTGAAGCAATAAAACTTTTTTCCAATACCTATCTGGCAATGCGCGTAGCATATTTCAATGAGTTGGATAGTTATGCGCAAATTCATGGTTTGAATAGTAAACAGATTATCGAGGGAGTAGGATTAGATCCTCGTATTGGCAGCCATTACAACAATCCTTCTTTTGGTTACGGTGGCTATTGCTTACCGAAAGACACGAAACAGTTGTTGGCGAATTACGCTAGTGTACCAAATAGCCTGATTAGCGCCATTGTTGAAGCAAATCGTACTCGCAAAGATTTTATTGCCGATTCTATTATCGAACGCAACCCCAAGGTTGTGGGTGTTTATCGTTTGGTAATGAAAGCAGGCTCAGATAATTTTCGTGCCTCAGCGATCCAGGGGGTGATGAAACGTATTAAAGCGAAGGGTATTGAGGTTGTGGTATATGAACCTGTACTTAAAGAGGATACGTTCTTCCGGTCTCGGGTAATTAATGATCTGGATGAGTTCAAAGGGGTATCCGATGTGATTATTTCTAATCGTATGACTGATGAACTCTCTGATGTTATAGAAAAAGTGTATACGCGCGATCTTTTTGGCTCAGATTGAGATAGCTATCCCTACTTTGTGTTATGCAAAGTAGGAATTTGGTTAAATGACTTTTTCTAATGCTTTTTCCCAGTTGGATAAATCAATACTTAACCGTTTGACATTATTGCAAGCCAACGTAGAAAAAACAGGTCTGTGGGCTGGTGTCGGATATTGTTCTGTTGTTATCGGTGCCAGTATCGGCCTTTTTGCCAAAACCGATTTATTTGCTGCAACATCAAAAATCACTTCAGCAAACTCATACCAGCTCACCTCTCTATCACCGCAATAGTGATAAATCCCGCCTTTTGCCTGCTGTTGCAATAGTTCAATAATCGCCTGCGCCAAATCACCGGCATAGGTCGGACATCCGCGCTGATCGTTCACAATACTCAGCGTATCTCGTTCTTTAGCCAGCCTAAGCATGGTTTTGACGAAATTATTACCATACTCGCTGAATACCCATGCGGTACGTACAATGATCGAATCAGGCGCTGTTTTCATCACCGCCTGTTCGCCCGCGAGTTTCGTCCTGCCATATACGCTTAATGGATTCGTAGGGCTGGTTTCGGTGTAAGGCTGTGTAGCCTTGCCATCAAAGACATAGTCAGTGGAAACGTGAACGAGGCGTATATGTTGTTTATTTGCAACGCTGGCTAAATTGGACGGGCCTGCTACATTGATTAGTTCTGCTAACTCGGGCTCTGATTCCGCTTTGTCAACAGCTGTATACGCCGCTGCATTTACGATGGCATCTGGCTGAAAGTGTTCTACCGCCTGTTCAACCTGCCCAATGTCTGTGATATCAAGTTCATCGCAGTCCGTTGCCAAGATTTCCCATTCTGATGGAAGACGATCCTGAAAACAGCGGCCCAGTTGGCCTTTTGCGCCGGTGAGTAATATCTTCATTATTTCAAATCTCTGAACAGTTTTCCTTGCCTGTCTTTTTCTGACAGTAATGGTTCTGAAATTGGCCACTCAATACCGATTTCAGGATCGTTCCACAGCAGGCAGCCTTCATCTTTCGGGTTATAGTAATCCGTACATTTGTATTCAAAATCGGCGATATCGGAGAGCACGACGAAACCATGTGCTAACCCTGGCGGCAGCCAGAATTGCATTTTATTCTCCTCCGAGAGGATGGTTCCTTCCCATTTTCCATAGGTAGGCGATTCTGGCCGTATATCAACGGCAACATCAAAAACTTCACCACGCACGACCCGCACCAGCTTTCCCTGTGGATTTTTTTGCTGAAAGTGCAACCCTCGCAGTACACCTTTGCTTGAGCGTGAATGATTATCCTGAACAAAGTCCAGATCGATATTCAGCATTTGCTGGTAGCGTTTCTTTTCAAACGTTTCCAAAAAGAATCCGCGTGCGTCGCCAAAAACCTTTGGCTGGATGATTTTTGCGCCATAAATAGCGGTATCAATGACATGCATATTATTTTTCTGCGATTAATTGTGTTAAGTATTGCCCATAAGGCGTTTTAATCATAACGTCTGCTTCTTCCGCAAGCTGTTGACGAGATATCCAACCCTTACGGAATGCGATCTCTTCCAGACAGGCAACTTTGAGTCCCTGACGTTTTTCGATGGTATGAATGAATTGCGAGGCTTCAATCAGGCTGTCATGCGTGCCGGTGTCCAGCCAGGCAAATCCCCGGCCTAACAGTTCGACGCTTAACGCGCCCTGTTCGAGATACATTTGATTAAGCGTGGTAATTTCCAGTTCGCCGCGAGATGAAGGCTTCACCTGACGAGCCATTTCAACCACATTTTTATCGTAGAAGTAGAGCCCTGTAACGGCCCAATTTGATTTTGGCGTGGTTGGTTTTTCTTCTATTGATAGTGCTCTGAAATCGTCATCGAACTCGACGACACCAAACCGTTCAGGATCGGTTACCTGATAGCCAAAGATTGTAGCGCCTTCTTCTTTTGCCGCAACGGTTTCCAGTTTTTTACCAAAGCTCTGACCAAAATAGATATTATCGCCAAGAACCAGGGCACAACGCTCGCCATTAATAAACTCTTCGCCAATGATAAAGGCTTGGGCGAGACCATCGGGACTGGGCTGAATGGCATAACTCAATTGAATGCCAAAGCGACTGCCATCGCCTAAAAGACGCTGGAAAGAGGGCATATCTTCCGGTGTAGTAATGAGCAATATGTCTCGGATACCCGCGAGCATTAAAACCGAAATAGGGTAATAAACCATGGGTTTATCATAGATCGGCAGTAACTGTTTCGAAATTCCGCGAGTAATCGGGTATAACCGTGTACCTGTTCCGCCAGCGAGTACGATCCCTTTCATCATGCTACCTATAAACGTTTTTCAAGAGACATAGTTATTAAGTGCAGTAGTATATCGGATGATACCAGAGTTGTCTGATGCGGCAGGGAAAAATCAAATAAATCTATACTCGTCCCTATCTGGCGGATTCGAGAGTCATTCCTACGCAGGTGGGAAGTTAATGGCTGTCTACGGTTTCAGCGGGAGCTCCCCCGCCTAATGACGCAGGGGAAACTATGCTGACAGAGGGAGCTGTTGGGTAGGCGGCTCACCGGGGTTCATGCTCAAGGGGGAGATTGCAGGTACTCGTGAGGTTTTCCTTCACGAAAATTATCGGTTGGTTTATGAAATCCGGCCAAATGAAGTTTGGGTGTTAGCTTTAGCCCATACATCGTGGCTTTGGCCCAGAGTAGGAGTGTCATAAGTTTTCACCGCAGGTGATGCGATACCGGGCACTGAGCCCGGTATAAGGTGAATCAGTTAATCAGGTTGGTTGTTCAGAGGATTAAATCTCGATTTTTCCCACAGGCTTCAGACTGGTGCAGTGTTGCAGCAGATCGCCGGGGAAAACAAACATATTCATATTGGCCTGTAATTGATGGGTTGCGGTTAATGTATTTGCATTGTTCTGCGTACCGGATAACGTTGCGTTGATGCCCGCAAACTCCTCAATAGCTTGTGCTAGTTCTGGATCAATGGCTGGTACATTGTTGTTGACCATACCGCTATCAATGGCGGCGTATAATGCCCGGCAAAGCTCTTCATCACTTTCAGTAACAGTATCATTAGAAGTAATGTTAACGGTATTCCTGGCCGAGAAGGGATGCTGGTCAATAAATTCCACAGCCCTATCCAGTAGGTTTTGGCCGTGGGCTGCGATCAGAAGCTGGTGATGAAAATGTAGTTGGAATTGACTACCTGCATCTTCAAAGCACTGGGCAACGAACTGCGAACAAACCATGGGCATTTTCCCCGGATTTTTATGCTGCTGGAGATATTGGGTCAACGTTGCTGTTAACTTCTTCAAAATGCGCAAAATGACTTTCTGAGCGAGCGTAGGGAATGAGATTTTTTTATACAACAGTAATATCCCCACAATATACAGACTGGCATTATCATAGGGTTCCAGGTTATTACGGTGCAGCGTAGCCGCAGTAATAACCGGCGATAATTCCTGCTGGGATGCATGCCGGTAAACGTATATGGTGCGGTCATGAAAACGGTGCAGCGCCTCATTAACAGCAACCTGAGGCGGGCTTTCTTCGATAATGCTAAGCGGGGATTTTTTATACAGCATTGCTGCATGGCTAACGGGAGCATTGGTCAAAAAAGTAATAGCCCATGAGATAAAGCTACCCTTTTCAGGTGAAAAAAGCAGGACATCTCCTTCATTCAGTTCTTCAGGCAAAAGTGTGTTCGTCAGTTCTTTAGGTAAACGTGTTTTCATCTGATCTATCGTTTTATTGATATCCTTCATGGTCGCTTCCTTATTATTATCTGGCTGATGTAGCCGTAACAGTATAAAACACAGATTAATAAAAAATTACATGTGTCTATCACCCCTTTTCTGATTTATTCCTCCCCCCGCGATAAATATCAAAAAAATTATCACCCTCCTGTTTGCTGAGCGTTGTCAATCAGTCATTGGAAGCGCTTGCCAACCATCTGTGATCCTGAACCTTACAACATCTCCCCGCGTTTGCGGTTAAGGACGTTTGCAAAACTACGCTCATTTAAGTCTGGGAGCGGGTACATTGGACACTCGCGCTTTTAGCTTTACTTTCTCTTACTAATAAACCGCACCAGAATTGTCCGATGTATCAGAAAAAGTCTGTACCCGCGATCGCTTTGATTCGGATTAGGTGTAATCTTAGTGTTATGCGCGGTGTAGCGGGATTACGCTGCCAGGTGAAAATAATCAGATTGAAGAGAGTCAATTCATGACATCATTGAAAGCCATTATCCCTGTGGCAGGTTTAGGGATGAATTTGTTGCCGGTGACTAAAGCAATACCTAAAGAGATGCTGCCGATAGTCGATCGCCCGGTGATTGAGAAAATCGTCAACGAGTGTGTTAATGCCGGCATTAAAGAGATTGTACTGGTGACGCACGCGTCTAAAAACGCGATCGAAAACCATTTCGATACCTCGTTTGAGCTTGAATCTCTGTTGGAAGAGCGCGCCAAGCGTCAGTTACTGGCAGAGGTTCAGTCTATTTGCCCAAAAGGCGTGACCATCATGAACGTCCGTCAGGGGGAAACGCTGGGATTAGGGCACGCCGTGTCCTGTGCCAGACCAATAGTAGGGGATAACCCGTTTGTTGTCGTTTTGCCGGACGTTGTTCTGGACGAGAACACCGCCGATCAGGCTAAAGACAATCTTGCATTGCTGATTTCCCGTTTTGAAGAAACGGGGCGCAGTCAGGTATTGGTCAAACACCGTCCTTATGAAGTGTTGCCGGAGTATTCGGTAGTGGATTGTGAAACCCCGTTGGTTAATCCCGGCGATGCGTCTGCCATTACATCAATGATCGAAAAACCGGAAGCGCCTTCAGCAACGGGTTCGGATCTCTCTGCCGTCGGTCGTTATGTGTTAACAGCGGATGCCTGGCCGCTGTTGGCTAAAGCGGTTCCCGGCGCTTGGGGCCGTATCCAGCTTACCGATGTGATTGCTGATTTGATTTCGACCCAGCAGGTTGATGCCGTGCAAATGGCAGGCAAAAATTTCAACTGTGGCCGTAAGTTAGGGTATGCGCAGGCTTTCGTTTCTTACGGATTGCGTAATCCTGAACTGGGTGCGGAATTCAGGGAAAGCATCAAGGCGTTGCTGAAAAAGCAGGGTTGATGGATGGCGGATGTTGTCCGTTTTAAGATGCCTGCAAAATGCAGGCATCTTATGCATCGATCTCTAACGTGTGCATATCAAAGTAAAATAGCAAACCCTCAAACTCGTCTGGCTTATCGTCACCGTTTTCTGAAATGACGTCATGTCCCCAAATAAAGAACGGAATGAAACGTGATGGTTTTTTACTCTTTCAGTAAAAACAGTTCTCTTTCCGCCGCTCTTCTTCTGGTCAGCCCGTACAATTCTTTCCCGCCTGCTTTATTCCAGCGTAGAAACTGTTCTGCGGCCTCTGTATATTTCCCTTGATTGAGATACAGCAGAAGTGTCGAGCGTTTTAAATTGCCTGGGCCAAGATTAAAAGCAAAAGAAACCAGCGCATCAAATTGATTTTGGTTAATATCAACGTCGACCAGTTTCAGTATCTGCCCTTCAATGATTTTTAGATCGTTGCGTAATAATTCTTCCGCTTCTTCTTCCGTTAGTGTGTGATCAAATCTTTCGCAAGGCAGAATTAAATGACCATAGCCAATGGTCCATTTTTCTACGGCATCCCGATACTGGGTAAGTCTACACCCTTCGAAACTTTTGATAAGCGCTATACCTGCGCGACCCGTTGAAATAGGGATGTTTGCCATAAAAATACCTCGTTAAAAAAGAGCATGAATATGCATTGCCGTTATGGCGGCGGGGTCAAACAACATTATTATTGATTTCTTTGATCGCGCGTCCGTCGATAAAAATGTCGTAGTGCGATTCTTGTTTGGAGGACGCCGCGTGAATTTTTATTACGACCTGATGCATTCGCCAGGTTCTGAACCAACGTGTCAGGATGCCGGGTTTGCCTCCGTAGAGTACCGTCTGGCGGTTTTTCAGACTGTAAGCGTTGAAGGCAATCTGCAAGGTAAGACGATAACAATGGCAGTCCAGCATTGGGCGGGTATGTGCTATATCTTTTTGCCAGCGCTGGCTGAAATGTATCAGGCGTCGCATATGGTATTCCGCCAGCCAGCGATCGAGCGCTTGCTGGGTACGCTGCTTTTCCTCTTGCAGAATGCGGGCTAGCCGGGTGAGGGGAATTTTCATGGCTATGCCAGCCACAGGGGTTTTCGCTCAAATCCAATGTGATAAACCAGCCATTGCTGAATCACCTGGTGTTCCCCCATGTTGAGTAAAACGAAGTTTTTCTCAATTCCCACGATGTGCCCTTTCGGGGATTCAGATAAACAGCGGTTCAGCACATCGATCGCTTGTTGCGAGTCCTCTTCCGAATAGGGAATGGAAGGATTGGGGTTGCCTATGGTGATCCGTTTGATAAACCGGACGCTGGTGAGATCAAATATCTGTCCTGCCATATTCTGTCCTCCTTGCCGGGTGATAAGTGCTGGAATAGGGTAAGAACCTCAATATTCTTACCCTGTTTCAACATATCAAATACCGTATGTTGATTTATTCATCGCTACTCTGGTATTTGATCCTTAACTTGTTCCTGCTGAGTTTGTATTTTCAGGTTTGGGAATGGGCTGGATCGCCGATTGCATAATATCCAGCACACGGGAAAGTCCTTCCGGCATACCATCATCCGAGGCATGTACCTCAATATGATATTTGGCTGAGTTATCGGTTTTGCGCGTACTTTCCTGATGGGCGCTGACATTACCTTTGATTTTTACTCCCCAGCCAAACAATCCGCCGCCAGCATTGAGCTCCATATTTTCATCTGATGCGCGTTTATCTTCCGTGGCGGATTTCACCTCCATATCAAAAGTGATATCCACTTTTTTGACCGCTAACGCCGGAATATTGACGATGGATAATAGAGGAACGTTGATAACCATATCCTGGAGGTCATATTTCTCAATCTCTCCAGAACCATCGGCTTTAGCTGTAGGTATATTTTGTTGGAATTCAAATGCAACGCTTCGAACCGTTTTTTTATCGACTGTTTTTTTCTCATTATCCTTGTAGGTAGTGTTAAATCCAATTTCATCGATAAAATCCGCTGTGGCGCGAGCCAGCATCACCTGTGCCTCGCAGGCGGCCTGTAACGGGGCGCCAATGAGGGTATTCATGGGTAATCCGTTAAATTGGTTGGCGATCTCATTTGCCATGATTGTTACTCCTTGTGTTGTAAGTGTAATTATTGCTTAACATCTTTCTTGTTTTTATAAAACCATTTCGACAGGTCATCTTCCCGGTCGTTTTTTCCCTGTTTCGTTCCAGTATAAAAATAGCCTTGTGAGGTATTAATCAACTCATTAACCATTCGCATGACGCCTTCCGGTGTGTCCTGATGAACGAGCTCGACTTTTATATTCGCTAATAATCCGTTATTTTTTTTCAGTATCCCGCTGCCGATATCAATTTGTAAAGAAGGCTGATGGGCAAGAATTTCAGGATCGTCCTGAATGTCGTTGGCGAAGAGTTTTATATTATTCTGATCGGGTTCGTTTTGGGGTTCAGGCTCGAATTCATCAATATTGGTGAGCCCGACCTCGAACTCGGCAGACGCTTTTTCAATTCGTACGCTGCTTAATGGCACCAGATTGATAAAAGGAACACAGTAATAGTCGACATCATTATCAGTGGCATTTTCACGATGTGAGGGTAATCCAATTTTTAATCTTCTGGGGAAAATACCGGGTAAATAATTTTCTTTGTCGCTAAGCTCTGGATTCGGATCTCTTCTGCGTTTTCTTTTGAAAAAACGTAACATATTTAGAGATTGTGCTTCTGCCACATCATTTTGGGCCTGCGCCATGGATTTCGCCAATGCCGTAATGATACTGCTCAGGGAGTTGTTTTTTGCCATAATAACCGTCCTCAAATTCCATCTTTATCGGTTAAGTCATTAACCCGGTATTATCCTGTTATTGTCTCCCATTAGAAAATGGGTGATGTACCCGCCATACTTCAAATAGTAGCCTGCGTTTACGGTTGCAGAGAAATGACGGGCATTATTTCCTTTATTACGTATGGTCAAGTCTCTGTCATCGTGTTCGTCGTTGCTCTTCCTCTCCACCCAATCGCTGAATTTTATTAATCCACTCAGTTCAAAATCCTGATAACGCCATGAACCAATTAATCCGATATAAGGCATGCTATAAGTTTGTCGGTAGCCGATTATCTTATTTGTTTTAACTTATGAAAAACGAAACGACTATTTGATGCGAAATAATATCGACGGGTAATATTCTCTTATCCGGTGAGTTTCTTTTATCACCTATTTCCTTTCATGTTCAGAGTAGTCGAAACTCAGAATATTCCTATCACCTTTTATCTGATTCGTTATTCACCCCCCGGGAAGCGGAGTTTGATGCTTATTGCCATAATTATTCGCGTCCGGATGTGTGGCAGCAGGGATACGAGCAGAAAAATAGTGGGGGGTGAACCGAGATATCACCCCCTCGAAATGTTATTTAATATTTTGTTTTTTAAGTGTTTTTGTTTTTTTAAACACCAATATCACCTCCCAGAAGAGGGGAAATGTCGTCAAGTGGGGGTGAAATTGATTTTTTGTATTTACAGTATGTGGGCGATCACGGTAAAACGCTGTTGTGCGGGCCAACATATTGATGTTGATACCTTTCATTCTTTCTGCAATGGTTATTTTTTTATGAATAAATTGTTAAATTTTATTGTGCAGCAGGAAGGTGAAGTGGTGGGGTTACACCGGGAATTGGTCTGTCGCCCGGCAATTAATCCCGAACACGGCGGGGAGGGTGAAGAAATAAAGGCCCGTTGGATAGAAAACTGGCTTTATCATAATGGATTATGCCGGGTGCAACGTATGGATGCATTGGATCTTCAGGCCCACAACAAATTACGTCCGAATCTGGTGGCGCATTATTTGCCGGCAGGATGCAAACAGACGCTCTGGCTGGTGACGCATATGGATGTCGCTGCGCCAGGCCCTGTGGAAAATTGGATTAGCGATCCTTTCACGCTGCGCATTGATGGCGACCGCCTTTATGGTCGGGGGGTGGAAGATAATAATCAGGGGATTGTATCGGCCTTGTTATTGCTAAAGGCGGTCAAGCAATTGAATATCACGCCGCCGATGGGCATTGGCGTGGTATTCACCAGCGCAGGAATTACCGATTACACCAAAGGTATCGGCCATATTCTCAATAAGACGCCGAACCTGTTTCGCGCTGACGATTTGATCGTGGTGCCGGATTATGGCAATGAAAATGGCAGCATTATCGAAATTGGCGAGAAACGTAACGCCTGGGTACGTATTGATGTTCGTGGGCGGGAATATCACGCCGGTTTTAGTGAAGGCCCAAATTGTTTTGAGGCCGCCGCGCGATTTATTTCTCGCCTGAAACATGTGCGCCGGCGTTATGCCTGCCCGGATCCTTTCTTTTTTCCGCCGATGTCAACCATTACGCCCACGCATTCGGAAACCAACTGTACCGGCCTGAATCATGTTCCGGCGAATTTTGTGTTTTATCTGGATATTCGTTTAATGCCGAATTGCGCGCTGGAACCGGTGATGGACGATCTTCAGCAGTTGGCGCGGCTGATTGAAAAGAAAGAGAAGGTGATTTTTGCTTTTGGCTATGTAGAAATTACCCCGGATGCGCCGATTACGCCGGGTAGTTCTCCCGTGATCCGAATCCTTTCGGATGCCATAGAAAAAGAGCTGAACGTAACGCCGCGGCTGGTCGGCGTCGGTGGTGTGACCATGGTGTCGGTGATCCGCTCTTTAGGATTGCCGGTGGCCGTGTGGGGTATTCAGCAATCCGGTAAAAATCAAACGAATGAAAGTATTAGTATTAAAGCACAGCTGTCCCAGACGCGCATATTTGCCCGCATGCTCTATGCCCCGTTGTTGAAAGAGCAACCGGTTGTCCGCCAGAAACGGCTAGACGAGGGGAATAAAAAGATTACGCCTGCCGAGCAGGCCGTTGCCGCATTGGTGGGCGTTGGCATGAATAATGAGCGGATCGGCGCACAGCTTAATTTAAGCGTTAACACCATACGTACGCACCTGAAGAATTTGTATCGTAAAACGGGGGCTCGTAACCGACGCGAACTGCAACGACTGTTTATCCTGAAATAGCCTGAGGCGGTTGGTTCCTTCCTCCATACCAACTGGGGATCTGTCCCAATAAGACTGATTTTCAGTTGATAACATTCGATCTCTATATTTTATCTCTGCGCATTCAGTTGAAGGTAAACGGGAGCGTGCAATAAGTCGTTTTCCGCATCTTACGCAACCCTTTAATAAAACGGCAAAATCTCAGCGAAAAATGGAAAAGGTACGGGATAAAATCACGGGGTGTGGCGATTAAACCAATCACTACCCACTCACGTAAAGCTGAGTTACCATGTGAGCCTGTTTTTAATTGCCTGCGGGTTTGCAACTCACGTGTTTGCGGCGGCGGGCAGGTTATCCTTCAGACAGGAGTTGCTTTAATGTCCAAACAGCAAATTGGCGTTGTCGGTATGGCGGTGATGGGGCGCAATCTGGCGCTGAATATTGAAAGCCGTGGCTATACCGTTTCCATCTTTAACCGTTCTTCAGATAAAACCGACGAGGTTATTGCAGAAAATCCAGGCAAAAAACTGGTTCCGTGTTACACCGTCGAAGAGTTTGTTGAATCCCTGGAAAAACCGCGTCGTATTCTGTTGATGGTAAAAGCCGGAGAAGCGACCGATAAAACCATCGAATCTTTGAAGCCGTATCTGGAGAAGGGCGATATCCTCATTGATGGCGGCAACACCTTCTATAAAGATACTATTCGTCGTAACCGTGAGCTGTCCGCAGAAGGCTTTAACTTCATTGGCACTGGCGTTTCCGGTGGTGAGGAGGGCGCGCTGAAGGGGCCTTCTATCATGCCGGGTGGTCAGAAAGAAGCCTATGAGCTGGTTGCGCCGATCCTGGAAAAAATCGCGGCGCGCGCCGAAGGCGAAGCCTGTGTCACCTACATTGGCGCGGATGGGGCTGGTCACTATGTGAAAATGGTTCACAACGGCATCGAGTACGGTGACATGCAGCTGATTGCCGAAGCCTATGCGCTATTGAAACAGGCATTGAATCTGGGTAATGATGAGTTGGCATCAACCTTCTCCGAATGGAATAAAGGTGAACTGAGCAGCTATTTGATTGAAATCACTGCTGATATCTTTACCAAAAAAGACGAAGACGGGAAATATCTGGTTGACGTGATTCTGGATGAAGCGGCAAACAAAGGTACGGGCAAGTGGACCAGCCAAAGCTCTCTGGATTTGGGTGAACCGCTGTCGTTGATCACCGAGTCTGTCTTTGCCCGCTATTTGTCTTCTCTGAAAGATCAGCGCGTGGCGGCGTCTAAAGTCCTGACTGGGCCTACGGCGCAGGCGTTCCGCGGCGATAAGGCCGAGTTCGTTGAGAAAGTGCGTCGTGCACTGTATCTGGGCAAGATCGTCTCCTATGCGCAGGGGTTCTCTCAGTTAAAAGCCGCATCGGAAGAGAACCACTGGGATCTCAACTACGGTGAGATCGCCAAAATTTTCCGCGCGGGTTGTATTATTCGCGCGCAGTTCCTGCAAAAAATTACCGATGCCTATGAGCAAAAGGCCGATATCGCCAACCTGTTGCTGGCGCCTTATTTCAAGAAAGTCGCCGACGAATATCAGCAAGCGCTGCGTGATGTGGTGTCCTATGCTGTTCAACAGGGTATTCCCACGCCAACGTTCTCCGCGGCTATTGCGTACTATGATAGCTATCGTTCCGCGGTATTGCCCGCTAACCTGATTCAGGCTCAGCGTGACTATTTCGGTGCGCATACATACAAACGTACGGATAAAGAAGGTGTATTCCACACCGAGTGGCTGGAATAATGTAATCTGTTGCTTATGCAACGAGAGTGGTTAGATAAAAACGCCAGATTAGGATATATCTGGCGTTTTTGCTTAAAATGCGGTTTATATTCTTATCATTCAGATTGTTATAGTGTTTTTCACCTTCTTTTTGCAAGTTTGCTTAAGCCAACTTTCATTTTCGCCACTATCTTCATTGTCTATTATGTCAAAATCTTGCTATTTTTAACGGTGTTGCGAAAATTGATCTGAGGCAGGCGCCTCGGTTCTCTGTTTGGAGCGGTTTTTACTGCCATGCACCTGTATGCACGGCTGGGAGGCTCCCCAGTCTCGGCTGACTAACGGTAGAATAGGGAGTTATACCCTACTTATGGTCTGGTCGGAATGAAGGTCGGGGTATGGTCGAACTGGCGATATCTCCCCCTGAAGTACTTCATATTCAAAAAAGGAAATCGTAATGAAGAAAACGTTAATTGCACTGGCCGCAGTACTGGCTATGTCGTCTAATGCGTTTGCTGTTGATGGTGTTTCTAACACTGGCGGCGCTGCTGGCGCCGCAGGGTCCGGCGTTGCTGCTGGTACCACCGGTTGGATTGCTATTGGTGCCGCTGCCGCTGTGGCTGCGGGTATCGCTATTGCCGTTGCTGAGAACGATGATGGTGGTTCTGCTACCAGCACCAGCACCACAACGATTACTCAATAATTTCGTGTAAATCCCAAGGCCACTTCGGTGGCCTTTCTTTTTCTGGATCGCGCTGTTCGGCGGGAATTTCATTCGATGACAACAATAAAACGAATGGCAAGAACGAAAGCATTGATTGCCATATCTATTTCCCCCTTTCTTTTGATGGGCTGTTCCCAGAAGATGGAATCGTTGGGAAAAACGGCCAGGCTGGCCTTTCTGGGACAGGATGACATCCACGTTACCGCCAGTCAGGTGCAAAATACCCCTTATGCGTCCGCCTATCTGAAAGTAGGCAAGGCGCCGCAGGCTTTTGTGGTATTGGCGTTTGCTGAGCAGGAACAATTGAAATGGATTGCCGCTGACAAGAATATGGTCGTAACGCAGCATGGTCGGCTGATAAAAACCCAGGGATTTGGTGAAGATATTACGTATGTCAGTAATCTTGGGCAGGACCCACTGGCACTGGGATTACTGGAATCAACCACGCCGATGACGTGGCAAAGCCGCGTTGAGTGGGCTCAGGTGTTCCGGGGCGGCTATGAGATCACGTCGGTATTCCGTTCCCGTGGTAAAGAAACGCTGACCATTCTGGATAAACCTCGTGAGCTGGTGCGTTTTGATGAGCAGGTTACCGTGCCGGCGCTGAATGAAAGCTATACCAATAGCTACTGGATTGAGCCGGCGAATGGACAGGTGGTGCAGAGCTATCAGTATATGGGGCCTGACATGGCATTGGTGAAATTCACCGTATTAAAACCATACGTACAATAAGGGGCTTAAATGTTGGCACTCACTCGTATGGCTACCTTGTTGCTGCTGGTTTCCGGCGTAGCGACAGCCGCCCAGCTAACCGTCAAAGATCCGCAGCAAACGCTTGCGGTTGTTAAGCTGGAAGAGGGTACGCGTCTTGAAAAATTTTATGAGCAGGTGGCTTTTCCGCCAAATGTAAACTGGCAAGCGGCGTTGATTTCAGATTTTGCCACCACGCAGAAAACGTATGAACAGGGCGATAAGCTGGGCGAGAAACTGGCGGAGTTGGAAACGCGTTGGCGTAATTCAGGCGATGGCGATCTGGCGATATCGGCGTGGTTGCTGCGTAAAACGTTGGAACCGATCAACGTTGCCGGTCGAATTCACACTGAACTCGACCCCGATCGGGTGCGGGTTCACCTGAAAAATAATCGCCCGCTGGTAGGAGAATACGCACTGTATGTGCCGCTGTATGCCGACAACTTTTCATTGATTGGTTTGTTGAATACGTCAGCCGATGTCGGCGAATTGGAAACCTCCGGCCGCGTAGCGCTTCGGTCTGGATGGTCAATCGAACGTTACATCGCGGGTAAACGATTGTTGGCCGGCGCAGATAACAGTTTCGGCTATTTGATTGGCGGTGATGGTACATGGCGTAAGGTGCCGCTGGCGTTGTGGAATCGCCGGCATATTGAGCCTGCCGCAGGAGAAACGCTGTTTATTGGTTTTGATCCGTCAAAGTTGCCGGATGACATGGCCTCGCTAAACGATCAACTTGCTGACTATCTTGCTAACCGGATCCCATTCTAATGACAAAAAACAGGAACTTTAAACTTGGCTGTCTGTCGTTGGCAATTGGCAGCATTTTGAGTGCTCAGGCGATGGCTGCCGAAGCGACAGATGGCAGCGCGACCAACCAGAATACCCGCTTTCAACCTGCCGGTGTCTCGCAGTCCGACTTTGGCGGCACCGGTTTATTGCAAATGCCGACGGCGCGTATGGCGGAAACCGGGGAGTTCAGCGTGAACTACCGTGATAACGATGAATATCGTCGCTATTCGGTTTCGCTACAGTTGTTTGACTGGCTGGAAACGACGGTGCGTTATACCGATATTCGCACACGCTCTTATAGTAGTAATGTTGATTTCAGCGGTGATCAAACCTATAAGGACAAAGCCTTCGATCTGAAAGCCAGACTGTGGCAGGAAAGCTACTGGCTACCCGATGTGTCAATAGGATTCCGTGATATTGCCGGAACAGGATTATTCGACAGTGAATATCTGGTGGCCAGTAAGCGGCTGGGGCCGTTTGATTTCACCCTTGGCATGGGCTGGGGCAATATGGCCGAAAGCGGCAATATCAAGAATCCCGCCTGCTCTCTGAAAGATAGTTTCTGCCAGCGCAGTGATTCTTATAAAACGGGCGGCGGGCAATTTGAAGTTAAGAACTTTTTCCACGGCCCGGCAGCGTTGTTCGCAGGGATCGAATATCAAACGCCGTGGGACCCGCTCCGTCTGAAGCTGGAATATGAGGGTAACGATTACAGTAATGAAGCTGCCGATCGTGGCCGCAGTGAGAAAATCAAGCAGGATTCGCCTCTTAACATCGGTATGGTGTACCGCGTAGGGGATGTGTTGGACACGACGCTCTCCTGGCAGCGCGGTAATACCCTGATGTGGGGTTTTACCCTGAGGACCAATTTTGACAGCCTGAAACCGACGCATCTTGATAATGCTCCGCCGGTTTATGCCCCTGTTCATGACGGAAAAGGAACCAACTGGCAGCAGGTGGCAAAAGAGCTGGACGACAAAGCCGGGTATAGAGAAGCTGATATTTATGCCGATCGGCATCAAGTGACGGTGGTGGCCCAGCAGGATAAATATCGCGATAGCGATGAAGCATCTTTGCGCGCCGCGACGGTGCTGGCGAACCATGTACCCGAAGATGTCAGCGAATATCACATCGTGCAGCGTAGCCAGCGTTTGCCGATAGCCAGTACGCAGGTGGATGCCAGGGCGTTCCATCAGGTGCAGCAGGCGGCCACGCCGTTAGGGCAAGCGGAACCGGAAACGCATCGTGCGGAGCCTGTGGCCGAGATCCGTGGTCAGCAGGTATTGCATACTGAACCGCAGCGTTTTTCCTATTCGCTGGAACCCACATTGACCCAATCGATTGGCGGGCCTGAATCATTCTATATGTATCAGGTCGCTCTGGCCGGCAGTGTTGATTATCGCCTGACGGACCACTGGTCAATCGGCGGATCGGCGTCGCTGAATCTGTTGGATAATTACGATAAGTTCAATTATACAACCCCGCCGGCGGACGGCACATCATTGCCGCGCGTCAGGACCTGGATCCGGGAATATGTCACCTCTTCTGATTTACTGCTGACCAATCTGCAATTAACCCGTATGGATAATCCGGCGCAGGATTGGTACACCCAGGTGTATGGCGGTTATCTGGAAATGATGTATGCCGGCGTCGGTTCTGAAGTCTTGTATCGGCCGTTTGGTAAAAGTTGGGCGCTGGGGATGGATGTCAACTACGTGAAACAGCGTGACTGGAACGACGTCATGAGGATGGCCGATTACGACGTGGTGACCGGGCATCTGACCGCCTACTGGGAATTGCCGTTTGTGGAAGGGGCGCTGGCGAAGGTCAGTGTCGGCCGTTATCTGGCAGGGGATAAAGGGGTAACGATTGATCTGTCCCGCCGCTTTGACAGCGGTATCATTGCTGGCGCATTTGCCACTAAAACGGACGTCAGTTCGAGCGAATACGGGGAAGGCAGCTTTACAAAAGGTTTCTATATCTCGATACCGTTTGACCTGCTGTTCACCGAACCAACCGTGAAGCGCGGTGCTGTTGGATGGGTGCCGTTGACGCGTGATGGTGGACAGATGTTGCAGCGTCGTAATCCGCTATATGGTGTGACGAATAAGTAATACGGTAGAGATCTCGATATCTGACGTCATGCTAACAGGCTCTTCATTCCCGGTTTGTGCACCGGTGATGAAGAGCTTTTTTTTGCCTGTTTCCCGCCAGAGCGCAGGAAATGGGCGGTGCGGTGATGACATGTTTCTGATCCGCCATCATCGGCTGCAAAATGGCCGGCGGACAGAAAGCGGAGCCCTGCCAGAAAATTGAACGGCAAGGTGAGATAGCGCTGAGAGAGTCTGTCGCGATAAACGATTTAAAGAAGCCGTTTGGGTTGGAACAGGAATGAGTATGTGAATGTAACCAATTGTTTATAAAGTTCTCTTCAAGATTATTCTGCATTGTTTGCTGCTGTCCGCCTCTTTATGATTCGCCTGCAACATCGTTCTTATTACACAGAGGTCTGCATGAGTCGTATATTTAAAATAATCGGAGTGATCACGCTAATTACTGCATTGAGCGGCTGCCTGTTCCCACCTCCCGGTGGCGGTGGTCATGGCGGCGGCGGTCACGGCGGTGGCGGTGGTAGTCATATGGCGCCGCGTTGATTTTCTTCCCAAAGCAACTATCCCCCACGAATATCACGCGTGATTAATCAATCACCGCCGCCGTCACTTCGCGCAGTCGCAGAGTGACGGCGGGAGGCGTTATCGCACGCCGCCAGCAACCATCGGCAGCAGATAGTGATTGAGATAATGACGGGTAATATTACGCTGTTGTAATTGCCAGATGAGTTTTTCCACATCGTGTATGCGTCTGTCGAGCAGTAACCCCACTACGCTGCCGCTGTGAGCGACGTTCAAACCATGTATCCCGGCGTCTTCAACCACGGCCAGTAAATCGCTGAAAGCGGGTTTGGTCAGTATCTGCTGGCTGGCGATTGCGCTCAGCGTACAGGCTTCTCCGAGCCGGGCATTATCCTGTTTAGCCGCCGCCGCGCAAAACAGACGCCAGGCCTTTTCCAACACATCGGCATTGTCCAGTAACGACGACTGACGATCGAGGCGATGATAGTTCGCCGTATCCAGCGTGTATGGGCTTTCCAGTAGCAGAATATCCACCGAAGGCTGCCAGTCGCAGGCAATTTGCGTATGAGCCGTTTGATGATCGAACAGCGTCAACTGGCGAAACAGCGTGCTGTCGGTGGGTTCCAGTTGAACGCACAGTGTGGCGAGGGTTGCTTCATCCAGTATTGTGCCGAGATGACGGGCCGTTGCCTGTGCGGTGGCGGCGATATCGGCAGTACTGCTGGCCATGCCTTTAGCGACAGGGATCGTGGAGGTAAATTCAATGCGTAATCCGCGTCCGGTATCCGCAGGCAGGCCAAGATGAGCAATAACGCTATTTAACATTTGCCGCATGCGCGGTCGCTCGGGGCCATCGGGCTGACCGTCCGTGACGGAGACATGACTGAACCAGTTCACCGGGCAGGAGATCAGTTTTTCACCGCCGAGAATCCATCCCTGAATCAATTCACCGCAGGACGCGGGGCAACGTGCGTCAGCCATGACCGAACACCTGATGCAGCGCAGCCACCAGCCGCTGATTGTCGGCCATGCTTTTGATGGCAACCCGATAATAATTGGCCGTCAGACCGGGATAGTTGGCACAGGCGCGGATCAGCAGCCGGTGCGCTAACAGCGCCTGCTGAAGCGGAATTTCCGGGCGCAGGAAATGCAGGAAAATATAGTTGGCGGCGGGCTGCCATACTTGCAGTTCGGGCATCGCGCTCAGTTCCCGATAGAGCCACTGCTGCGCCTCTGCCAGCCAGCGATGGGTCGCGGCGATATAAGGCGTATCGTCCAGCATGGTTTCCCCCGCCAGCGCGGCAAAGGCATTAATGGTCCACGGTTCCCGTGATTGTTTCATGGTCTGGATTGCACGCCGATCGGCGCTGACCAGATAACCCAGTCGCAGACCGGGGATCGCGAAAAATTTGGTCAGGGAGCGCAGGATATACAGTTGGGGAAAGGTCATTAGCTGGGGGATCAGACCCGGAGCGTCGGGCAGAAAGTCGATAAACGCTTCGTCAACGATCAGCGCGGTATTGCGCTGATGACAGCGTTCGACAATCGCCTGCAACAGCGCGCTATCAGGCATCAGTCCCGTGGGATTATTGGGGGTGGCGATAAACAGGCAGTCATAGTGAGTCTTATCCAGCGCGGCCAGCAGCCGGACATCAGGCTGAAAACCGTCCTTTGCCGACATGGCATAATCATCAATGGCGCAACCCATGCGCTGTAAGGCCCGGCGATATTCCGCGAACCCTGGCGTCAGCAGCAGCGCCCGGCGAGGCTGAAGATATTGGACGACCGCATAGATCAGCTCCGTTGCCCCGTTGCCGGCCATGATATGCTCAGGTGAACAGCCATGAGCGCGGGCGAGGGCGGCATGAAGATCGCGGTATTCCACGTCAGGATAATGCTCGGCGCGTTCGAGTTGGCTGGCGATCGCCGCTTTCAGCGACGCCGGCATGCCCAATGGATTGATGTTGGCGCTGAAGTCGATAATTTCATCGGCATTAACGCCGATTTTCAGCGCCATCTCCAGCACATTACCGCCATGTTCGCTCATGATGTTTTGGTTAGATCCCTGATTGCGATGGGGTCAGCATACCATAAGCGAAGAAATGGCCGTCAATGCCCGGCGTCCACCGGCATGGCGCTTACCCGGCGAAACTGGATGTTAATGATGCCATATCGATGACAAATCGATAGTGCACGTCACTTTTTAACATTCTCTCGTATGCCGTGTTGATATCCTGCATATCGATCATCTCAACGTCACAGCTAATGCCATGCTCGGCGCAGAAATCCACCATTTCCTGCGTTTCTTCAATGCCGCCAATCAGCGAGCCGGCGATAGCCTTACGCCCCATCACCAGCGGCGCGCTATGCACGGTTGGTTCAATGGGTTCGATCAATCCCACCAGAATCAGCGTGCCGTCACGCTTTAACGTGGTCAGATAAGGATTGAGATCGTGCTGCATTGGTACGGTATCAAGAATAATGTCAAAGTGATTGATAACACTCTCCATCTGTGTCGGATCGGTAGAAATGACCACACGATCGGCGCCCAGGCGGCGGGCTTCCTGCTCTTTGCCTGGAGAACGGGTGAAGAGGGTGACATTTGCGCCCAGCGCTTTGGCGAATTTCAGCCCCATGTGTCCCAGACCGCCCAATCCCACAATGGCGACATTATCACCGGGGCCAACATTCCAGTGTTTCAACGGCGAATAGGTCGTGATACCGGCGCACAGCAGCGGCGCGGCGGATTTCATGTCCAGCGCTTCCGGCATACTCAGCACAAATTTGTCGGAGACGACGATGCGTTCAGAGTAGCCCCCGAAGGTTGGCAGACTATCGTGGCGATCGAAACCGCCGTAGGTAAGCGTAGGCCCTTCTTCGCAATATTGTTCCAGCCCTTCATCGCAGGCATCGCACTGTTGACAGGAGTCCACCATACAGCCTACGCCGACCCAGTCGCCTGCTTTGAAACGATCCACCGCTTTACCAACGCTGACGACTTTCCCGATGATTTCGTGTCCCGGCACAATCGGATACAGGCTGTTTTTCCACTCGTTACGAGCCATATGAATGTCTGAATGACAGACGCCGCAGTAGACGATATCAATAACCACATCGTTTTCTCGCGGGTCACGGCGGACAAACTGATGTGGAACCAATGGGCTGGTGGAGTCCAGTGCAGCAAAGCCACGTACATTTTGCATTGCGATTTTCCTCTTCAATTTATGCATGACATCAAAAGATCAATACCAGAATTCAGTATGATTCAGATTAGCAACTCTGCTTTAACGATTTATGGCTAACTTTTGGGCCGATTTGTCATGATGGCGGCGCACAGGCTGTTATCATCAGTATCAGGGCGCATTTGATAACGCTGTAAATAGAGAGATAAAACATGTAGGAAATTAATCAATATATACCCTGAATAATTCGGGTTGCAGGAAAGCCAACACGAAGTATGACGGGGATAGTGTTGTCAGGTTAGAAGCGGGCATGGAAAAAGACTGCCCGGTTCTGCATGTTGTCATGACGCATGACAACTGGGAAGGGGGTGTAAATCCCCCGCAGCCCCCGCTGCTGTGATGCCGACGACCCCGTAAAAACCCACTGATCGCTGTGATTGGGAAGGGACGGGGAAGAGTGACGCTAAGCCAGAAGACCGACCTGACGATGACAGATTCAGCTCCTTCGGTGGGAAGCGGGTGGTCGTCCGATGCGTGCAGCGGCAATGCCGCTTTTGCGTACTCTGCGACATAACCTTTCCCGGCCGATGATGTCGGGATTTTTTATGCCGGGTGCACAAGAACAACATAAGAACGCGTCAGTCAGTCAGGGGCGAAATAAAACCGCATTGGTTATCGCGGGTACCGGCAGCGGCTGCGGCAAAACGACTGTCACGCTCGGGATCCTGCGGGCGTTGATGCGACGCGGGTTGACGGTACAGCCCTTCAAGGTCGGGCCTGACTACCTGGACAGTGGTTGGCATAGCACCGTATGTGGCGTTACATCACGTAATCTGGATGCGTTTATGCTTCCCGCGGCGACGCTTAACGGCCTGTATAACCAGCGTATGCGTCATGCCGATGTCGCCGTGATCGAAGGTGTGATGGGATTGTTTGATGGCTACGGCACGGATCCGAACTATTGCAGTACGGCGGCCATGGCTAAACAGCTTGGCTGTCCGGTAATTTTGCTGGTGGATGGTAAGGCGGTATCCACGTCAGTGGCGGCGACGGTGATGGGATTTCGTCAGTTTGACCCCGATTTGACCATTGCCGGTGTGATAGTGAATCGCGTGAATTCAGCAGAACACTACGAACTGCTCCGTCATGCCATTGAGCACTATTGTGGTATTCCGGTTCTGGGGCGTTTACCCGTTATGGCAGATATCGAGCTGCCTTCCCGTCATCTTGGTTTGATCCCCGCTCAGGAACAATCTTATCAAAAACAATCTTATCAAAGACAACCTCATCAAAAACAATCGGCGGGTGACGATCGTCGCTGGCGGAAACTGGCGCAGCAAATTGAGGAAACCATCGATCTGGACCGCCTGCTGACCCTGTGCCGCGACGTTCGGTTACCCGATGGCGAATTACCCGCCTTGTCCGCCCCTGAACTGGCTGAAGGACTGACGCTGACGCTGGCGCTGGCGGATGATGAAGCCTTCAATTTCTACTATCAGGATAATCTTGACCTGCTGGAGCAGGCCGGCGTGCGCATCCGGCGCTTTAGTCCGATCCACGATCGTCAGCTTCCCCGCTGTCAGATGGTTTATATCGGCGGCGGTTATCCTGAGATTTATGCCGCCCGACTCGCGGCCAATACCGCGATGCGCGATGCCTTACAGGATACGCATCGGCGTAATATTCCGATCTATGCCGAATGTGGCGGGTTGATGTATCTGGGGGATGGGCTGACGGATGCGGACGGTCAGCGTCATCGCATGAGCGGTATTCTGCCTGGTGAAAGCCGGATGGGAAAACGGCTGACCCGCTTTGGCTACTGTCAGGCTCAGGCCCTGACGGATACGTTGTTGGCGGCGCGCGGCGATATACTGCGCGGCCATGAATTTCATTATTCCGATTTTTCCACCTCGCTCTCTCCCAGCTTTAACTGCGCAAAATTGCGTGATGGCGCGGTAATCAAACGGTGGCAGGGGGGATATCAGCTTCAACAGACCTGTGCCAGCTATCTTCATCTCCATTTTGCTCAGCGTCCGGGCCTGCTTGACCGCTGGTTCGTCAGCGCCAGGCGTTCTTGTGTAAAGGAGGCGCAATGACGCTGAGCGCCTGGTTTGCCGCATTCCTGCTTGACTACTGGCTGGGCGATCCGCCGCATTGGCCGCATCCGGTGCGTTGGATTGGCAATCTGATTTCATGGCTGCAAACCCGCATCCGCGCCTGTTGTCACAGTGAGCGTTCGCTCCGACTGGGTGGAGCGGTGCTATGGCTGGTCGTGGTCGGGCTGACCTGGTTGTTGAGCTGGGGAGGGCTGGTCCTGATGAACATCATCCATCCGTGGCTGGGCTGGCTGGCGGAAGTCTGGATGATTTACACCCTGCTGGCGGGGCGTAGCCTGAGCGATGCCGCGATGGCGGTACATCAGGCATTACAACACGGTTCGCTGGAGGACAGTCGCCGCCAGCTATCGTGGATTGTCGGACGTGACACCTCACAGCTGGAAAGACCGCAGATAACCCGTGCCGTGGTGGAAACCGTGGCAGAAAACAGCGTGGATGGCGTGATTGCCCCCCTGTTTTTCCTGCTGCTCGGCGGTGCGCCGCTGGCGATGGCTTACAAGGCTGTTAACACGCTGGATTCGATGGTGGGCTACAAGAATCCGAAATATCGGGCGATTGGCTATGTTTCTGCCCGGATGGACGATGTGGCGAACCTCATTCCCGCCCGGCTGAGCTGGCTGTTGCTGAGTGCCGCCGCCTGGTTGCTGAAAGCCGACTATCGGCAGGCGCTGCGCATTGGCTGGCGCGATCGTTATCAGCACTCCAGCCCCAACTGCGCCTGGTCGGAAGCCACGGTAGCCGGGGCGCTCGGCGTGCGGCTCGGTGGCCCGAATAATTATTTTGGTGAGCGGGTAGAGAAACCGTGGATCGGTGATGAAGGCCGGGAAATCGCACTGAGCGATATTCCCCGCAGCATCAATCTGATGAAAGTGGCTTCGCTTCTGGCGCTGCTGCTGTTCGCTCTGGCGTATCTGTTGCTGTCAGCCGCTCTCGCCATATAGAACTTTTAGCCTTATAAAATAGGGAAATTCGATGAATTATCTCCAGCAACCCCGGCAAATTGAGCAGCAAAGTTTTGAGATTATCGGCGACATCATCGCCCGTGAGTATCCCGGCTATCGCTTTGTCGATCGGATGCAGGAGGCGATCATCAAGCGGGTGATCCACACCACGGCGGATTTTGACTGGCTGGATGTGTTGTGGTTCTCGCCGACGGCGCTGGAGCGGATTACGGCAGGGCTGCGTGCCGGCTGTCTCCTCTATACCGATACCACCATGGCGCTGTCGGGAATAAATAAAACGCTGCTGGCGCAACTGGGATGCGAATGCCGCTGTTTTATCAGCGATCCGCGCGTGGTGGCGCGGGCAAACGCCGAAAACATAACGCGTTCCATGGCCGCGGTGGATATCGCGCTGGAAGAGGCCGGAGATAAACTGTTTGTATTCGGTAATGCCCCCACGGCGCTATTCAGGCTACTGGAGCGTTCATCGGAAAAACGGGCGACGCCGCTGGCGGTGATTGGCGTTCCAGTCGGATTTGTCGGAGCGGCGGAATCAAAGGATGCGCTGATTCACAGCGATATTCCCTGTATTGCGGCGGCGGGCCGCAAAGGCGGCAGTAATGTCGCCGCCGCCATTGTGAACGCCATTCTGTATCGGATACGGGAGGAACGGTGAGCGTCGATACGCAGATGGATACCGTCTGGCATAACGGAAAGCAATACCGGACGGGCTATACCACCGGCTCGTGCGCGACCGCGGCGGCTAAAGTGGCGGCGCTGATGATACTGCGTCAGCAGGTCATCGATCAGGTTTCGATTGTCACCCCGTCAGGCGTTACGCTGTATCTCAACGTGGAGCAGCCGCTGATTGAAGGACAGCAGGCTACGGCGGCCATTCGTAAGGACGGCGGAGACGATGTCGATGCGACGCACGGCATGCTGATTTTTGCCCGCGTCATCTTGTGCGATCGTGGCGAAATCCATATTACCGGGGGGGAAGGCGTCGGTACGGTCACGCGTAAAGGCATCGGGTTGCCCATCGGCAGCCCGGCGATTAATCGCACGCCGTTGCAAACCATTGAAGCGGCGGTACGTGACGTGATTGGTCCATCGCGCGGGGCGGAAATCACGATTTTTGCCCCGGAGGGCGAGGCGCGGGCCAAAAAAACCTACAACGGCCGATTGGGTATCCTCGGTGGGATTTCCATCATTGGCACCACCGGTATTGTGACTCCCATGTCGGAAGAGAGCTGGAAACGCTCGCTGGCGCTGGAGCTGGAAATGAAGCGCGCCGCAGGGATGGACAAAGTGATTCTGGTGCCCGGCAACCACGGCGAACGCTTTGTCCGCGAACAGCTCGGGCTGGATAGTCAACGGGTGGTCACCATGAGCAACTTTGTGGGCTACATGTTGCAGGAGACGGTACGGCTCAAATTTCGCCACGTGGTGTTGATTGGCCACCCCGGCAAGCTGATCAAGGTTGCCGCCGGGATCTTTCATACCCACAGCCATATTGCTGATGGCCGTATGGAAACGCTGATTGCCCATCTGGCCTTGCTCGGCGCCCCGCATGATTTACTGCTGGCGGTCAATCAGTGCGATACCACAGAAGCCGCGATGGAGCTGATTGCGGAGCATGGTTTCCAGTCGGTGTATGAGCGTATTACCCAGCGTATTTGTGAGCGGATAAACGACATGCTGCGCTTCTCCGTCGAGCCGCCGGCTATCGATGCCATTTTGTTTTCGTTTGACAATCAGGTGCTGGGAAGCAGCCGGGCGCTTAAGGATATTGTGGAGGCGCTACGATGATTACCGTGGTAGGCATTGGACCCGGATCGCTTGCGCACCTGACGCCGGAAGCGCAGCTTGCGATTGCCGCCGCCGACGTTCTGGTCGGCGGCGTGCGGCATCTGGCGATATTTCCCGATTTCCGCGGACAAACCCGACGGCTGGATGCCGATCTTCCCGCGCTGGTGGCGTGGCTCGCCGGGCAGCGGCAGCGGGATATCGTGGTGCTGGCATCGGGCGATCCGCTGCTATATGGCATCGGCAAGCGGCTTTCATCCCATTTCGGCGCGCAGTCGCTGCGAATTATTCCCGGCATCAGCGCCGTACAGTATTTGTGCGCCCGCATAGCGCTGGATATGAACGATATCTATCTCACCAGCAGCCATGGGCGAGAACCGGATTTCGACTGGGTTCTGCAACATGACAAGGTGGCGATGGTGACGGACGGGCGAATCGGCCCCCGGGTGATTGCGAATGCCATTTTGCAACGCCGGCTCACGCGCACGCTGATTATTGGTGAAAACCTTTCCCTGCCGGATGAACGTATTCATCGCCTACAACCGGATAACGTGGCGCAACACTATGACATGAACGTGGTGGTGATCCTCAATGAGAGATGACGAGTTTTTACGCGGTCAACGGGTGCCGATGACCAAAGAGCCGGTTCGCCTGCTGGCGTTGGAACGGCTGGAACTGACCGGCGCGCGACGCCTGATTGATGTCGGCGCGGGAACGGGAAGCGTCGCGCTGGAAGCCGCGTTGCGGTTTTCGCAACTACAGGTGACGGCCATTGAGCGCAATCCGGCCGCGCTGGCGCTGATTACGGAGAATTGCCGGCGTTTGGGCTGCCGGAATGTGGACATTATCGCGGGGGAAGCGCCATTTCCGCTGACGGACAGCGCAGATGCCGTCTTTATCGGCGGGAGCGGCGGGCAACTGGCGGCGCTGATCGACTGGGCGCTGGATCATCTGTCTCCCGGTGGCCGCCTGGTACTGACGTTTATTTTGCTGGATAACCTGCATACGGCGCTGGCGCATTTGCAGTCGCTGAACGTGACCTCGCTGGAATGTACGCAATTACAGGCTTCCACGCTGACGCCGCTTGGCCGCGGTCATTATTTTAAACCCGGCAATCCCACCTATCTTATTTCCTGCTGCAAGGAGCAAAACCATGTCTGAACCGGAAAAGACACGACATGAGAGCACGACCCGAAAGGCGTTTGATACGCAAAAAGTCTGGTTTGTCGGGGCCGGGCCGGGAGACCGCGAGCTGATTACGCTGAAAGGCTACCGCCTGCTGCGACAGGCTGATGTGGTGATTTACGCCGGCTCGCTGATCAATACCGAATTGCTCGACGATTGCCAGCCGGGCGCGGCCTGCCATGACAGTGCCGGTATGACGCTGGAGCAAATTATTGCGCTGATGGTAAACGGTGTCCGGGACGGCAAACTGGTGGTCCGATTACAAACCGGCGATCTCTCGCTATATGGCTCAATCCGTGAACAGGGCGAGGCGTTGACGGAACACGGGATTGGTTTTGTGTCAGTGCCGGGCGTCAGTGCGTTTTTGGGGGCGGCGGCCCAGCTTGGGGTGGAATATACCGTTCCGGAAGTGGCGCAGAGTCTGATTATTACCCGCATAGAAGGCCGCACGCCGATGCCGCCGCTGGAACGGCTGGAAGCCTTTGCCGCCCATCAGACTTCCATGGCGATCTTCCTGTCGGTACAGGACATTCACGGCGTGGTTGCGCGGCTGGTCGCGGGGGGCTATCCGCTAACGACACCTGTTGCGGTGGTGTACAAGGCGACCTGGCCGGAAACCCGAACGGTACGCGGCACGCTGGCCGATATTGCCGAACAGGTAAAGGCGGCGGCCATTCGCAAGACCGCGCTGATTCTGGTCGGCGCTTTTCTGGGTGAGGAATACCACTATTCCCGACTTTATGATGCAGGGTTTAGTCATGAATATCGTCAAGCCTGAATCGATAGCGGTGTTTTGTCTGACGCCCGGCGGCGTTCGTCTGGCCCAACGCTTACGGGCGCATTTATCGCCGCTGACCTGCTTTACCAGTGAAAAACTGCGGGAGCCGGGATTTATCGCGTTCAATGACAGTTTCGGCGACACCCTGCGCGACGCGTTTAAACATTACGCCGCGCTGGTGGTGATCGGGGCGGCAGGCATCACGGTACGGACGATTGCGCCGTTATTGAATGACAAACTGACCGATCCGGCCGTGGTGGTGATTGATGAACGGGGGCAACACGTTATCAGCCTGCTGTCCGGGCACGTTGGCGGAGCCAATGCATTGACATGTCATCTGGCGGGGCTGCTGGGCGCCGATCCGGTGATTACCACCGCCACGGATGTTAACCAGATGGCGGCGCTGGATAGTCTGGCGACACAGCTGGATGCCGGGATGCGGGATTTTCGTCATGCGGTAAAAACCGTTAATCAGATGCTGGTCAGTGAGCAGAAAGTCGGTCTGTGGTGGGATGCGCCGCTACACGACGAACGCGATCGTTGCGATGTGCGCGGCTTCATTCCGGTGGCGAATCTGGAGGCTCTGCCGACGCTGGATGCACTGGTTTGTGTCAGCCTGCGCGATAGCCTGCCTGAATTGCCGCTGCCGATGTATAAACTGGTGCCGCGTCGCGTAGTGGCCGGGATTGGCTGTCGGCGAAACACCGCTCTACCAACGCTGGTCGCGCTCTTGTCGCAGCAGCTGGCCGAAAACCATTTCGATCCGCTGTCGCTGCGAGCGATTGGCAGCGTCACGATCAAGAAAGACGAGCCCGCGTTACATCAACTGGCGCAACGCTGGCAGGTCTCCGTTGAATGGTTCAGCGTTGAGGCGCTCCGGCGCCATGAAGCGCGTTTCCCCTCTTCTGAGTTTGTCCGTCAAACCATCGGCGTTGGCAGCGTATCGCAGCCTGTCGCCTGGCTGATGAGTGAAGGCCAGCTGGTTGGCAATACCCTGCGTCGGCAGGGGGTCACTATTACCCTGGGAGTATCGCATTAATGTTAACCGTGATCGGCATTGGGCCGGGAAGTGAAGCCATGATGACGCAGGAGGCCATCGCCGCCATTCGTGAAGCGGAAATCGTGGTGGGCTACAAAACTTATACCCATCTGGTGAAGCCGTTGACCGGAGACAAACAGGTCATCAAAACCGGGATGTGCAAAGAGATCGACCGCTGTCAGACAGCCATTGAGCTGGCAATGGCAGGCCGCAATGTGGCGCTGATCAGCAGCGGCGACGCCGGAATTTATGGCATGGCCGGATTGGTGCTGGAACTGGTCAGTCAGCAGCAGTTGGATCTGGAGGTCCGTCTGGTGGCGGGGATTACGGCCAGTATTGCCGCCGCATCGCTGTTGGGCGCGCCGCTGATGCATGATTTTTGCCATATCAGCCTGAGTGATTTACTGACGCCGTGGCCGGTGATCGAAAAACGCATCATTGCCGCTGCACAGGCTGATTTCGTGGTGTGCTTTTATAATCCGCGCAGTCGGGGCCGGGAAGGCCATTTGGCCCGCGCGTTTGAACTGATGAAACCGTGGACTTCACCCGATACCCCGGTGGGCGTGGTAAAAGCGGCGGGGCGCAAGAAAGAGGAGAAGTGGATCACCACCTTTGGCGACATGGATTTCTCCCCGGTAGATATGACCAGTCTGGTGATTGTGGGGAACAAAACCACCTATTGCCGGGAGGGTTTGATGATCACGCCGCGAGGTTATGAACTTTGAACCGTCCGGTCATTCATATCTTTGGCGGCACCAGCGACGCCCGGCAGATTTGTCAGGTGCTGGACGCATCGGGAGAGCGCTATCGGCTGTCGGTGGCGACGGAAACAGGCCGGCAGCTGGCGGGAAATATTGCCGGTGAAGTGGTGGTGGGCCGCATGAATGCGCAGGAAATGACGGATTACCTGTCGGTGCAGCAAGTGCGTTGGGTGATTGATGCCTCCCACCCGTATGCCGAGGCGCTGCACCGTAATGTGGCTACCGCTTGCCATCGTCTGCACTTACCGCTCACCCGCTATCAGCGACCGAGTGACATTGATGCTATCGAACATCCGTTGCTGCACAAAGTATCGAGTCTGGATGCGGCATGTGCGGTGGCCGGAACGCTTGGTTCCCGGGTGTTGCTGACCACGGGCAGTAAAGATCTGGCGGAATACCGGCAAAAACTGCCGGATAAGCATTTGCTGGTGCGCGTATTGCCAACGGCTGCGGTGCTGGCGCAGTGCGAAGCGCTGGGGCTGGGGGTTGAACAGATCATTGCCCAGTGCGGGCCGTTCAGCGCCGAATTTAATCGTGCGCTGTACGAGCTCTGCCAGCCCGATGTGGTGATAACCAAGGAGTCGGGCGCCGAGGGCGGCTATCTGCAAAAGGTTGCCCCCTGTCTGGCGCTGAGTATCCCCTGCATTGTGGTACGCCGTCCTGCGGTGTTGGATGAGAACGATGGACGGGATCGGGTCGTTTCAGCGGCGGAGTTTGCTCATCGTCTGTCTCGCTGGCGGGCGCAACGAGGATAAAAAATGAAAAAAGCACTGTTGATTATCAGTTTTGGCACCAGTTATCAGCACACCCGACAAAAAAATATCGATGCCTGTGAGCAGCATCTGGCCGCGCGTTGTCGCGATCGCGATCTGTTTCGGGCATTTACCTCCGAAATGATTATTCGCAAGCTGCGCAACCGCGACGGTTTGTTGATTGATAATCCTCGTCAGGCGCTTCAGCGGCTGGCGGATGAGGGCTATCAGGATGTGGCGATCCAGTCTCTGCATGTCATTAACGGCGATGAGTACGAAAAAGTGGTCAGTGAGGCACGGGCATTCCGCGGACGGTTTCAGCGTCTGGCTCTGGGGGGGCCATTGCTGAGCTGTTTTGCTGACTATCAGCAACTGATGACGGCGCTTGAAGCACAGATGCCGCCGTTGAATGCTGATGAGCGGGTGGTTTTTATGGGACACGGCGCCAGCCATCACGCTTTTTCGGCCTATGCCTGCCTCGATCATCTGATGACCGCCCGGAATTTCCCGGCGCTGGTGGGGGCTGTCGAAAGTTACCCCGAAATTGATCACATCATCGGACGATTGCAGCGGCAGGGGATACGGAAAGTCCATCTGATGCCGCTGATGCTGGTCGCAGGCGATCATGCCATCAACGATATGGCATCGGATGACGCGGACTCCTGGAAATCCCAACTCGAAGCGGCGGGCATTGTCACGCAGAGCTGGTTGCAGGGGCTGGGTGAAAATCCACTGATCCGCGACCTGTTTTCCCGGCATCTGGACGTGGCGCTATGTCCTGAACCATCATGTACCGAGCCAACATGTTCTGAAAAACAGGAGGTCGTGTCATGAGCGGCAGGCTGTATGCATTAGGCGTCGGCCCCGGCGCCAGCGATTTGATTACCGTACGTGCCGCCCGTCTGATTGGTACGCTCGATATTCTGTATGCGCCGGCAGGGCGTAAAGGCGGGGACAGTCTGGCGTTATCCATTGTGCGTGAGTATCTGTCGCCCTCAACAGAGATCCGCACCCGTCATTTTCCCATGAGTGCTGAAAACGACGAGAAAGAAGCGGTCTGGGATGAGATGGCCCGGCAGTTGACGGATGACGTGACCAACGGCAGGCAGGTCGGTTTTATCACGCTGGGGGATCCAATGTTGTTCAGTACCTGGGTGTTCCTGCTGGCCCGGATTGGACCACAGCCGTGGCTGGAAATTGTGCCGGGGGTGACGTCCTTTGCCGCAATCGCCGCCAGAGCCGCGTTCCCGCTGGCGATGGAGCAGCAATCGCTGGCGGTCATGCCCTGCACTGCGCCGGAAGCCGCATTGGAACACGCATTGCTTACTCATGATTGTGTAGTGCTGATGAAGGTTTACGGCCGTTTTGCCACCGTGCGAGCGCTGCTGGCGAGGCTCAATTTGTTTGAACACGCGCTGCTGATGGCCGATGCCTCTTTAGCGGGCGAGCAGTGCTGGCGGCATCTGGATCAGATCGCCGACGATCAGCCGTTACCGTATTTCTCCACCATTTTGGTGAACCGGCAATGGGACGCCGGGGTGTCGCCATGAGTCGCTGCATCATGATTCAGGGGACGGCATCGGACGTCGGTAAAAGCATCCTGGTCGCCGGACTATGCCGTATCTTTGCACAAGATGGTTACCGCTGTGCGCCGTTTAAATCGCAGAACATGGCCCTGAATTCCGGTATTACGCCGCATGGCGAAGAAATGGGTCGGGCACAGATTTTTCAGGCTGAGGCGGCGGGGATTGAGCCGGATGTGCGCATGAATCCGGTGTTGCTCAAGCCAACCAGCGATCGCAAATCTCAGGTTGTGCTGATGGGCAAGGTTGCCTGCAATATGGATGCGATGACGTATCACCAGTATAAACCGCAGTTGCAGCAGCAAATCAATGCGGTCTACCACAGCCTTGCCAGCGAATATGATGTGATGGTGCTGGAAGGCGCGGGCAGCCCGGCGGAAATCAATCTGCGCGATCGGGATATCGTCAATATGGGAATGGCGGCTATGGCTGATGCGCCGGTGTTGCTGGTGGCGGATATCGATCGCGGCGGGGTGTTTGCGGCGATTTATGGCACGCTGGCCCTCTTGTCGCCGGAGGAAAAAGCGCGGGTGAAGGGGGTTATCATCAATAAATTCCGCGGCGACGTGGCGTTGCTACAGCCGGGGTTGGTACAGATCGAAGCACTGACCGGCGTTCCGGTGATTGGCGTCATGCCGTGGCTGAATATCGAGTTGGAAGATGAAGACAGCGTTGCGCTGCAAACCGGGAAATACGCGGGTACGCCGCAAAACGTGCTGGATATTGCCGTCGTTCGACTGCCGCATATTGCCAACTTTACCGATTTTAATGCACTGGCGGCTCAGCCAGACGTGCGTTTACGCTATGTCGCCACGGCGTCGGCGCTGGCGGAGGCGGATTTGATTATCTTACCCGGCAGTAAAAATACGCTGGGTGATTTGCAGTGGCTGCAACAAAGCGGTTTGGCTCATGCGCTACAGGCACAGCATCAGTCGGGGGTCTCTGTCGTCGGTATTTGCGGGGGTTACCAGATGCTGGGGAAACATATCATTGATGGCGTGGAATCCGGTGTTGCCCGGATGGACGGACTGGGGTTGCTGGATGTGGACACCGTGTTTGCGGAACAGAAAGTGACCACCCGCGTGACGGGAAGTTGTCGTCCTCAATTGCCCGGCCTGCTGGCAAGCTGCACCGGGCTGCCGGTTGCCGGCTATGAAATCCATATGGGTGAGTCGCGCCTTGGTCCGCAGGCCGAACCTTTTGTTTGCCTGACCCAGCGTAATGGGCAGGCGACGGCGCGCTTTGATGGCGCGGTCAACGCCGACGGCAGCGTAATGGGCAGTTATCTTCACGGCCTGTTTGATAACGATGAGTTTACCCGCGCACTACTGAATACGCTGCGCCAGCGTAAAGGGCTGGCGGCGTTCGATGGCGAAGCGTTTGATTACGCCCGCCACAAGCAGCAACAGTTTGATATTTTGGCCGCCGCGATGCGGGAGCATATTGATATCGGGGCGGTATATCGGTTTATGGGGAAATAACCGCGATGACATGCATTCGATTTATCCTGAAAGTAGAGGATAAAAATCGTATTTCCTGAACAGGAGTCTCATTTGATTTTAATTACCGGCGGGGCCCGAAGCGGTAAGAGCGCGCTGGCGGAAAAGCTGGCGGCGGCGTGCCGCGATCGGGTGTTGTATATCGCCACATCGGTGGTGACTGATGACGAAATGGCTAATCGTGTACGCATACATCGCGAAACCCGTCCGGCACACTGGCGGACATGGGAAGGTTACCGTGATTTAGGCAAGGCGATCGTGGAGCAGGTTGCGGCGGATGAAGCCGTTATTCTGGAATGCATCACCACCATGATCGCCAATCTGTTATTTGATCAGGCCGGCGATACACCGCCCGAGCAGATGGATTTTCCGGCCATCGAGGCGGTGATCCAACGGCAAATTGATGAATTGATCGCCGCCTGCGCGCAAAGCCCGTCGCCGATCTATCTGGTGACGAATGAGTTGGGTATGGGCATTGTGCCGGAAAATCGGCTGGCCCGGCATTTTCGCGATATTGCCGGACGCGTCAATCAGCGTTTGGCGGCGGCGGCGGAGTCTGTCTATCTGGTCGTCTCAGGCATTGAGGTAAAAATCAAATGAGCCTGCGATTGTTTTTTGCCACCTTGCAATTCATGACGCGTATCCCGGTGCCCGGACGCTGGACGCAAGGAGTGGCGATGCAGCAGTACGTGCATGGTATCGTCTGTTTTCCGCTTATCGGGCTGATCGTCGGGGCGATAGCCGGGGGCGTGTTTACGCTGCTTGCTCCGTGGAGCGGGTTACCGTTGGCAGCTTTGGCCTATGTTCTGGCGTTGGCGTTGGTCACCGGTGCATTTCATCTGGATGGATTAGCCGATACCTGTGATGGCGTCTTTTCCGCCCGCCAGCGTGAGCGAATGCTGGAGATTATGCGGGATAGCCGGCTTGGCACTAACGGCGGACTGGCGTTGATTTTTATCGTGGTAGCCAAAGTGTTGGTCGTCAGCGAACTGGCGCTGCGCGGTACGCCCATGTTGGCGATACTGACGGCGGCATCGGTGGTTGGACGCACGACGATTGTGCTGCTGATGTATCGGCAGCGCTATGCCCGCGAAGGGCAGGGGCTGGGAAATTGGTATATCGGTCAGGTGAGTATGAGGGCAACGCTGACTACCCTGCTTATCGGGGCGATACTGACCGGATTGTCAGGCCATGCGCGTGCATTGCTGGCTTTGGGGATAACGCTGGTGGTCATCTGGCTGATGGGAACGTATCTGCGACGCCGATTGGGCGGACAAACCGGCGATACATTGGGGGCGGCGGTAGAGGTTGGCGAGCTGGCGTTCTTACTGGCGCTGTTGTGATGAACGAGATAAAAATAAATTTTGAGGAAAAGCATGCGGCTGTTTCTTGTCAGACATGGTCAGACCGAGGCCAATCTCAGCGGCGTTTTTTGCGGTACAACGGATGTTCACCTGACGGAAATCGGCGTAGCGCAGGCCCGGCAGGTTGCTGACTGGTTGAAGGATATCGATTTTACGTCTGCGGCCTGTAGCGGGTTGGCGCGGGCGAAGCAGACCGCGGACATTGTACTTCAATCGCATGCGCTTACCGCCGTCCCGGATACGACGCTGAACGAGATGCACTTTGGCGACTGGGAAATGCGTCATCACCGCGATTTACAACGGGAAGATGCGGAGAACTGGGCGGCCTGGGTTGCTGACTGGCAGCATGCCCGCCCGACGGCGGGAGAATCGTTTCCTGAGTTTTCAATGCGTATCGAGCGTGCCGCCCAGGCATTGCTGACGCAGAACAACGTTCAGGGAAATCATCTGTGGGTGGCGCATCAGGGCGCGCTGAGTTTGTTGCTGGCAAAGTTGTTAGCCATGCCGGCCGCTGCCATGTGGCATTTTCATTTTGAACAGGGCACATACAGCGTGCTGGATATTCAGGACGGATGTGTCACGCTGCGCGCCTTTAATCAGCGGACATCTTGGCAATTGGAATCACGAGAATAAATCTATGCACCTACATTCACAACTGACGCTTTCACAACTGGTTGAGTCCATTATTCCGCTGGATAATGAAGCCATGCAGCGGGCCTCGGCCAGAATCGATGGTTTGCTGAAACCGACGGGCAGCCTGGGGCGTCTGGAAACGCTGGCGATTCAATTGGCGGGAATGCGCGGTTTGTCCGGCCATCAGATCAAACGTAAACAGATTATCGTGATGGCCGCCGACCACGGCGTGTATGACGAAGGCGTGGCGATTTCACCGCGGGCGGTGACGGCCATTCAGGCCGCCAATATGGTCAAAGGCATCACCGGTGTCTGTGTGCTGGCGGCCAATGCCAACACGGAGGTTAACGTCGTGGACGTGGGGATCGACAGCGAACCACTGCCGGGCGTGTTGAATATGAAAGTACAGCGCGGGAGCGGCAATATTGCCCGTGAGGCCGCGATGACGCGTCAACAAGCGGAGGATTTACTGTACGCCAGCGCACAGTTGACCATGGAACAGGCCGCCGGTGGCGTCAGCGTGTTTGGCGTGGGGGAACTGGGCATGGCAAATACGACGCCTGCCGCAGCAATAATCAGCGTGATCGCCGATCGCGATCCGCATCAGGTGGTTGGCATCGGGGCTAATTTCCCCAGCGATCGCCTGCATCATAAAGCGGCCGTTGTCCGTGACGCCATTGCATTTAATCAACCCGATGGGCGGGATGGTATTGATGTACTGGTCAGGGTAGGGGGCTTCGATCTGGTCGGGATGGCCGGCGTTATGCTGGGCGCGGCCGCGGTTGGCCGCCCGGTTGTGCTGGATGGATTTCTTTCCTATGCGTCTGCATTGGCTGCCTGCCTGATTGCACCGACGGTGCGTGATTATTTGATCCCTTCGCACCTCTCTGCGGAAAAAGGCGCCGCTATTGCCTTGCGCCATTTACAACTTGAACCCTACCTGCAACTGGAAATGCGGCTCGGAGAAGGCAGTGGCGCCGCTATCGCCATGCATTTGATTGATGCGGCGTGTGCGATGTACAACAATATGGGGGAATTGGCGGATAGCGATATCGTGTTGCCAGCGTAGTCGGCTTGGTTTACTTCAGTGGCGAAAAAACAGGCTTTTTCGCCTGTATTTTCCTCCCGGTATACTAGAGTTATATGAAAAAAATAACCGCATGATTTCATTTATTCATTTTTTAATAAGTAGTTTCCTAATCTATTTTATTTAAACTGATCTTGTGAAATATATTTTTATATAGAGAATAATTAGCTTGCTAATTTTTTGGTTGTGTTTTTTTTCAATGATATATGGATTACCTACCGCTTTCGCTGGGGCATTTTTGTGATTCGTCATTTATTTTATAAAAAATATAAAAATTTATTGTTGCAAACACAACATGTTTGTAATTTACTGTAGCAACTGAGTCATATGAGGTCTGTATGGATTTCTCAAAGCTGGTTGGTGAGAATTTTTCAAGTCTGACGCCATCGCAAAAGGTTATTGCGCGTTACATTGAACGTAATAAAGAACGTGTCGCGTTTATGACAGCCAAGCAGTTGGCGGATGCCATAAGTATCAGTGATGCGGCGGTGGTCCGATTCTCTCGTGCTTTAGGTTATCGCGGTTATGCTCATTTGCGTGAAGATTTGGGCGAGGCGCTGATTGAGCAATCCGGCGCGGGAGGCGTTCTACACCATGCTGCGGTTCCTTCGGATGATGAAGCGTTACAAAAACAGGTCTTTGAAAACGCGCATGCGCTGATAAACGACACTGCTGGCGTCAATGGGAAGGAGAAAATACTCCAGATAGCCAGTCGCATAGCAAAGGCCAGAAAGGTTTGGGTGACAGCACATGGTAATACCGTCACGATGGCGGCTTATCTGGCAATGCATCTTAACCATATTCTGGGTAACACTGAACTTTTTAATATTGGTCATGGCGATGTTGCCGACCGTATGCTGCAGATAGATGAGCAAGATGTGTTTATTGGTATCGGCTATGAACGCTATATTCCCTATACCATTGAGATGATGAGTATTGCTCGTGGGCGTGGTGCACATATTATTGCGATAACCGATCGTTCCACGTCACCTTTGGTTCGTGAATCAAATGAAGTGCTTTATGTTTTACGTAGTTCCTCACCACTAGTATGGTGGTCGAAAATAAGCACCATGATTATTATTGACTGGATTATTGCGCAGGTCGTGGTGTGTGGTGAGGAGAGAGTTAAAAAAAGATTGCAACAATCCGATGATGCCTGGAAATTACTGGGCCATTGGAAAAAGTCAACACCAGGGAAACACTAATAAATATACTTATAACATTACAATATTAAAACATTGAATTTTTATACTTATAAAGCCAGAGAAGGAGTTGTTTCTAATTATCTATACCCAATTGATTTCAATGCGTGAGCGTTTTTCATGATCCCGGCTTCCTGGATAACGGAGAAGCTGAGATAAATGGAATTCATACCCAATATGTTTCAAACTGTGGAAGGGCGGTAACCCAATCTATCTCTGTGCTTACGTAAGTAAGATGATTGAGAGTGCGAGGGTTGCCTGTTCCTCTGCAACGAGAAAGAAAACGGGTGTATCATGCCTGTGGTTTGAAAGATAAAGGGTATTTTTTCAAAGGAAAATGGGTATGAGTAATAAAATGGAAACTGAGGTTTCTTCAGCTCTGGCATTACCCGGAGAAACGATCGATGCTTCACGTCGCCGTTTAATCAAACAAACGTCTATCATCGGTGCCGGCGTTGCTTTAGGTACGCTTTCGGTGCCTTCCGTATTGGCAAAAAACAATCGGGAAGTTATTGTTCGGGGATTAGGCGGAGCCTACCAGGAAGCAATGGATCTGGCCCTCTATAAGCCTTTTACTGCGGCAACGGGTATTGATGTAAAGGTTAAACCCTCGACCAATGCACAAATACAGGCGATGGTTAAGGCCGGACAGGTCAGTCTTGATGTTCTGGACATCGGTACGCTTGCCCAAATTAACCTTGATAAAGTGGGGGCGCTGGCCCCGATTAATTATTCTGCAATGAAGTATTGTAACCCCGACGATATTTCATCTGAGTTCCGCTATCCCAATATGATCGGCAACCTTTTGTTTGCTACGGTCATGGTCTATAACACCGATGTCTTTGGTCCTGATTCCCGCCCTAAAAACTGGGTTGATTTTTGGGATACCACGCGGTTCCCCGGACCGCGAACGTTGTCGGATATTCGCTCCGGCGCGGCCGATCTGGAATTTGCTTTGCTTGCCGACGGCGTAGACATGAAAGATATCTACCCCATTAATATTGAACGTGCTTTGGCTTCTTTAAATAAAATTAAGCCGCATGTCGCAAAATGGTGGGATACCGGCGCGCTCTCTGCCCAGTTACTGGAACGTAAAGATGCCGTACTCGGTGCTATCTGGAATGGTCGCGCTCAGGCACTGATCGATCAAGGGGCGCCATTGGCGATTGAGTGGAATCAGGCCAGGCAACAGGTGCAGTACTGGAGTGTGCTGAAAGATGCACCGAACCCGGAAAATGCGCAGTTGTTCGTTGATTTTGCTTTGCAGCCGGAAGTGCAGGGTAAACTGACCCAGTATATTGCTTATGGTCCAACCAATAAAAAAGCATTCGACTTTGTACGTCCTGAGGATTTGGTGAAATTACCGTCTAATCCGGCCTATTTCCCTAACACGTTTGTTCAGGATGCTCAGTGGTGGTCGGATAATTTTGATCAAGTGGGTAAAATCTGGCAACCGTGGATTCTGGGTCAGGCTTAATGAGCGTAGGCCATCTGTCATTCCGTTCCCGGAAAGTGGGAACGGAAATTCGTTTACAAGGTATTACCCGACGTTTTGGTCAAACCATTGCCGTAGATGACGTGAATTTAACTATCGAGCCGGGTGAGTTTGTTACATTACTGGGTGCCAGTGGATCAGGCAAAACCACGACGTTAATGATGGTCGGCGGTTTTACCGATCCTTCCTCGGGACGGATTCTGTTAGGCGGAAAAGATGTGACCGAGATGCCGCCGGCAGGACGGAATCTCGGCGTCGTATTTCAGAACTATTCTCTATTCCCCCATCTCTCTGTTGCGCGTAACCTCGCCTTCCCCTTGGAGATGCGCGGAGAATCGCGGCGCGCGATCGCAAAGAAAGTCGCAGATGCATTAGATATGGTGCAACTGGCCGATAAAGGCCATCGGTTGCCGCGTGAACTGTCCGGTGGTCAACAGCAGCGGATTGCGCTGGCGCGAGCGTTAATTTTTGAACCCCAGGCCTTATTGATGGATGAACCTCTGGGGGCGCTGGATAAAAAACTGCGTGAGCATATGCAGCTGGAAATTAAGCGGCTGCATACCTCATCAGGTTCGACCGTGTTATTTGTCACCCACGATCAGGAAGAAGCGCTTACGCTTTCCGATCGCGTCGCCGTGATGCAGGACGGGCGAATCGCGCAGATTGATCCTCCCCGATTTCTGTATGAACAACCGGCTAACCGCTGGGTTGCCGAGTTTATCGGACAGTCCAATTTCATTTCCGGCCGCATTCATGCCGTTCAGGCAAACAGATACGATGTCACGCTGGATAACGGCGACTCGATAAGCGGCAAAGGGGTAAAGGATCTGGCGTGCGGGCAGCGGGTTCTTGCCGTATTACGACCAGAGAAAATTCGTTTGGCGGCCTCAGGCATACTGCCGGTAAAGGCCGTTGTCACCGATGTGCTTTATCTGGGCCATACGGTAAAAGTGACGCTACGGCTTAATGATGGAACCGAATTGCTGGTTCAGGCGCAGAATATACATCTCGAAACAGCATTGATGCCCGGTATGGATGTTTCTCTTGGCTGGCAGCCGGAAGATTTATGGTTTGTTGCCGGAGAACAGGCGTAGTGAAGGTATCGCTGTCCCGTAGAAATTGGAAACTCTGGCTGTTACTGGCGCCGTCACTCCTGGCTTTGTCTGTGTTCTTTATCTATCCATTGATAAAAATGCTGAGTTTTAGTCTCTATAGCCCGGAGTTTACCTGGCAGCATTATCTACGGATTATTGATGAGCCCGTCTGGATAAACGTATTGTGGATTACCCTGCGTATTTCTTTGTGGGTGACGCTAATCACACTGCTTTTGGGGTATCCGCTCGCCTGGTTTCTGGCAAGGTTAAAACAGCGGACGGCTAATATCTTTTTGATTATTGTCATTATTCCTTATTTTACCAGCGTGTTGGTGCGGACCTATGCGTGGATGGTGCTGCTGGGAACGCAAGGCATCGTAAATCAGGTGCTGATCGCGCTTGGCTTAGTGAGCGAACCATTAAAGCTGATGTATACCTCAACCGGCGTGTTGATTGGTATGACGTATATTTTGCTGCCTTACATGGTGTTGGCGTTGTATAGCGTGATGCGAGGTATTGATCTGACCTTGCTCTGCGTGGCTGAAAGTCTCGGCGCTTCGCGTTTTAAGGCTTTTTGGCGGGTGATTGTCCCGCTTTCGTTGCCGGGAGCCGCTGCGGGGGGGCTATTGGTCTTTATCATGTCGCTTGGCTTTTTCATTACGCCGGCGTTGATGGGCGGACCACAGCAGACCATGATTTCCATGGTGATTGAAAGCCAGATTGAAACCTATTTTGACTGGGGATTCGGTTCTGCGCTGTCAGCGTTATTGTTAGTCTGTACGTTACTATTATTCTGGCTATATCAGCGGGTTGTTGGATTAGAGCGGTTGTTTGAGGCAAAACGATGAATCGGAATAAACCTGGATTTGTTTCGTTGGCGCTATCAACGCTGGTACTTTTGTTTCTGGCTTTGCCAATCATCATCATCTTCCCGCTGGCGTTTAACGATGCGAACTATCTGGCTTTTCCTCCGCAGGGATTTTCTCTCCGCTGGATGGAAAAAGTGTTGAGCAGCGCTGATTGGCTGAATTCCCTATGGCTGAGCTTTCGTATCGCGACGATATCAACCATTTTGGCAATGATTTTAAGCGTACTGATGGCAATGGCATTAGTTCGCTTTCGCTTCAAGGGGAAGACAATTATCTATGCGTTAATATTACTTCCCATGATTGTTCCCAATATTATCTCCGCGCTCTCGTTGTTCTTTTTCTTTTCCGCTGTAGAAATTGCAGACAGCGTCAGTGCGATTATTATTGGGCATGCGGTTATTTCATTTCCTATTGCGACAATTATTATCTCTTCCTCGTTGCAGGGAATAGACAGTCAACTTGAATACGCCGCGATGAGCCTGGGTGCCAGCGGTTTTACAGTACTGAGACGCATAACGTTTCCGCTCGCTGCGCCAGGAATGATATCTGCGGCGATATTCTCCTTTCTCAGCTCCTTCGACGAGTTGCTGATTTCCATGTTTATGGCGGGTAATGATGTACAAACCCTGTCGGTTCGAATATGGAATAACATTCAGTTTGAGCTGGAGCCGACGATAGCCGCGGTGAGCGTACTGTTGATACTGATTACGGTTGTCATGTTACTGACCGCGAATCTCATGAAAAAGCCATTATGATAATAGCGAAGATTGTTGGGGATAAAATGAATAGTCATAAAGATATAATATTCACACCAGAAGAATATCATCAAAGAGTCGATATAGTCCGTTCTCATATGAGAGAGAAGAATATCGAATTACTAATCATTGATCAGAGTGATTTCTTATATTATCTAACCGGATTTGGTATCTCCGAGAATATGTATCGGGCATGTTTGCTGACATTGCAGGACGATCCGGTAATGGTATTCCGCGCCATGGATGAATATACCTTTAGGGAAAACAGCTGGGTCAACGATACGGTAACCTTTTCTGACTGGCAGGACCCGGTTGAAGTTCTGATTGATACGATTACAGAACGTGGGTGGGACCGGCTGAATATTGGGGCGGATTTTGATTCATACTGTATGACGGTTAAGCGTTTTAATCGCCTGCAACAACGTTTCTCAGAACATCCCCTTCGGGATTTTTCTGGTGTGCTGGACGAATTGCGGGAATGCAAGACAGAAAAGGAAATCAGACTTATCGCGGAGGCGGCAAAAGTTAACGATCTGGCGTTCTCTTCCGTTCTTTCTGCTACTGGCGAAGGGAAAACAGAACGTGATGCCGCGACCATCGTTCATCAGGTCTTTATGCAGAATGGATTGGATTCCAATCGCTGTGGCATTATTACTCTCGGCGTGGGGAACAGTTTCCTGCATGGGAATTTGCACCAACGTCCATTAGTTTCCGGCGATATTTTGCATACGGAGCTGGTGTCGTTTAAGCGCGGGTATAGCGCTCGATTAATGCGTCCTATCGTCATTGGAAAAGCCTCCTCTCAGCAGAAGGCATTGGCTGAGCAGCTAATTGCTATTCAGGATAAACAATTTGCGGCAATGAAGCCGGGTGCTGTCGCCAAAGATATTGATAGTCTGGTTCGTGACGCGGTTATTGCCGCTGGATTGCGGAAGGATTATGCCAGTATTACCGGTTACACATTAGGCTATTACCCCCGGATTTCACCAAGAACCAGTGATTTCAGTCGCGTTTTCGTACCTAACGCGGAATGGCGTCTGAAACCAGGCATGGTGTTTCATATGTATATTTATGCGGAAGGTTTGGCATTTAGCGAGACGATTGCCATTACTGAACAAGGGCATGAACGGCTGACTCAAACTCCGCGCCGGCTATTTATTGCTGACTGAAGCCTGCCTCGGGTTTTAGTCCTGAATACCAACGTATAATAGTTCAGGAAGCCGAGGCCGCCGTTGGATATTGATCGGGCTGAACTCCATCTTCGGATGGGGTTGGCTGGCGTTACCCATTCCCGATGTAACCCCACCACTTCACCTTCCTGCCGTGCAATAAAACACAACAATTTATTCATAACAAAATAACCATTGCAGAAAGAATTAAAGGTATCAACATCAATATGTTGGCCTGCACAACCGCGTTTTAGCGCGGTGGCCCACGTACCGTAAATACAAAAAATCAATTTCACCCCCACTTGGCGGCATTTCCCCTCTGTTGGGGGGTGATATTTGCGTGTAAAAAATAAAAATACTTAAAAAACAAAATATTAAATAACATTTCGAGGGGGTGATATCTCGGTTCACCCCCCACTGTTTTTCTGCTCGTATCCCCGCTGCCACGCATCCGGACGCGAATAATTATGGCAATAGGCATCGCACTCTACTTCCAGGGGGGTGAATAACGAATCAGATAAAAGGTGATAGGAATATTCTGAGTTTCGACTACTCTGAACACGAAAGGAAATAGGTGATAAAAGAAACTCAACGGATAAGAGAATATTACCCGTTGATATTATTTCGTATCAAATAGTCGTTTCGTTTTTCATAAGTTAAAACAACATAGTGTCATGCTTGTTACCAAATTATAAAAATATATGCATAAACGGGTTGAGGAATAGAAGATGGAAATACCACTCACCATTATCGGTCTGACGGGTGGATTACTTATTAGCGGATATGCTGCCGCAGATTTCTGCCCCGTTTCAGTGCTGGAAACACCGGGTTAATGACGTAACCGATAAAGATGGAATTTGAGAACGGTTATTATGGCAAAAAACAACTCCCTGAGCAGTATCACTCCTGCACTGGCGAAATCGATGGCGCAGGCCCAAAATGATGTGGCAGAAGCCCAATCTCTAAAAATGAAATATTTCTGTTTTAAATCTGTTGTTAAAAAGTATCAACTTATGGAAATATGGAAGCGGATTCTTTTCTTAGACCCTGCTTCTTGTCCTTACTGTGCTCGTCAGTCCGGTCAGGATGGATAAACACCAGAATATATTATTAAAATTCAATATCCCGTAGAGCGCATTGCGCTGCTGAAGGAGCCCATGATGGCATGGTGTAATTGGTTTATTCGTAATCTGCGATCCAATAATAAAAATACAGCAGCGGATCATACGCCTGCTCCCTCTTTTCCGGCTTACATGCTGGAGCCCCGAATGTTATTCGATGGCGCGATTGCTGCAACGGTAGCTGAAACGGCAGCGACGACCTCTGATTCCACGATTGACCACGCCGCGAACGATACGACGACAACAGCGCAAAACAACCATGACGACAGCGTGGTACAGGCCACTCAGAATATCGATGTGACAGCGGTGGCTGACGGAACGGCGTCCGATCGTAAAGAGGTCGCGTTTATTGATACCTCGGTCAGGGATTACCAGACGCTGGTGGCGGGAATTAAACCCGGCGTTGAGGTCATATTGATTAACGGCGATCAGGATGGCTTACAGCAGATTGCCGAGTGGGCTGCCACCCACACCGGTTATGACGCTATTCATATTTTCTCCCACGGTTCCGAAGGAAAGCTGAATCTGGGCACAACGCTGCTGACCGAAACCGCTTTGCAGTCAGAAAATGTTCAGGCAGAACTTGCGGCTATTGGTAATGCCTTGACCGCAGACGGCGATTTACTGCTTTACGGCTGTGATGTCGCCGCAGGCGCTCATGGCGATGCCTTTATTGCCGGGCTTGCTGCCGCAACCGGTGCAGATGTGGCCGCCTCAATTAATGCAACGGGCAGCAGCGTGATTGGCGGCGACTGGGTGCTGGAAAAAACGATTGGTGAGGTGGGATCACTGGCGCTGACCGTCGATAGTTATCAGGAATTGCTGACCGTCGTGACGTTTAGCGATGCGGATGGCGATTTGGACTATACCAATACCTCGATAACTCGTACGGTGGATGGTCATCAGATCACCTTTTCCGGCGGTTCGGGAGGCGGTGGGCTAGCCACTGACTATTCATTTGGCGCTGAGGGGCTTTATGCGTTGGAGGCGGCGGTGGACAGCGATACCAAACTCACGATCACCGCACCTACCGGATATACTTTTGATCTTACTTCATTAAATGCTGGTGCGCTGACGGGCATTGTGTATTTTTCCGTGACTTATAGCAGTGGATCAACCATAACCTTTAATAGTCATGTCAGCGCGGATGGTTTTTCTTCCATAACCAGTTTTGCCTTCGCCATTAATGATGTCACCGAGGTGGTGATCACCTCGGATGATTATTCGGTTTTGCAGGATATTAATATCACCGATATCAAATCGCTGTCGGCACCGCCTGTTATCGGTAACCTTAATGGCGACAGCGTGACCTTCACGGAAGGGGGAAGCCGCGTTCTGCTGGATGCCGGTAGTAATGCCACCGTCACCGATACAGCGGACTTCGGTGTCGGTAGTGAACTGAGAGTCTCTATTAGTGTTAACCGCAGCAGTGGAGATGTGTTGGAGATCGTCAATCAGGGAACCGGCGCAGGACAGATAGGGATTGCTGATTCGGCGATTTCTTATGCTGGAACGGTGATTGGTAGTTATACCGGCGGCAATGGCGGCAGCGATCTTGTAGTGACGTTCAACGCCAATGCCACGCCGGCTGCGGTTCAGGCACTGGTTCGCGCGCTTTCCTATCAGAACACCAATGCCGCTGACCCTTCCCCCCTCACGCGCACGGTATCGGTGACGCTTAACGACGGTGATGGCGCCACCACTGCCGCCACGGTGTCCGTCAGCGTGGTCGCCGTTAATGATGCGCCGGTGGTCGTGGCGACGGGGAATTCGCCAACCTATACCGAAAATGGCAGTGCGGTCGATCTGTTTAGCGGCGTGTCGGTCAGTACCGTTGAGTCCGGTCAGACCGTTACCCAATTTACGCTAACCGTGAGCAACCTGACGGACGGCAGCAGTGAAATCCTGATGGTTGACGGTACCAGTCTCATCCTGACGAATGGCAACAGTGGTACAACAGCCGCTAATGGTATGGATTACAGCATCAGCGTGATTGACGGAACAGCAACGGTTACGTTAAGCAAATCGGGTGGGGTGAGTACGTCTGCCGCTGCGAGCATGATTGATGGCATGGCCTATCAAAACAGCAGTGACAATCCGACGGCGGCAAACCGGGTCGTGACGCTAACCAGTATTACCGACAATGGCGGCGCCAGCAATGACGGTGTGGATACCGCCTCTCTAGCAATTTCGTCTGTTGTGGCGGTTATCGCTGTCAATGATGCTCCCACGATAACGCTTCCCGCGGTAATCAATGTTAATGAAGATGTCACCACCCCGATAACGGGGATTAGCTTTGCGGATGTCGATTCAGGCAACGCCAGCGTCAGCGTGGCATTTTCGGTGGAAAGCGGCTCTCTGGCAGCGGCCAGTGGCTCTGGCGTGATCGTAGCCGGGAGCGGAACCGGGCAACTGACGCTGGTTGGTTCAATTGCCGATATTAACGCTTTTATTGCAGCCAGCAACGTGACCTTTACTACAGCCAGTAATGCGACGGGTGATGTTACGCTTACCGTGACGATTGATGATGGAGGCAATACCGGCATCGATCCCGGTAGCAGCGGAACCGACAGTTCTGAAGCCGCATCGTCAACGCTGACGCTGACGGTGATGGCGGTCAACGATGCACCGGTCAACAGTGTCCCCGGCGCACAAAATGTAGCGCAGGGCGGTATCCTGGTTTTCAATTCCGCCAATGGCAATCTGATTTCTGTCAGCGATGTCGATATCGGCAGTAATTCGATGTCAATTACGCTGCTCGCGACGCACGGGGTGCTGACACTGTCGTCAGTTACCGGTCTGACTTTCCTTATCGGTTCGGGGATAGGGGACGCCACCATGATGTTCATCGGTAGCTTGAGCGATATAAACAGTGCGCTTAACGGGATGTACTATACGCCGACCAGTGGCTATACCGGCAGTGCGGCGATCGTGATTACCAGTGAAGATCAGGGGGCGTCCGGTTCAGGGGGCGCCCAAATGGATACCGATGCCATCAGTGTGACGGTGAATCCGAATCATCCCTATGTCACCAGCGTCAGCTCAAGTACTGCGAACGGTACTTATAAAATTGGCGACACCATTTATGTCTCGGTGGCATTCAACTCTGCTGTCACGGTAGATACAAGTGGCGGTGTGCCAATGTTATTGTTGGAAACCGGCGTGGTTGATCGTGAAGCAAGCTATGTTTCTGGATCGGGAAGTAACACGCTTACCTTCAGTTACACCGTACGGAGTGGCGATGTGAGCGCCGACCTGAATTATGCGAGCACTGCGGCTCTGTCGCTTAATGGCGCAGTGATTCGCAATAATAGCAGCGGTCTTGATGCGGTGCTAACGTTACCTGCTTTGGATGGCGGTAGCTCTTTGGCTGATCAGAAAGACATTTTCGTTGATGGTGTGTTACCGACGGCGACCATTGTGGTGGCGGAGACGGCGCTGAAAGCGGGAGAAACCTCGCTGGTGACCATCACCTTCTCGGAGGCGGTGAGCGGCTTTACCAATGCCGATCTGACGGTGGCCAGCGGCACGCTGAGTGCGGTCAGTTCGTCCGATGGCGGCATCACCTGGACCGCCATCTTCACACCGGCCGCCAATGTGACTAATGCCGCCAGCCTGATCACCCTGAATAACAGCGGAGTGACGGATGTCGCCGGTAATACCGGTACCGGCACCACCGATTCGAATCCCTTCAGCATTGATACGGAACGGCCCACAGCGACCATCGTGGTGGCGGATACGGCGCTGAAGGCGGGAGAAACCTCGCTGGTGACCATCACCTTCTCGGAGGCGGTGAGCGACTTTACCAATGCCGATCTGACGGTAGCCAACGGCACGCTAAGCCCGGTCAGTTCGTCCGATGGCGGCATCACCTGGACCGCCGTCCTCATACCGGCCGCCAATGTGACCGTTGCCGCCAACCTGATCACGATGAATAACAGCGGGGTGACGGATGTCGCGGGTAATACCGGTATCGGCACCACTAATTCGGGCTACTTCAGCATTGATACGGAACGGCCCACGGCGACCATCGTGGTGGCGGATACGGCGCTGAAAGCGGGAGAAACCTCGCTGGTGACCATCACCTTCTCGGAGGCGGTGAGCGACTTTACCAATGCCGATCTGACGGTAGCCAACGGCACGCTGAGTGCGGTCAGTTCGTCCGATGGCGGCATCACCTGGACCGCCGTCTTCACACCGGCCGCCAATGTGACCAATACCGCCAGCCTGATCACCCTGAATAACAGCGGAGTGACGGATGTCGCCGGTAACACCGGCACCGGCACCACCGACTCGAACCCCTACAGTATTGATACCGAACGGCCCACGGCAACCATTGTGGTGGCGGAGACGGCGCTGAAAGCGGGAGAAACTTCGCTGGTGACCATCACCTTCTCGGAGGCGGTGAGCGGCTTTACCAATGCCGATCTGACGGTAGCCAACGGTACGCTGAGTGCGGTCAGTTCATCCGATGGCGGCATCACCTGGACCGCCATCTTCACACCGGCCGCCAATGTGACCAATGCCGCCAACCTGATCACGCTGAATAACAGCGGGGTGACGGATGTCGCGGGTAATACCGGTACCGGCACCACTGATTCGGGCTACTTCAGCATTGATACCGAACGGCCAGAACCTGTCAGCCTGACGCTGGATAGCACACCGGCAGGGCAGACATTGAGCTATACACTGGTATTTTCGGAGTCGGTGACCGGGGTTGATATCAGTGATTTTTCCCTGGTGAGCACTGGTAGTGCAACGGCAGCGATCGGTTCTGTGACGGCTCTGAGCTCAACAACCTATCGGGTTGATTTGGTGAATGTTGTCGGCGCCGGAACCGTACAGTTGGTGTTCAACAGCAGTAATGCGGGTGTGATGGATAATGTGGGCAATCAGGTAAACCAGAGCATCAATGCGGTATATACCAATACGGCGCCTGTTTCATCAGGAATCGGCAATCAAACCGCCAATGAAGACGATGTCTTTAACTTCACGCTACCGCCTGATGCTTTCACGGACAGCGATGCGGGCGAGACGCTGACGTACCGCGCTGAACTGGCAAACGGTTCTGCCTTGCCGGACTGGTTAGCCTTCGATGCGCAGACGCAGACTTTTTCCGGCACACCAGAGAATGGTGACGTCGGTATGTTGAATATCCGGGTCACGGTTACCGATAGAAATGATGTCTCAGTATCGAGTGATTTTGTATTAACCGTAAACAATACGAACGATGCGCCTGAAACGGTGGGCATTAGCGATCAACGTGCAATTGGTGGCCATAGCTTTAGTTTCCAGATACCGGCCGATACGTTTACTGATGTTGATGTCGGCGATGTCTTGAGTCTTGGTGCAACATTAAGCAATGGTGACGCGCTGCCCGCCTGGCTGAGGTTTGATCCGGCGACGGGGATATTTACGGGGACGCCGACCAATGCCAATCGCGGGGATATCTCGATCCGTGTGACCGCGGCTGATTTGCAGGGAGCCAGCGTCAGCGCGGTATTTGTACTCTCTGTTCAACGGGGAGTCGAGCCGGATGGGGATCCTGAATTCAGATCAATTGGTGGCCGTTTGAAACCGGTTATCCCGATAAGCAATACGGGAGATCAAAGCCAGCTCTCGCTGCTTAATCAGACTGATGCGGACAGCGGTGGGTTATTGGGCGCGCCTTCTTCGTTGTTCAACGCGCCGGAGCCTGACGATACCACGCCGGGGACGTCGGTCATCTTCAGCGCGTCGGCTCAGGGCGGCAGAGCCGTTGCGCCAGCAAATATTGCCATGGTGTTCTCCAATAACGGCGTTAACCATTATGAGTCCGGCGTTGTGCGCGGCAATGCCGATCTCAATCAGACAATTGAGGCGAGCTCCACGCTGGCAGGTCTGTTTGCCGGTCCGTCCCTGCCGGGTAATACGGCGCTGGAGATCTTCTCCGATGGGCGCTGGCAGAACGTTTCCGACGCTAACATGGCATCAATGGTTACCCCGACGTCCGTTTTTGGTGCGCCCGTATTCAGCCAACAGCTAAAAGAGCTGGATGAGTATGAATATCAAAGAATTGCCTCTATTGAAGGGGCGTTACAAAACGTTAAACGGCCGGTTTAAACATACAGCAAAGGCCGGATGAAGAAAGAAGACAATAACAAGGGTAAGGAATTAACTATTATGCAACGATGCCCAAAAATATTCAGCGTCAGTATTATTGCGTTAATGATCAGCGGGTGCGCGGTATCAACACAGCCGATTGATAAATCAGCAAGTATGGAGCGTGCGAATGCTGATCTTCGTGTGATGTTCAGTAATCAGGAGCCTGTCACTGCGCCGATTACATTGCATGATGCGATGGCGAGAGCGCTCAAATATAATCTTGAAGCGCGTCTGAAAGTAATGGAACACGCGCTGGCGCAGCAGCAGGTTGATTTATCTCGCTTCGATATGTTGCCTAAAATGGCGGCGGATGCCGGGTATGTCACGCGCAGTAACGTGAGCGCCTCCAGCAGCCGCAGTATCGAAACGGGAAGCCAGTCTCTGGAGCCGTCAACCTCGCAGGATCAAACGCGACGGGTGGCTGATCTGACCATGGTATGGAATATCCTCGATTTCGGCGTCAGCTACGTTACAGCGCATCAGCAATCGGATAAGCGCTGGATTGCCGAAGAACGTCGCCGCAAGGTAACACACACCATCGTTCAGGATGTTCAGTCCGCCTACTGGCGCGCCGTGGCGGCCGAACGGTTATTGCATCGTATCGATTCGTTAATTGAACGAGTGAATATGGCGCGTGAAAATAGCCAGAAAATGTCGACACATAAGGTGGGCGATCTGATCGAGGCTTACAGTTATCAGCGCGCCTTGCTGGATGCAACCCGTCAATTGGAAGAACAACGCCGGGCGCTCTCGTTGGCGAAAACCGAGCTGGCAACCCTGATGAACCTGCCTTTGGGCACCGATTACACGCTGGTGATGCCGGAGGAATATGCATTGTCTGAGCCGACGTTGAACGTGGCGTTCAGCGAACTGGAAAAAGCGGCGCTGGTGAATCGTCCGGAACTGCGTGAACAGGATTATCAGGTTCGTATCAGCGCGGCGGAAACCCGTAAATCGCTGCTGCGTATGTTGCCGGGTATCGAACTGTCGGTAGGAGGTAACTACGACAGCAACTCGTTCTTGGTCAATCAGCACTGGGCCGATGCCGGAGTAAAAGTGACGTGGAACCTGTTTAATCTGTTATCCGGCCCTGCGGCCCATCGTGTCGCCAAAGCAGGCGAGACCGTTTCCGAGGTGCGTCGCCAGGCGATGTCGATGGCGGTACTGGCGCAGTTGTACGTTGCCCGTGCCAATTTCAATGAAGCACTGCGGCAATATCACACCGGTAAAGAGTTACAGCAGCTTGACGCCGATATTCTTGAACAGCTGAATAATCGTTATAAAGCGGGCAATATTGGTGAGTTGCAGCTTATTCAGGGGGAATTAAACGCGGTGAATACGTCGCTGCGTAACGATCTGGCCTACGCTGAATTGCGTAACGCCTATGGGCAGATTTTTGTCACCGCAGGGCTGGATCCGTTACCTGCCGCCCAAACGTTGAATGATATCCCGTCAGTCGGGCGTGCGCTCGATCAGACGGAAAAACGCTGGGCAGCAGGGAATATTACGATGTAATGGCGTATAAAAGTGGTATGAAAATTGGGATCTTGTCCCGTTTTCAGGGACGATAAGCACACCATCGGCCTGTCGGCCCACTGGCCGGCCGATGAATAAACCACTCGATGTACGCTGGGGGAATAATTTGAACAATAAAGCCACGTTTCAGCATAGCGCATTATCCTTCCTGTTGTCGGCATCGATTTTCGGGGCCATGACGACGGCTCAGGCAGCAACAATAGAGGATGAATTGCAGCTTGATTCATCACCTGCTTCCGCCTCCGGTTCGACTTCCACGGGCAAAGAGGCCCGTGGGGTGCTGCGCGCTGTCGATCAGGCCGTCCTGTCCAGCGAGCTGAGTGCGAAAGTGTTGGAAATGCCTTTTCGCGATGGTGAATCGTTCCAAAAGGGTGACTTGCTGGTTCGTTTTGACTGTTCTGCCTATCAGGCGCAGTTCGCCGCGTCACAGGCCGCGATGCGGGCCGCCCAGCAGGAATTGAGCCAGAACCGACAGCTGGCCGACATGAAATCCGTTGGCCGCAATGCGGTGGCGCTTTCTGAAGCCCGTCTGGCGCAGGCTTCGGCGGAAAGTCAGGTCTACCAGATTCAAACCAGCCGCTGCCGCGTTGTTGCGCCTTTTGCCGGGCAGGTGGTGTCTCGTAAGGTTCAGGTCTCAGAATATGTCAGTCAGGGCACGCCGCTGATTGAGATCGTGGATAACCGCCATCTGGAAATCAATCTGCTGGTGCCTTCTCGCTGGCTGTCTGCGTTGAAAGCCAAACAAACCTTCACCTTCACGCCGGATGAAACGGGCATACCATTACAGGCTGAAGTGTTGCGAATCGGCGCGCGTATTGATGAAAGCAGCCAGACGTTAACGCTGATCGGTCAGGTGATAAAACCGGACGGCAGTTTACTGGCCGGGATGAGTGGTAATGCGCGTTTCACGGAGACACGGTGAGCGAGCCCAATTTATTACACGCAGAGCGGGCGTTTGCCCAATTTATCCACCTCGAGGGATTGGCCAGAGCCGCCAAAACGACCGAAGTACTGGCTTATTCAATGGTCAATGACAGTCAAAGCCTGTTTGGTTTCCGTCATGTGGCGCTGGTGATCAACGGTCGTGTTCGGGCGGCGACCGGTGCTTCCGTTCCCGATCCGCATGCCCCGTTTATTGCGTTTATTGAGCGGGCGGCTAAACAGCTCATCACTGGACAGCAGGAACGGGCGCAGTGCGTTACGACGGTGCGGGCCGAGTGGCTGGATGCACAGACCCGGCATGACTGGCAAACCCTTTCGGCGGCGGAAGCGCTTTGGGTGCCGCTGAAGGATCGCCATGAGCGGCTGATTGGCGGGTTATGGTATGCCCGTGAGCAGCCCTGGCAGGAGGCGGAACTGCGGCTGATCGAACAGTTGGCGGGCGCTTACGGACATGCCTGGCTGGCGCTGGAACCGCGTAAAGCCTGGCGGCCCGGCGTGCCCAAAGTCAAAGCCCTGGTGGCGGCGGCGATCGTTGTCGGCGCGCTGCTGATCCCGATAAGGCAGTCAGTATTAGCGCCCGCGGCAGTTGTGCCGCTTGGCGGACGGGTGGTGACCGCACCGCTGGATGGCGTGATTGCGGAAGTGATGGTGCAACCCAACCAGACCGTAAAGAAAGAGGATGTATTGGTTCGCTTCGACAGCACGACGTTAAAAGCGCAGGCCGATGTTGCCGAACGCGCGTTGGGGGTGGCGGAAGCCGAATTGCGAACAGGAACGCAGCGAGCCTTTCAGGATGCGGAATCAAAATCAAAGCTCGATTTGCTCTCTGCACAGGTAGAACAGAAGCGTTCTGAGTTGATGTATGCCCGCGACCTGCTGCAACGTAGCGACGTTCGAGCAGAACGCGATGGTATCGTCGTATTTGCGGATGTGGATCGCCTGATGGGAAAACCGGTCAGAACGGGCGAACGTCTGATGGAACTCGCCAATCCGCAGCAGGCGGAGTTAAAAATCGAACTGGACGTTGGCGATGCGATTCAGTTTCCAGACGCGGCGGATGTTGCCCTGTTTCTGGATAGCGATCCGCTGACGCGTTACGCCGCCAGCCTCGAGCGTATTGCTTATGAGTCGGCGTTAACGGATTACGGCACATTGGCTTACCGGCTGGATGCCCGTTTCGTGGATGCCGTGCCGCGTATTGGCCTGCGGGGCACGGCAAAAATTTATGGTAATTATGTCCCGCTGGGGGTGTACCTTTTCCGCCGCCCGGTTGCGGCATTGCGTAAGACCGTGGGGATATAATGGCGGCCTTACCTCCACTGCGTGACGACCTGCAAATATCCGGAGCCGCGCCAGCGTTGGATGGCTCTCCCCAGTGGACGCTGGCCGACAGCATTTCCGGGCGTTATTTCAAGTTGAATAACACGGCGATTCGTTTGCTCCGTCATTGGTCATTACAGGACAGCGAGCAGGTGATTTCAGCGGTTAACCGGGAGCCGGGGGTGCCGATAAGCTATGAGGAACTTGATAGCTTCCTGCGTTTTCTGCGTGCTCATGATTTGATTGCCGCCAGCGATCCCGAACAGCGCGGCAGCTACGCCATAAAAGCGGCGAACCGCCGCCAAAGCCTGTTGAAACAGGCGCTGCACCAGTATCTGTTTTTCCGTATTCCACTGTGGCGACCGGAACCGTTTTTGAATAAAACCTGGCCCTGGCTGCAAAAGTACGGTTCTTCGCTGCTGCGATTTGCTTTCCCGGTTCTGTTCCTGCTTGGTTTATTTCTGGTTAGCCGTGACTGGCCGCGCTATCGCAGCTCGTTTCCCCATCTGTTCAGTATGGAAGGCATGATTGCCTTTGGTTGCGCGTTGGTGTTCGCCAAGTTTATTCATGAATTGGGCCATGCCTACATGGCGAAGAAAGCCGGGTGCCGGGTGCAAAGCATGGGCGTGGCGTTTATTGTCATGTTTCCTATGTTTTATACTGACGTCAGCGACGCCTGGCGCGTCAAAGAACATGGCGCGCGTCTGTTAATTGGTGCCGGCGGCATTCTGGCGGAGCTGTTGCTTGCCACCGTGGCACTGTTAGCCTGGTCGGTATTGCCGGAAGGGCCGCTGCATTCGGCGGCCTTTTTGTTGTCCAGCGCGACCTGGATTACGACAATCATTATTAATATTAACCCGCTGATGCGTTTTGATGGCTACTTTATGCTGAGCGACTTCTGGCGGATTGATAACCTGCAAGGGCGGGCATACGCCCTGTGCCGCTGGCATTTGCGGGAAACCTTGTTCGGTTATGGCGAATCGCCGCCGGAGCGCTGGTCGCCGCGGATGGGACGCCGGTTATTGCTGTGGGGCTACGCGTCCTGGATTTGGCGCTTTTTTTTGTTCTTTGGCATCGCGTTGGCGGTTTACCACTATTTTTTCAAAGTATTAGGCATCTTCCTTATGCTGGTTGAAATCGGCTGGTTTATTGGTTTGCCCATCATTCAGGAGGTTGGTCAGTGGTGGAAACAGCGTCAGCGCTCCCGGCTGTCGGTTGTGCTAAGAACCGGGCTGTTGGTGCTATTGCTGTCGGTCTTGTTGTTTTTCCCCTGGCGGAGCCAGGTGGAGATGCCCGCCATTCTGGAAGCGCCGCGCACCAGCACGCTGTATGCGCCTGTACCGGCGCAAATACGTCAGCTGCACGTGACGGACGGTCAATTAGTGCAAGCGGGGGATCTGTTGCTGGAGTTGACGTCGGCGGATCTGGATTTCCGTTTACGGATCGTGCGTCAACGTATCGCTATTCTGCAACTACAGCTGCGTCGGCAGGCCGCGAGCCGCGATACCATTGGTGAAACACTGATTCTTGAACAGGAGCTGGCTGAGTCGCTGGCACAATATCGGGGACTACGCGCACAACAGACACGTTTGCAGATTCGGGCGCCGCAGTCGGGTCAGGTAAGAGATGTGGCCATTGATCTGACGGCAGGGCGCTGGCTTGGCACGGAATTGCCGGTGCTTCGCGTCGTCGATACCCGCAGCGGGCGGCTGCGGGGCTATCTGCGTGAGGATAATCTGCACCGCATCACCGTAGGAACGACGGGTAAGTTTATTGCTGACGATCCTGTCTGGCCTGCAACGTCAGCCCTGGTGCAGGCGATCGATCCTACCGGCATTCCTACGCTGGATCGCGAAATGTTGGCTTCCGATCGCGGCGGGCCGATTGCAGTGCGCCGTGACGATCAGAAAAAGCCCCGGCCGGTGCAAGCCTGGTACGGCGTAAACATTGACGTGACCTCGGATAGGGCCTTGCCAAAGCAGCCATTACGTGGCGTGGTGGTGATTAATGGTGAAAGAGAATCATTGTTTACCAGTATCTGGCGGCGGTTAGCGGCAATTGGCGTGAGAGAAAGCGGTTTTTAACGCAGTTGCTGTTATCTTTTAAATAGCCGGTACGCGGGCCTTTCCGGTATATTGTGAATATATTAATAGCCGTCTATTTATCTCTCTGCCAGGTATAGCGTTCCTGGAGGAGTGTCGGTTTTCTATAATCATTAAATCTCAATAGAGAAATAAAAATAACCTGATGATTATAAAAATGAAAATTTACCGGGCGGATATTTGACGAAATGCAATTTAAATCTATACATAAATAAGCAGGACTGCTTTCAAGATGTATTCTAATTCATCCCATTTATCTGGGCGAATAAGCGCGGTACCGATCGTTAACGCTTTGGCGATATCACTTATATATACCTTAAATAATTCGAGTTGCAGAAAGGCGAGCAGCCAGCGCCCCTGCAACGTGAGGGATAACGGGGTATCGCTTTATGTCAATGGCAAGGAATAAGGAAGGTTCATATGAAATTTCGTCTGAAAAGCTGTTGTTATATGCTGGCCTCGGGCCTCACATTGGTTGCTGTTTCGCCGGGAGCAATGGCGACATGCAGTGCCGATAGTCCGTATATTGGTTCTGTCTGTTTCACCGCCGCGGCGTATTGCCCCATGGGATACCTTGCTGCGGAGGGACAAACGATACAAATCAATAGTTATCAGGCACTGTATTCCCTGCTCGGCACCCGGTATGGCGGTGATGGGCGTGCTACTTTCCAACTGCCCGACCTCCGTGGCAGATCCCCGATAGGTCAGGGGCAGGGACCGGGATTGACGGATGCCCCAATGGGGTCCACCCGGGGAAATGAAAAAGTAACATTGACAGTGGCGCAAATGCCGCTCCATAGCCATCTGGCGACACTGTCGCCAACGCCGGGAACGACCGTGGTGGTTAACGCGACGGAGAATGCGGGCGTGTCCGCCGCGCCATCGGCGGCGAACAATCAGTTAGCGGCGGCGAGCACCCCGGCGGCAAGAATTTATGCGCCTGCCGGCGGCACGCAGGTTCCGTTAGGCGGCGTGAGCGGCGGCGGCTCGGGCGGGACGATTACGGTACAGCCTAATGGGAGTTCTCAGCCATTCGATACTATACCGCCTCAAATTGCTCTGAAAGCGTGTATTGCTTCACTCGGCATTTATCCAACCCGAGATTAATATCATGCTGCGGGGTTATCTGCCTGAACGCGAATAACCCCGCGATAAAGATAAATACGCAGACAAGCATGAATCTCATTCTTCAGGTTAATGTGGTGAATCCGGTTGCATGATTTTCTTTCCACGCGAAGTGGAATTTCCCGCTGAAGCTCTACCTCCTCATCGTTTTTCCATTGGTTGAACTGTTGTTAATTTTTGGGGCAACTGCCTTGTTATTGTGCAGTGACTTTCCCGATTTCAATCTTTAGTTCCCTTCTTATGGGATGTAATGACGTCGCTTCCCTCCATAATTATTTGTTTATTAATGAAATTAAGCAACCCAGTGCAGATTGGCACAGTCCATGCTTTGTTAGCTAACTAACATTTAACCCGGTTTTGATAGCAGAACAACAAAGGACGGGTATGGCCGATCATCACGACGTGATTGCACAGATTGAAGCCTCGTTTGCCGGACAGACGCCGACCGGTAAACGTATTGCCGGATATCTGCTTGCCAATCTGGCACAGGTTCCATTTGAAACCGCGGACAGCATTGGCCGCAGCGCTGCCACCACCGGCATTTCGGTCGGTCGCTATCTGCGTCGCCTCGGATATCGCAATCTGGATGATTTCAAACGCACATTGCGTCAGCAGAACGGCGGGATTTATCAGCCGTGGCTGGTAACGGATCGGCTTGGCGTATATCAGCAGCGCCGGCGGCAGCCGCAGCACGAGAAACTGCAACAGGCGCTGACGCTGGAGCTGGATGCGATCAACCATGTGTATCAACTGGCGCAGGGGGAGGTTTTTACCCGCATCAGTCGCCGGTTGGCCGAAGCTGATGCGGTGTTCATTCTGGGTATTCAGTCTACGCGCGGCATCGCCAATGCGTTTTACAGCCACCTTGAGTACCTGCGTCCCAAAGTCTACTTCGCCGACGGGCTGTCGGGAACCTATGTGGAGTCGCTGAATTCGGAATTCGACGCCCCGTATCTGGTGGTGACGGACACGCGCGCCTACTCGGTGGTGGCGCAGAAATATTGCCATGCCGCCTGTGAACGCGGCCTGTCGTTGGCCTTGATTACCGACATTTATTGTCCCTGGGCGCGGGACTATCCGGTGGATCTGCTACAGGTGAAGACCGATACCGGCCAGTTCTGGGATTCACTGGCGCCGCTCAGTTGCCTGTTCAACCTGCTGACCTCTGCGGTACTGGAGCTGCGCGGCATTGACGCCGAGCAGCGGCTGGCGGAAAACCGGACGCTGCAAAAGCAGTTTGGCCAGTTTGAGTCGTGATGAAAACGAGCCGATGGTCCAGAACAGTTCGTTTCAGTCAATACGCTTTGGTCGCTATAGCCCGGATCAACATAGTCTGATGAATGAGGAATGTACCGTGACTCAAAACGGTTTGATGAAGAAAGATGACGGCGTGGAACTGGTCGATGTCGCGGCGTTGCTGCCGGAGGTGGTTATCGATCTGAAATATGCCACCGACGACAACCTGACCGGACAGCCGATTTACCGTGAACACCGTTGCCTGCTGCACCCGGATGCGGCGCAGGCGCTGGTTCGCTGTGCCGATGTGGCCCGGCTGGCTGGTTTTAACCTGAAAATTTTTGATGCCTATCGCCCGCAGCAGGCGCAGGTCTGTCTGTGGACGGCGTTTCCGAATCCTGAATATGTGGTGGATATCCGTCTTGGTTCCCATCACAGCCGTGGCGTCGCCATTGACCTCACGCTGCTGGATGAGCATGGCGCGGCGCTCGATATGGGCGCGGCGTTTGACGAAATGAATGAACGTTCGCATCCCTTTTATCCCGATCTTCCCCCACAGATACAGCGTAATCGATTGTTATTAAACGCAGTGATGCAGGCTGGCGGCTATCGCGGCATTGCCAGCGAGTGGTGGCATTTTGAATTACCCAACGCGCGGGAATACCCGTTATTAACCGATCGTTTCGGTTGTTATCCGCCGATAAACGTCGGCTGATGACTGATATGCAGCAAATCTTGCAGGTAAAAAACGACGTTGTTCGCCCTTTTATTGATTGATACCAGGAGTCTGCCCATGAGCACCTTTAGCGACAAAGTACCCACCCCGCTTCATCGCCTATTCACCCGTAGTCTGCTGGCGGGAGCCGTTCTGTTTGCTGTGGCGGGAGCCACATTTCAGACGGAGGCTGCCGTGCCTAAGGATATGCTGGTTATCGGCAAGGCGGCCGATCCGCAAACGCTGGATCCTGCGGTTACCATCGATAACAACGACTGGACGGTAACCTATCCGGCCTATCAGCGACTGGTGCAGTACAAGACTGAAGGCGGTAAAGGCTCGACGGAAGTCGAAGGCGAACTGGCGGAAAGCTGGACGGCATCAGACGACCAACTGGTGTGGACGTTCAAACTGAAGCCGGGAGCGAAATTTGATGATGGCTCGGAGGTGAACGCAGAAGCGGTGAAATGGTCGTTCGATCGCCTGATGGAGATGGGACAAGGGCCGTCGGAAGCGTTTCCTAAAGATATGGCGGTGACGGTTGTCGATCCGATGACCGTGCGTTTTACGCTGAAAACGGTATTTGCACCTTTCCTCTACACGCTGGCGAATGACGGCGCAGGCATTGTGAACCCGGCTATCGCCCAAGCACATCCTGACGATCAGGGGAAAGGCTGGCTGGCGGCTAACACCGCCGGATCGGGTCCGTACAAGTTGGAACGCTGGCAGAAAGGGCAACAGCTGGTTCTGGTGCCCAACCCTCACTACAGCGGCCCGACGCCCGCGTTTAAACGCGTGACGGTGAAAATCATTGGTGAAAGCTCCAGCCGTCGTCTGCAATTGTCCCGTGGCGACATTGACATTGCAGACTCCCTGCCGATGGATCAACTGGCGGCATTGAAAAAAGAAGATGTCGTATCGGTGGAGGAGTACCCGGCGCTGCGGGTGACTTATCTGTACCTTAATAATGGCAAAGCACCGCTGAATAACGCCGATTTTCGGCGCGCCATCTCCTGGGCGACGGACTATCAGGGCATGGTGAACGGCATTTTAGGCGGAAACGGCAAACAGATGCGCGGCCCGATCCCGGAAGGCATGTGGGGCTATGATGCCACGGCGATGCAATACAGCCTGGACCCGGAAAAAGCCAAAGCGGCATTGGCTAATGTGAAAGATCGCGGCCAGTCGCTGAGTTTCCTCTATTCGGATAACGATCCAAACTGGGAATCCATCGCGCTTTCCATGCAGGCCAGTCTGGCTTCGGTTGGGATCAGCGTGAAGCTGGAAAAACTGGCCAACGCCACCATGCGCGATCGCATCGGTAAAGGGGATTACGACATCTCCATCGGTAACTGGAGTCCGGATTTTGCCGACCCCTATATGTATATGAACTACTGGTTTGAATCCAATAAGAAAGGGTTGCCGGGTAACCGTTCTTTCTATGACAACCCGGCGGTCGATACACTGCTGCAAAAAGCCATCGAGGTATCCGATCAGAAGCAACGTACCGATTACTACCAGCAGGCACAAAAAGTGGTGATCGACGAAGCGGCCTACGTCTATCTATTCCAGAAAAACTATCAGGTTGCCATGAACAAAGAGGTGCAGGGATTTGTGTTCAACCCGATGCTGGAACAGGTGTTTAACGTGGGACAGATGAGCAAGAAATAACTGGTAGAAACGCAGGCTGAGCAGCCTGCGAACGCCATCCTTGATGACCGTTTATCCGGCCGGCAGCGCCTGATGCGCTGTCTGCCGGTCAGGGGACGTGTATGACTTTCTGGACCATTATTCGCCAGCGCTGCTGGGGACTGGTGCTGGTGATGATCGGCGTATGTGTCATTACGTTCATCATCTCGCACATGATCCCCGGCGATCCGGCGAGTTTGCTGGCGGGCAATCGCGCAAGCGAGGAGATCGTGCAGCACATCCGGCAGCAACTGGGGCTGGATCAGCCGCTGTACGTACAGTTTTACCGCTATGTAACCGATCTGCTGCACGGCGATCTGGGCACCTCGATCCGTACCGGACGTCCCGTGCTTGAAGACCTGAAGGCGTTCTTTCCGGCAACGCTGGAACTGGCGTTGAGCGCGCTGTTGCTGGCCATCGTTCTGGGCGTGCCGCTGGGCGTGTTGTCCGCGGTATACCGCAATAAATTTCCTGACCATCTGGTCCGTCTGCTCTCGGTGGTGGGAATTTCCACACCGGCATTCTGGCTGGGATTGGGCGTGATTATTCTGTTTTACGGCCAGATGAATGTACTGCCCGGTGGCGGACGGCTGGATGACTGGGTGGATCCGCCGACGCACATCACCGGTTTTTATCTGCTCGATTCACTGCTGACGGGTAATGGCGAAGCATTCTGGAACGGTTTCCAGCATCTGGTGATGCCCGCGTTGACGCTGGCTTTTGTACACCTGGGTATCGTTGCCCGGCAAATCCGTTCGGCGATGCTGGAACAGATGGGGGAAGACTATATCCGCACCGCGCGGGCGAACGGCCTGTCGCACTGGCGGGTGATCCTGTGCCATGCGCTGCCCAATGCGTTGATACCGTCGATTACCGTGCTCGGTCTGGCGCTGGGGGACTTGCTCTATGGCGCGGTACTGACGGAAACGGTTTTTGCCTGGCCGGGTATGGGGGCCTATGTGGTGAACTCGATCCAGGCGCTGGATTTCCCGGCGGTGATGGGGTTTGCGGTCGTGGTGTCGTTTGCCTATGTGATCGTCAATCTGCTGGTGGATTTGCTCTACGTGTGGATTGACCCGCGTATCGGACGTGAGGGGTAAAAGAAATGTCTTTGCTGGAAAATGGGATGGAGAACGGTGGATTAAACGGGTCTCCTCCGGAGACGACCTCGCGATTTGCCAACTGGCGGCGAACTTTTTATCTGCTCAGCCGCAGCCCGCTGACGCTGGTTGGCTCAGCCATCATGCTTATCGTTACGCTGCTGATGGTGTTCTCGCCGTGGCTGGTGCCGTATGACCCGAATGCGATTGACCTGACCGCCCGGTTGCAGGCGCCTTCTGCGCTGCACTGGTTTGGTACTGACGAGGTGGGGCGCGATATTTTCAGCCGCGTGTTGATTGGCAGTCAGCAGTCGGTGACGGCCGGCGTCGCGGTGGTGGCGCTGGCGGGAACCATCGGCTCGCTGCTGGGCTGTTTTTCCGGCGTGATGGGCGGTCTGGTGGATGCCCTGATTATGCGCTGTATGGACATCGTGCTATCGGTGCCTTCGCTGGTGCTGACCATGGCGCTGGCGGCGGCGCTCGGTCCCAGCCTGTTTAATGCCATGCTGGCCATTGCGGTGGTGCGTATTCCTTTCTATGTGCGGTTGGCGCGCGGTCAAACGTTGATGCTGCGCCATCAGGCTTATATGCAGGCCACGCGCACGTTCGGCGCGTCACGTTGGCATCTGATTAGCTGGCATGTGCTGCGCAACGTTTTGCCGCCGCTGGTGGTGCAGGCGTCGTTGGATATCGGTACGGCGATTCTGATGGCGGCGACGCTCGGCTTTATCGGACTCGGCGCGCAGCAGCCGACCGCGGAATGGGGCGCGATGGTGGCCAATGGACGTAACTATATTCTCGACCAGTGGTGGTACTCCGCGTTTCCGGGAATGGCCATTCTGATTACGGCAACCGGTTTTAATCTGTTTGGCGATGGTCTGCGTGACCTGCTGGATCCAAAAGGAAAGGGGCGTTGATATGCAGACTGACCGCGTAATTTCTGATGTTTCGTCATCGCCGCCGGTACTGGATATCGACAATCTGCAACTGGTGTTTCCTGTTTATGGCGGTGAAGTCAAAGCCCTTAATCAGGTTTCGCTCAGCGTCAATGCCGGGGAAATCGTGGGTGTGGTGGGGGAATCTGGCTCGGGGAAATCCGTTACGGCGATGATGGCGATGCGCTTACTGCCGCCGGATGGGTTTGTGATCACCGGCGGAAGCCTGAACATGCTGGGAACGGATGTGGTCAGGGCGAGCGAGACGGCGATGCGTACCCTGCGTGGTTCACGCGTGGCGATGATCTTTCAGGAGCCGATGAATGCCCTCAATCCGACACGTAAAATCGGTCGGCAGATGAGTGAAATTCTCCGCCTCCACCAGTCGTTGAGCGCCGGGCAGGCGCGTAGCAAAGCGATCGCGCTGCTTAATGAAATGCAGATAGCGGATGCCGAACAGGTGATGAATCGCTATCCCTTCGAACTGTCGGGCGGTATGCGTCAGCGAGTGCTGATTGCCATGGCGTTTTCCTGCGAACCGGAGTTGATCATTGCTGATGAGCCGACCACCGCGCTGGATGTCACCGTACAGCGTCAGGTGCTGCGCCTGCTGCAACGGAAGGCGCGCGCCAGCGGCACCGCCGTACTGTTCATTACTCATGATATGGCGGTGGTGGCGCAATTGTGCGATCGGGTTTATGTGATGTATGCGGGGCAGGTGATCGAAAGCGGGACCACCGATGATGTGATTGCGCATCCGGCGCATCCCTATTCCATCGGCCTGCTACAGGCCGCGCCAGAAAATGCCGAACCGCGTAGTTTGCTGAAAGCCATTCCCGGCACGGTGCCCAACCTGGCGAAACTACCGCAGGGATGCGCTTTTCGTGAACGTTGCGCGCATGCCGATGCCCAGTGTATGTCGTCGCCGTCGCTGATGCCGCTTGCATCGCGCAGAGGTCAACGGATTGCCTGCTGGCATCCGCAGCTGGCCGAACCGGAGCCGATGAAATGATTAAAGAAACGTTAATGGAATTACAGGACGTCAGAGTCCGTTTCCCCGTCAGCTATAACTGGCTGGGAAAACCGAAAAGCTACGTGCATGCGTTGAACGGTCTCGATCTGAATATTATGCGTGGTGAAACGCTGGGCATCGTCGGGGAATCCGGCTGTGGCAAAAGCACGCTGGCCCAGCTGCTGATGGGCTTGCAGAAGCCAAGCAGCGGCGAACTGATCCGGGCCCGTCTGGCGGGCTCCTGGTTTGGTTCCGGTATGCAGATGGTTTTTCAGGATCCGCAATCTTCGCTCGATCCTCGTCTGCCCGTCTGGCGTATTATCACCGAGCCGGTTTATGTGCAAAAACACAACAGTGTGGCGGAACGGCGTGAGTTAGCGGCTCAGCTTGCCGAACAGGTGGGGATTCGCCAGGCCTATCTTGATCGCCTGCCGCACGAGTTTTCCGGTGGTCAGCGCCAGCGTATTTCCATCGCCCGGGCACTGTCCTCCGAGCCGGATATCATCGTACTGGATGAGCCGACGTCAGCGCTGGATATTTCGGTGCAGGCACAAATCCTTAATCTGCTGGTGGAATTACAGCGGCAGCGTAATCTGACGTTCGTGCTGATTTCACACAATGTGTCGGTGGTGAAGCACATGAGCGACAGGGTTGCCGTCATGTACCTCGGGCAGATTGTCGAACTCGGACCGGCGGAAAAGGTGCTGACGCAACCGCAGCATCCTTACACCAAACTGCTGCTGGATTCTGTGCCTCAGGCAGGGCGTTTGCTTGACGATGGACAAGCCGATCGCAAAGGCGAGCTTCCCAGTAACCGTCATCTGCCGCAGGGCTGCTTTTTCCGTGAGCGATGTCCTTATGCCGGGGAGGGGTGTCAGCTACCGCAAACGTTGCGCGTGACGCTGGCTGGCGTGGCAGTGCGCTGTCATCGGGGGTAGGGAATGTGATGTGGCTGGCAAGTGTAGGCTTATGGGGGTCGGACCGAATTTATTAATGCTTGCTGATGTCATGAAATCGTCACAAGCTGCCGATAATAAAGAATGGTATTCGCCATTATCATCTGAAGGAGGGACCAGACTGCATATCTCTGACGCCATTTGGAACGGAAGGTGAGGAAGACGATATATAACGCATACTTATGGCGGTGGATAAAAATTTGAAGGGGGCGATGGATAGCGTACAGTGAGAAAGCCGGTGTCGGCTCTTATTTGCCCGCATCGCGATTGCCGCCTTGTTACTGCACACCAATAATTATTCGTATTGAGGAAAGCATGGATAATTTTCAAAAAGATATTGAGGAGAGGACGAACCTCACTTCAGCAAACAAGTTTGAACTCTTATTATTCCGACTGGGAGCCGCACCCTCTGCGTTAAATGACGAGCAATCCGAGTTGTTCGGTATCAATGTGTTTAAGCTCCGCGAAATTGTTCCTATGCCTTCGTTGACCAAGGCGGCAGGTATGGCATCCCCCATGCTCGGCATGGTGAATATTCGTGGGCAAATCATCCCTGTTATTGACCTTCCTGCCGTAGCCGGCTGCGTGCCTGCTACCGGGCTCAATATTCTTCTTGTGACGGAATATGCGCGCAGTACCCAGGCCTTTGCTGTGGAATCCGTGGACGATATCGTTCGTCTTGAGTGGAGCCAGGTACTTACCGCCGAAGCGGGTGTGAGCGGCAAATATATCACCAGCATTGCCCGCCTTGATAATGATAAAGCGAGTAATCGTCTGGCGCTGGTGCTGGATGTTGAGCAGATCCTGCATGACATCATCCCAGTTGATCGTAATATCCAGATCGAGAACGTGGAAACGAAAAAATTCCCGATGGCGCCGGGGGCGGTTGCCATTGTGGCGGAGGACTCCAAGGTCGCCCGTTCGCTCCTTGAACAGGGCCTGAATATGATGTCTATTCCCTACAGCATGCATATTACCGGACAGGAAGCCTGGAATAAAATCAAGGCGATGGCACAAGCCGCACAGGCGGAAGGCCGGCCGATTTCGGATAAAATCGGGGTGGTATTAACCGATTTGGAAATGCCGGAGATGGATGGTTTTACTCTGACGCGAAATATTAAGCGCGATGAATTCCTGAAAAATATTCCCGTTATTATTCATTCTTCGCTGTCTGGCAGTGCGAACGAAGATCATGTTCGTAATGTGGGCGCGGATGCTTATGTGGCAAAGTTTGAAATTAATGAACTGGCAACCGCCATTCAGGATGTGCTGGATAAGGCGTCTCATTAACCTTAAGTCATTGTCACCTTTTCTCATCAGCCTCTGCCTGATTGATTTCGGAATGCAGGCGGAGGCCGATGATTTGCCGGGAGCCAACTGGCGGAAAATTAATCCAGATCGGACGCCTGATGGCGTTCTGCGACCTGTTCCGTTTTCTCTCCCCGGATACGGTTGACTTTACGGCCACGTATGACCGCTGGACGATCGGCAATCTCATTTGCCCAACGTATTACGTGCTTATACTCATGAGCCGAGAGAAATTCCGCCGCTGAATACAACTCGTTCTGTACCAGTCCGCCATACCAGGGCCAGACGGCAATATCGGCAATGGTATACGTGTCGCCCGCCAGATAACGATGCTCGGCCAGTCGGCGATTCAATACGTCCAGCTGACGCTTGGTCTCCATGGTAAAGCGATTGATGGGGTACTCGTATTTCTCAGGCGCATACGCGTAGAAATGACCAAATCCGCCGCCGACATAGGGGGCAGATCCCATTTGCCAGAAAAGCCAGTTCAGGGTTTCGGTTCGTACAGCCGGATCGGATGGCAGTAAGGCAGCAAATTTTTCAGCCAGATACAAAAGAATAGAACCAGATTCAAAGACGCGGATCGGCGTCTCGCTACTTTGATCAAGCAAGGCCGGGATTTTGGAATTTGGGTTAACGTCAACAAAACCGCTGGAGAATTGCTCTCCTTCGCTTATCCGTATCAGCCAGGCATCATATTCTGCCCCCGTATGTCCAAGCGCCAGCAATTCTTCCAGCATGATGGTGACTTTCACACCGTTAGGCGTCGCCAGCGAATAAAGCTGGAGCGGATGTTTGCCGACCGGCAGATCTTTATCGTGCGTCGGGCCGGCAACAGGACGGTTAATGTTGGCGAAAGCCCCGCCGGAGGGCGTTGGTTGCCATACTTTTGGGGGTAGATAGGTCGGAGAATTAGCCATTTAAAACCTCCATCTGTTTTTGAAATAATGCCATACGACTTTGGGTAAACCATAACCGCGTTAACGAACCTCGTTGTTATATCGTCCCTGCGCGTCAATGTCAGCACCGGCGGTTCAATCCGCTGAGTTGATGACAGCAAGCACAAACGATCCCTCTTGCTGTTCCGCTGATTCCTTCACTACCGCTGAAATTTGCTGCCGTCGATCAAGCGATCGCTCCCGTCTTATCGCTCATGCCGGTCTTACCGGGGTTGCCGGAATAAGATTCGTGAATGGCTTCGCAAAATTGATGACAAAATCACCAATGAGTCTTGCGCCGGTATCCGTCCAGTGATAGTAATGCACTACTTCACAAATTTTAGTGAAGAAGGAAAGTACATTACGATTAAATTTATAAAGGACATACCATGTCAGAACTTAAATTCGCCACGCGTCTGAATTCATTTGCCTCCGGAGCCTATCTTTATTGGCCGGGACTGAAAGGCAAGCCTTCAGTACAACAAATGATTGAACGTGCAGCTACGGTTAAAGGGTTGACACATTTGGATTTGAACTATCCCCAGCACATGACTGACGACATAAAAGCAATGAGTCAGAAAATCGCGGAGGTCGGTCTGGCGGTTAACGGTATGCAAATGCGCTGGGATGCACCGGAATTTAAGATCGGCGCATTCACCAATCCTGATCCCCAAATACGCCGCCAGGCCATAGAGTTAACCAAACGTGGGATTGATGCCGGGCGTGAATTCGGTGCCAGCCTGATGACGCTGTGGATGGGGCAAGATGGATTTGATTACTGTTTCCAGGCTGATTACAAAAAGATCTGGGAAGACGCGATCAGCGCGGTGCGCGAAATCGCCGATTATGCGCCGGATGTTGATATCAGCATTGAATACAAACCCAATGAACCGCGCGCTTACAGTATTTTCCCGAATGTCACGACCTGCCTGCTGGCGGTGGAAGAGGCGGGTTGCCCGAATTTAGGCATTACTCTTGATTTTGCGCATGTGCTGTTTGCCAATGAAGTCCCGGCTTACGCAGCCGCAATGGTCGCGCGTCGCTCACGGTTGCTCGGCCTTGACCTTAACGATGGCTGGGGTAAGCGTGATGACGGTCTGATGGTGGCATCGGTGAATCCGCGCGCCACGCTGGAGTTCCTGTGGCAGATGAAACGCGATGGTTATCAAGGCGCCTATTACTTCGATACCTTCCCTGACGCCAGCGGTCTGGATCCGGTGCGTGAAGCCGAAATCAATATCGCGACCGTCACCCGTTTACTGAAACTGTGTGAAAAACTTGATAACACCCCGGCGCTGATCGGTGCGATCGGCAGGCAGGATGCCGTCGCCTCACAGCAAATTGTCAACGACATTATGCTGGCTCAATAAAGCGACTGATCATTGCGAACGTCGCTGTGACATCCACTAAAACAACACGAAGGTTAGATGATGAAAAAAAAATTACTCTCTGTACTCGCATCCGCCCTGTTTTGTACCAGTGTTTACGCAGCTGATTTACCTCCATTGCAATCAGATACCGAGCCGGACCGTACTGACTGGACGCAGCTCACCGCGAAATACGGCCCGCTGCCAGCTGTCGATAGCAAGCTCAAAATCGGCGGCGTATCCAAAACGTTGACCAACGAATACTGGCGATCGCTTGGCAAGGGCTACCAAAATATCGCGGATAAATATGGTTTCACTCTGGCCTATCAGGCTGCCGCCAATGAAGACGATCAGTTAGGGCAGCTGTCTATCGCTGAAACTTTAATCTCACAGGGGTTTAACGGTCTGCTGGTCTCACCGCAAACCGACGCCAATTTGCAACCCGCCTATGAAGTCGCCAAAAGCAAAGGGATTCCTGTCGTTAACGTAAATGATGCCGTGATGCCTAATGCCGCCTATTACGTGGGGAACGTGCAGAAAGATAACGGTGTCCGGGTGGCGAACTGGTTTATCAACAAGCATCCGGAGGGCGGCAAGGTCGCGGTGATTGAAGGTCAGCCGGGCGTGTATGCGGCGGCGCAACGCACATTGGGATTCCGTGAAACCATCGAAGCAAACGGTAAATTTAACGTGGTCGCCAGTATCCCGGCCAACTGGAGTCGCGAAAATGCCTACAACGCTGCCGCCACGGTGTTGCAGCAACACCCTGATCTGGTGGGTTTCTATGCCAACAATGACGGCATGGCGCTGGGCGTGGTTGAAGCGGTTCGCTCTGTAGGGAAATCAGCCCAGGTAGCGGTGTTCGGAACCGACGGCATTTCCGATGCCTATGCCTCCATTAAACGCGGCGAACTGACCGGCACGGTGGACAGCTTTCCGGTGCTGACCGGCGAAGTGGCGATGGAAGTGATGATTCGCCTGATCAACGGCCAGAAACTGTCGCGCGTGGTGTCCACACCGCAGGCGCTAATCACCAAAGACAATGCTGATGCGTTCTCGGTGCAAGACAATGAGAAACTACGTCAGCTGCTGGAACAGCATAACTAAGTCAGGCGACGGAGAGTTTATGGCACAGTACTGTTTGACGATGCGTGGTATTAACAAAAGCTATGGCGGCGTGGCTGCGGTGCAGAATGTGGATTTCTCGCTGAAGCACGGCGAGGTGCATGCCCTGATTGGTGAAAATGGCGCCGGGAAATCGACGCTGTTGAATATCCTGTCTGGCGTGCGGGCTGCGGATTCCGGTGAAATTCTGGTGGAAGGGCAGATGATTCAGATGAAAAATCCGCTCTCCGCGCGTCATGCCGGCATCGCCATGATCCATCAGGAGTTGCAGCATGTTCCTGAACTTTCCGTCGCTCAGAATATGTTTCTCGGCAGACCATTGACAAAATTCAACGGGATATTTGTCGATAAAAAAGCGCAGTACCGCCGGGCAATGTCCATACTCCGGCGGCTGGATCCGACGATTAATCCCAATGAGCCGATCAAAAATCTGAAGGTGTCGCAGCAACAGATCGTGGAGATTGCCCGGGCGCTGCTCGACGAGGCAAAAATCATTGCGATGGATGAGCCGACATCCAGCCTGACGCCAACGGAGTTCGAGCGGTTGGCGGAGCTGATTTCCGATCTGAAATCGATGAATGTATCGTTGATTTATGTCTCTCATAAGATAAATGAAATTTTTAAAGTCTGCGATCGCGCAACCATCCTGCGCGATGGTAAACAGGTCGGCGTAGTGAATATCTGCGATGAAACGGAAGAGACCATCGTCACCAAAATGGTAGGGCGCAAGATTGAAAAAGTGCGGCATCAATCCTTTGCCACCGATCGGGAAGTGTTGCGCGTCGAAGACCTGGGACGCGATGGCGCCGTGCGTTCGGCCAGCTTCAGCGTAAAAGCCGGGGAAGTGCTTGGCATTGCCGGCCTGGTGGGAGCAGGACGCACCGAATTGCTGAAGCTGATCGCCGGTATTGATGCCAAAACCAGCGGCAATATCCTGGTTGAGGGCGTAGCGGTTAAAAATCACAATGTCAGCGCCGCTATCCGCGCGGGGATCGGGCTGGTTCCGGAGGATCGTAAAAAAGAGGGCATTATTAAAGAGCGAGCGGTAAAAATGAATTTAGCGCTGCCTTCCATGGGGAAATTTACCCGTTACGGACTAATTAAAAAAATAAAACTTAATCAGATCGCGCTGGATGTCATGACCGAACTGAGGCTGCGTCCGCTGAATATTGAAAAACCGGTCGGGACATTAAGCGGTGGCAATCAGCAGAAAGTGATTATTGGCCGCTGGGTTGCGGCAGATAATAAAGTGTTTCTTTTTGATGAGCCAACCCGGGGAATTGATATTGGCGCCAAATCCGAGATTTATAATTTGATAGAAAAACTGGCGCAACAGGGGAAAGCCATTGTCGTGGTTTCCTCTGAAATGCCGGAAATTATTCGTATCTCAGACAGAGTGCTGGTTATGCGTGAGGGAAAAATTACCCGGGAACTTAAAGGCGACGATATCACTGAGGAAAATATCGCGCGCTATGCGATAAGCGATCTGGATTAAAAAACAGGATCTGTCACCTACAAATATTTTTTTAAGGCCATTATTATGATGACTCAAGATAATGCTCAGTCGAAAATGCCGCTTTCGGCGTTATTTAAGTTCAATGTGCGTGATGCCGGGACGCTTATTGGTTTATTGATTATTGTGGTCACGTTTTCTTTTCTCTCTCCGGTATTTATGACCGTCCCTAATCTGTTGAACATATTACAACAGTCGTCGATTAACGGCATTATTGCCCTCGGGATGACGCTGGTCATTATTTCCGGCGGTATTGATCTTTCTGTCGGACCGACGGCGGCACTATCGGCGGTGCTGGGGGCGACGCTGATGGTATCTGGCGTTCCCGTTCCTCTTGCCGTAATGGCGACGCTGGGTGTCGGTGCGCTCTGCGGCGTATTCAGCGGCACGCTGGTAGCGTATGCCGGATTACAGCCCTTTATTGTCACGTTGGGCGGCCTATCGCTGTTTCGGGCGCTGGCGCTGATTTTTACCAATGGCAATCCTATATTTGGCATACCGATGGAGTTTCGCAATATTATCAACAGCGGGTTATTCGGTGTTCCGATCCCGATTGTCATTGTGATTACTATCGCGCTGGTCCTCTGGGTCGTAATGAATAAGACCCCGCTGGGAGAATACATTCTCGCCGTTGGCGGTAATGAAGAAGCCGCGCGCGTCGCCGGCGTGCCAGTAAAAAGAACCAAAGTCACCGTATTTGTTATTTCAGGCATGTTAGCGTCTCTGGCTTCTCTTATTCTGATTGGCCGGCTGGGTGCCGCCGAGCCGACCATGGGCAATTTATGGGAACTGGACGCCATCGCCGCGGCCGCGATTGGCGGGGCTTCTTTAATGGGGGGGAAAGGCAGTGTGATTGGCACCCTGATTGGCGCCGTTATTTTGGGATCCTTGCGTAACGGATTGACACTCCTGAATATTCAGGCGTTTTATCAATTGCTTGCTACTGGCCTTATTATTATCATAGCGATGTTGATTGACAGAGCGACGCGAGGCAAGTAATGAATCAAGATCCGCGAGCAATAGGCGCAAAAATTCGCATGAGATTGCCACTCCTGACGCCACTGGAAAGGAAAGTTGTCGATTCTATTACGTCCAAACCGGATTTTTCCGAGCAGACTTCATTAAAAGAAATTGCGCTGGAAAATAATGTTTCTGAGGCAATGGTCGTAAAATTGGCTAAAAAACTTAATTTTTCCGGTTTTCGGGATTTCAGAAGTAGTTTGATTTATTACAACTATTCTGAAGTGGCAAACCTTCATGCTGAAATTGAGCCGGATGACTCGTCGGAGAAATTACTTGAAAAGGTTTTCAGAACGTCAATACAGGCCATAGAAGAAACCCGGTCTATTATTGATATTTCTGAATTTAACCGTGCTGCTGATATTCTTTTTAAAGCCCGGCACATCGATTTATATGCGGTCGGCGGTTCCGCGACCGTCGCCCGGGATCTGTCGCACAAGCTCCTTAAAATCGGGATAAAAACGACGGTCTACGATGATGCCCATATTATGCTGATGTCAGCAGCGGTCTTATCGGATGATGATGCGGTGGTCGCCATTAGCCATTCCGGGGCTACCCGGGCAGTGAATGATCCCATTAAACTCGCTGCGCGCAATGGCACCAAAGTGATTGCCATCACCAATTATGCCGAGTCGCCTATTGCGCGTAATGCGCATGTGGTTCTCAATTCAACCTCTCAGGGATCGCATTTGCTTGGGGAAAATGCCGCGTCACGTATTGCTCAGTTAAATATACTGGATGCACTGTTTGTGGCGATTGCGCAAAAAGATCTGAAAACAGCGGAAAAGAATCTGATGAAAACCCAGCAGGCGGTCCAGAACCTACGAGAATACTAGCATGGGTAAAATTTTAGTCACTGGCAGCCTCCATTACGACATCGTGATTCAGGCGGATCATCGTCCGGAAAAAGGCGAAACGGTTATCGGCAGCCACTGCTCATATAAATTTGGCGGTAAGGGCGGCAATCAGGCGGTGTCAGCGGCCAGGGCGGGCGCGCGGGTGCGTTTTGCCGGCGCGGTTGGCGCGGATGATCAAGGGCATTTTTTACGTGCGGTGCTGAACGAGCATGGCATCGATACCCGTTATGTCGCGGTGACGGACGCGGTTCCCTCCGGCATCAGCGTGGCGCTGATGGACGTGCAGGGTGATTACGGCGCCGTGGTTGTCTCCAACGCCAACAACCATATTGAGCCTCAGCAGTTTAGCGATGATAACCTGTGGCAGCAGGTAAACATGTTGCTGCTACAAAATGAAGTACCGGAAGCGGTCAATCTGCAAGCCGCGACGCAAGCCAAACGGCGGGGCATTACCGTGTGCCTCAATGCGGCGCCCGCGCGTGAACTCGGCGCGTCAATGCAATCGTGTGTCGATTTACTGGTGGTTAACGCGATAGAGGCTCGGGACCTCAGCGGTGTCGCGGTCCTGAATTTGCAAGATGCCTGCTCCGCGGCGGAGATCCTGAGCCGCAGCTATCCGGCGGTGGTGGTCACCGCTGGCGAACATGGGGTCGCGTTCTGCGAAACCGGGCAATCCAGCCAATCCTTGCCGGCGAAGAAAATTGAGTTAGTCAGTACCCATGGCGCCGGAGACTGCTTTATGGGGATGCTGTGTACCTCTTTGTTGCAGGGGCGGAGCCTGGCGCAGTCAGTGGCTAATGCCAACCTGGCTGCCGCAGAGCACGTATCGCGCAAGGCCTCCTGATTTCTTGTCGCTCCGTTGACCGGGTTCCGGCCAATCAGGGGAACGGCCGGAATCCCGGGGGAACGGTTTCCCCAGGCTGGTTTCAGCGCTAAGCCGTCCCTGTCTCTGTTCTGCGTATTGTGCATTTATTGCCTGATGCGATAGGGTGCGCGGCGTGTCCCTGACTGAAATGTGAACGGCAATAGTTCGTGAGAAATTCAACGCAGACCCGGAGCTTAACCGAGCCGTATAACGGGGTCTGATATACCGCCCAGATGTTGGCGCTCTGCGCATAGCCGGGCAGAACCTGCACCAGTTGTCCTCTCTCAAGGAAAGGCGCGACATCCCACTCCGAACGCAGCATGATCCCTTTTCCCTCCAGCGCCCAGCGCAGCACAATTTCTCCGCTGTTTGATGACAGGTGTCCGGAGATTTTCACCGATTTCTTTCCTTCCGTACCTTCCAGTTCCCAGATGCCCGGCGTCATATCGCGTTCTTTGGTGATCAGACAGTCGTGCCTGGCCAGTTCACCGAGCTCGGCGGGGGTGCCCTGTTGTGCCAGATAGGATGGCGCGGCGCACAAAATCCGTTTGTTCTGAGCCAGCAGCCGCGCAATGTAGTTATCGGGAATATCGTCATTAATGCGAATATCCAGATCGATATTATCGCGGCTGAGGTCGATTTGCCGGTCAAAGAGTTCGAAGTGAATTTGCAGATCCGGGTAGAGGTTCATTAATTCCGTAATGGCGGGCGCAATACAACTGCGGCCAAAGCCAAAGCTGCATCCGATACGGATCGGTCCTGCGGGTAGGGTTTTAATCTGGGTGACCTCATCGACCAGCGTTTGCAGGTCGCTGAGAATGTTCAGAGCATGTTCATAACAGGTTTTGCCGCTTTCGGTAAGCGTTATACCGCGGGAGGAACGATTGAGCAGTTTAATCCCCAGTGAGGATTCGAGCTGCTGGATACGCTTGGTGACAAACGCCGGCGTCTGTCCCAATGCCTCCGCGGCCGAGTTGAAGCCGCCGGTGTTGACGACCGCCACCAGAACCTGCAAATCTTTAGGGAGAGGATAATGAATCAGGGTCATAGTGCTATCCAGATAAAAGGCGTTTTTTTTACTGGCAAATAATGCGGCCAGATGTTGCTTAATATTTTTTTATTGTTATCAATGCGTGACTTTTTGTTATTTTCTGCTCCGGTCACGCGATGCGAATATTCGCTATCCTGCTGGAATCTTTCTTTTTCCCGCGCTTCACGGATCGTTAATCAATACTTCACAACCGCCAGATGCCTAAAACCATAGTCTTTGTGCTAGTTTTAATCCAGTAAAAAAAACCTTATTTGCCATGTCGTTATCGGCAGGGCCGGCTATTGTCCCGAGCTGGAGTAATGTCTATGAATACGCAAAGAAAACAGGAAGACGTCGGTAAGCTGACGCAAATTGTCACTGATTTTACCGCGATGATTTCAACCCGCATGCCTGATGACATTGTGGATAAATTAAAGGCCCTGCGTGATGCCGAAACCTCGGCAATGGGGAAAATAATCTACCACACCATGTTTGATAACATGGAAAAGGCCATTCAGCTTAATCGTCCCGCCTGTCAGGATACCGGCGAGATTATGTTTTTTGTGAAAGCGGGCTCTCAGTTTCCGCTTTTGGGCGAACTTCAGGCGGTGCTGAAACAGTCGGTTGAGAATGCGACGATAAAAGCGCCGCTGCGCCATAACGCGGTGGAAATCTTTGATGAAGTGAATACCGGTAAAAATACCGGCAGCGGCGTACCGTGGGTCACCTGGGACATTGTCCCGGACGGTCGCGACGCCGAGATCGAAGTGTATATGGCGGGCGGAGGCTGTACGTTGCCGGGCCGCTCAAAAGTCCTGATGCCGTCCGAGGGGTATGAGGGCGTCGTCAAATTCGTTTTTGAGAATATCTCTACGCTGGCGGTTAACGCCTGTCCGCCGGTACTGGTCGGCGTGGGCATCGCCACATCGGTTGAAACCGCGGCGGTCCTGTCGCGCAAAGCGATTCTGCGCCCGATCGGCAGCCATCATCCTAATCCGAAAGCTGCCGAGCTGGAGCGGCGGCTGGAAGACGGACTAAACCGGCTGGGCATCGGGCCGCAGGGGCTGACCGGAAACAGCTCGGTGATGGGCGTCCATATCGAGTCCGCCGCGCGTCATCCTTCCACTATCGGCGTCGCCGTCTCGACTGGCTGCTGGGCCCACCGGCGCGGCACGTTGCGCGTACATGCCGACCTGTCTTTTGAAAATATCTCTCATACCCGGAGCGGACTATGAAAAAGATCCTGACTACCCCGATTAGCGCCGATGATCTGGCGGATATTCGCATTGGCGATGTCATTTACCTTACCGGGATGCTCGTCACCTGCCGTGACGTCTGCCATCGCCGGCTGATCGAGCTGAAGCGTCCGATACCTTACGATTTGCACGGCAAAGCCATCTTTCATGCCGGTCCGATCGTGCGCAAGAACGGCGAAAAATGGGAAATGGTGTCCATCGGGCCGACGACCAGCATGCGCATGGAAGCCTTTGAAAAAGACTTTATCGAGCAGACCGGCGTACGCCTGATCGTCGGGAAAGGCGGCATGGGGCCGGAAACCGAAGCCGGCTGTCAGCAGTTTAAAGCGCTGCATGTGATCTTCCCGGCGGGGTGCGCCGTGCTGGCGGCCACCCAGGTGGAGGAGATTGAAGAAGTTCACTGGATGGAACTGGGGATGCCGGAATCGCTGTGGGTATGTCGGGTGAAGGAGTTTGGTCCGCTGATCGTATCGATCGATACGCACGGCAATAACCTGATTTCGAATAACAAACGGCTATTTGCCGAACGTCGCGAACCCATCGTCGAAGAGATTTGCGAACACGTTCATTACATCAAATAGCCATTTCCCGTGAGGCGGTTTCCGCCTCTCTTTCGACTGCATATAGGACATAACAATGGCAAATATCCGCTTGTCATGGCGATGGCTGGCGCCGTTTGTTGTCACTCTCGCTGTCGCTTTAATTCCTGCGCCCGCCGGGCTGGATCCACATGCCTGGCTCTATTTCGCCGTCTTTCTCGGTGTGATCGTCGGGTTGATTCTGGAGCCGGTTCCCGGCGCCGTCGTGGCGATGACCGGCATCGCCACGATCGCTATCCTGTCTCCCTGGCTGCTGTTCAGTCCGCAGCAGATGGCCGATCCGGAGTTTAAATATACCTCCAGGGCACTGTCATGGGCGGTATCCGGCTTTTCGAACTCGGTTATCTGGCTGATTTTCGCCGCGTTCATGTTTGGCACCGGTTATGAAAAAACCGGGCTGGGCCGGCGTATCGCGCTGATGCTGGTGAAAAAAATGGGGCACAAAACTCTGTTTCTCGGCTATGCGATCATGCTGTCCGAGCTGATTCTCGCTCCGGTGACGCCGTCAAATTCCGCGCGGGGCGCCGGGATCATCTATCCGATTATCCGCAATCTGCCGCCGTTGTACGATTCGCAGCCAAACAGTCCCAGCGCCCGCAGCATTGGTTCATATGTGATGTGGATGGGGATCTCGGCGGACTGCGTCACCAGCGCGATTTTTCTTACCGCGATGGCGCCTAACCTGCTGCTGGTCGGGTTAATCAAAAGCGCGTCCGATTTGACGTTAACCTGGGGAAACTGGTTTCTGGGGATGCTGCCGCTGAGCCTGTTGCTGATTTTACTGGTGCCGTGGCTGGCCTATGTCCTCTATCCGCCGGTGCTGAAACTGGGGGATCAGGTTCCGAGATGGGCCGCGACGGAGCTGGAGGCGATGGGACCGCTGTGCGTCAGAGAGAAAAAGATGCTGGTCCTGATGGTTTGCGCGCTGCTGCTGTGGATTTTTGGCGGGGCGTTTATTGATGCCGCAACGGTCGGTTATGCGGTGGTGGCGCTGATGTTGCTGGGCAAGATTATCAGCTGGGATGATATTATCAGCAATAAATCGGCGTGGAATGTCTTCTTCTGGCTGGCTTCGCTGATTGCGCTGGCGACCGGTCTGAACAACACCGGCTTTATCAAATGGTTCGGGCAACTGCTGGCGCAGGGGCTGACGGGCTATCCGCCGACGCTGGTGATGGTGGCGCTGATCGTGGTGTTTTACCTGCTGCGCTATTTCTTTGCCAGCGCCACCGCTTACACCTCGGCGCTGGCGCCCATGATGATTGCCGCCGCGCTGGCGTTGCCTGATATTCCGCTGCTGAGTTTTTGTCTGATGGTCGGGGCGGCCATTGGCCTGGGCAGTATCGTCACGCCTTATGCCACCGGACCCAGCCCCATTTATTACGGCAGCGGTTATTTACCGACCGCCGATTACTGGCGGCTGGGCGCGATTTTCGGCGGCACCTTTTTACTGCTGTTGATTGCGACCGGCCTGCTATGGATGCCACTGGTGCTTCATTAACGAACGCGGGGTAAAGAACAAGACAAACGAACAGGGCCGCGGCTGCGGCCCTGAGCATGAAAATACGCATCTGCTCTTGCCATTAAGTGTAGCGAGCAAGAAAGCGCCATTACTCTTTATGATTATATAGTTTTATGGCCTTTCATAGAATAAAAGCCTGGTAATTTTAATTAAGAAATAAATAATTTCCGAACTATCTAATATTTGCATGCTATGGGTAAAGTTATTTTATTTACGGCGTAGTGAATTGTTCTGTATAAAGTAAAAAAATAGGATGAAATCGTTGTGATAAATTAAATTTAACCATGATTTCTGATTTTGATTTTAATTAGATAATTAACTATTTCATTTCTAATGAAATAAGAAGGCATAAAATATATCGTTTTTCCTTTAATTGAAACTGAATGATTATTTGTGCTTTTTACCGGTTTTTCCAATTGGTTCTGTTGAAGTTTTATTTTTAACTTATTGTTTTTAGTTGATTTAATTGGTTAGCTGTTCTCTTTACATGCTCTTCTATATAAGCGTTGACCGCTGATTTGTGTTGTGTGTATGATCCAATCCCGGAAAATAAATGTATTGAAAAACTTTGGCGGGCGATTTTTTCGCCGTTAAAGTCATACGTTGATATTTCGAATAGGATTTTTTTCTTTCTTTGTTAATGCGGTTTTTATTTATTTCATCTCGCGGGTCGAAAAGCAAATAGCCTATTTGCTTGTCGGATAGCCGGCCATTTTATGGATTATGGTCGGTGTTTGGCAGGAGTCGACTTTTACTTCCCCGGGCCCGAGTGCCCTTACGTTGGTATAGACATATGGCAAAAGGAACTGACGGTGCATCTGTCGCACCAAAGGAACGTATTAATATCAAATATGTCCCGGCTACTGGTGGTCAGCAGGCAGAAATAGAATTGCCGTTGACGTTGATGGTTGTGGGAAATATGAAAGGGCGCACAGAGGAAACCCCGATCGAGGAACGCCAGACGGTATCGATCGATAAGAACAATTTTACCTCGGTGATGAAAGAGGCAAATCTGGAATTGAATTTCAGTGTCCCTAACCGTCTTGAAGAGGACTCTCAGGACGATCTGCCGGTGAAACTGAGTATTTCCTCTCTGAATGATTTCTCCCCCGATCGCATTGCCCAGCAAGTACCCGAATTGCGTAAATTGCTGGAGCTACGCGAAGCGCTGGTCGCCCTGAAAGGGCCCCTCGGCAATATCCCCTCCTTCCGTAATCGTTTGCAGGACCTGTTGTCCAGCGAAGAAGCCAGAGAGCAACTGCTTAAAGAGTTGGATCTGGTAAAACCCGCCGAATAAATGATGTTTATTGACGAGATAGGGAAACGAATATGTCAATAGTTGAAGAACAGGCCCAGGCAGGGGCGACCAGCGCCTCTGGTTCGCTGCTTGATGAAATTATGGCTCAGGCGCGTATTACGCCGGTTGATGAAGGATATAGCGTTGCCAAGCAGGGTATTGCCGCGCTGGTTGCCAACATCCTTGATAGTGGCAACGCGGCAGAACCGGTGAATAAAGCGCTGGTCGACAGCATGATCGTCGAACTGGACAAGAAACTCAGCAAGCAGGTCGACATGATTCTGCATGCGAAAGAGCTCCAGGATCTGGAGTCTTCCTGGCGTTCGTTAAAACTGCTGGTTGACCGCACCGATTTTCGTGAAAACATCAAACTGCTGGTGTTGCACGCGACCAAGGAAGAACTGTTGGAAGATTTCGAGTTTGCACCGGAAATTACGCAGTCCGGTTTCTATAAACACGTTTACTCCAGCGGCTACGGGCAATTTGGCGGCCAGCCAATCGGCGGCGTCATCGGTGATTATGCAATGACGCAAAGTTCACCGGATATCAAACTGATGCAGTATGTCAGCGCGGTTGGCGCCATGGCTCACGCGCCGTTTATTTCTTCCGTTGCGCCGACCTTTTTCGGCGTCGATAGCTTCACCGATCTGCCCTCCATCAAGGATCTGAAATCAGTTTTTGAAGGCCCGGCCTATACCAAATGGCGTTCGCTGCGTGAGTCTGGCGATGCCCGTTATCTGGGGCTGACTGCGCCGCGGTTTCTGGCGCGCCTGCCTTATGACCCGGTTGAAAATCCGATTAAAGGCTTTAATTACAAAGAAGATATCAGTTCCAATCATGAGCACTATCTGTGGGGCAACACTGCCTATCTGATGGGGTCGGCGTTGACGGACAGCTTCGCCAAATACCGCTGGTGTCCGAACATCATCGGCCCGCAAAGCGGCGGCGCGATCACGGATTTGCCGGTGCATGTTTATGAAGCCATGGGGCAACTTCAGGCCAAGATCCCGACGGAAGTGCTGATTACCGATCGTCGTGAATATGAAATGGCCGAAGAAGGCTTTATCACGTTGACGATGCGTAAAGACAGTGACAATGCCGCATTCTTCTCTGCCAACTCAGTGCAGAAGCCCAAAGTGTTTCCGAACACCAAAGAGGGAAAAGAGGCGGAAACCAACTACAAGCTGGGAACTCAGCTGCCGTACATGTTCATCATCAACCGTCTGGCTCACTACATCAAGGTGTTGCAACGTGAGCAGATTGGCGCGTGGAAAGAGCGTCAGGATCTTGAGCGTGAGTTGAATACCTGGATCAAACAGTACATTGCCGATCAGGAAAATCCGCCGGCAGATGTGCGTAGCCGTCGTCCCCTGCGTGCTGCACAAATTAAAGTGCTGGATGTGGAAGGCGAGCCCGGTTGGTATCAGGTCACCATGTCAGTGCGCCCGCACTTCAAGTACATGGGGGCAAACTTTGAACTGTCGCTGGTAGGGCGTTTGGATAAGGAATAAGACTCATGCCGTCTCTTTCTGCCTGGGAAAGGGGAAATGCGGCAAGTCTGTTCGATCGTATCCGGGGGGAGGAGAAGCGCTCTTCCCCTGAAAAGGATGTTGAAGCACTGATCGAGTCCGTGAAGCGTCAACTGGACAATGTGCTCAACACCCGGCCTGGAAATTGTCGCAGCGCACCTGAGCTTGGCGTGATTGATTTTAATGACGCGACGCAAGGCGGTGCGGATATCCGGGGGAAAATCCGGGAGGCGATCCGGCAGTGTATCTGTCGCTTTGAACCTCGAATTGTTCATGTGGAAGTTACTGCGTCGGACTATTTGTCTAATCCGATGGAGATGTCGTTTCAGGTCACCGCCCATGTCAGGTTGGAAGAACTGGAACAGGTCACCTCATTTAATATTCACATGGATAGCCACCGCCACTACAGAATGATCTGATTATGTCACTGGAACATTTTTTCAGGGATGAGTTGACCTATCTGCGCCTGCAAGGGCGTGAATTCGCCAAGGCGCACCCTGAGCTTACCCGATTTTTGTCAGAACAGACCACGGATCCGGATGTCGAGCGGCTGCTGGAAGGGTTCGCCTTTCTGACGGGAAGCCTGCGGGCGAAGATCGAGGATGAGTTTCCGGAACTGACACACGGCCTACTGGGCATGCTGTGGCCGAATTATCTGCGTCCGGTACCGAGCATGACCATTATGCAGTTTTCGGTACTCCCCGGCGCGATTGCTCAGCCCGCGTTTGTCGAACGTGGTTGCGAGCTCGATAGCCTGCCGGTTGACGATGTGGTGTGCCATTTTCAGACCTGTCACGATGCCTGGATCTACCCGGCGGATATTCGTCAGATTAACGTACAAAGCGGCAACGATCTTTCGACGATTACGTTGGATATCGGACTGCATGGTCCGCTGTCATTGGGTTCCCTACAGCTTGATAAACTGCGCTTTTATCTTGGCGGCGATACTTACACGGCCTACGAACTTTATTTCTGGATCGCCAGTCAGCTGTCACACATCGAGCTGGAAATTGAGGGTAAACGCTTCCGTCAGGAAGCCAGCGTGCTGAAAACGGTCGGTTTTGAGCGGGAAGATGCGCTCTTGCCGTATCCCGGCAACGTTTACTCCGGTTATCGTATTTTGCAGGAATATTTTTGTTTTCCGGAAAGTTTCCTGTTTTTCCAACTCGCTGGCGCAATATGGCCGGATCTGCCGCTGACGGTAACCGCGTTCCGTCTCCATTTCTGTTTTGATCGCCCGCTGCCTGCGGATCTGAAGATCCGGCCGGATTCCTTCATGCTCAACTGCGTACCGGCGATTAATCTGTTTCAGCATGATAGCGAACCGATCAATCTCAGCGGACGCCAGACGGATTATCCGCTGAAAGCCAGCTATCGCAATGCCGATAGTTTCGAAATTTTTTCTGTGGATAAGGTCGAGGGGTGGGTCGAAGGACATGCCGGCCGCTCGCGCGGCATTCCGCGCGTTTATCAGCCGTTTGAAAGTTTTCAGCATCAGATCGAGCGGGCGAAAGGCAGGCTGGCGCTCTACTACCGTATTCGGGTACGGGAAGCCGTCAACGGCAACGGCTTTGAGCACCTGCTTTCGTTTGTGCGTGGCGACGAGCGGGAAGCGATCGATCTGGATGAGTCCATCTCGGTGAGCCTGACCTGCACCAACCGCTCCCGTGCCGCGCAACTTCCTGTGGGATCGATCTGTGTGCCAACGGGCAGTTCGCCGTCTTTCGCCACGTTCCGTAATCTGATGCGTCCGACCCGGCCGCTGCGTCCGGCAATGGACGGCAGCCTGCACTGGACGCTGATTTCCAATCTGTCATTGAACTACGTGTCGTTACTGCGTCGTGACGCACTGGTACAGATTCTGCGTACCTACGATTTCCCCGCGCTGCACGATAAGCAGGCTGAACAGGCGTCGCGCAAGCGGCTGGCGGGGATTGAATCTATCGAAACAACACCGATTGACCGGCTGGTGCAGGGCATGCCGGTTCGCGGTCTGAAATCAGTCCTGTCGGTGCGGCAGTCTGCGTTCTCCAGTGAAGGGGAGCTGTATTTGTTTAGCACTGTGCTGGCGCATTTTTTCTCGCTGTATGCCAGCGTCAACGCCTTCCACCTGCTGGAGGTGGTCAACATCGATAACAAGGAGCGCTACCGATGGCCGGTACAGATAGGTCAGCACTCACTGATGTGACGTTCCGCCAGGATGTATCACGCTTTAACTTTTTCCAACTGGTGGAACTGCTTAACCAGCTGGAAGGCGTGGATCTGGAACAGGAGCTGGATTTTCGCCCTGAACAGGAGCGGCTGCGTTTCCGGTCCACCGCCTCAATTGGCTTTCACCCCAGCGATATCTTGCAGGTAGGGTGCGACGAAGAGGGAAGACAGGAGCTGGAGGTCGCTTTTCTGGGGCTGCACGGCAGCCAGTCGCCAATGCCCGGCTATTACCTTGAGGAACTGGCCTGGGAATATGCGCAAGGCGAACAGAAGCTGGGCGTATTTCTTGATTTCTTCCATCACCGCTTACTGACGCTACTCCACCGCGCGTGGCGTAAGTATCGCTATCACGTCCGTTTTCAGAATGACGGCGAGGATGGTTTCTCCCGGCTGATGTTCGCGCTCGTGGGGTTGGGCAATGACGCCGTGCGCGACAGCCTGCCGGTTAACCGCGCCAAGATGCTTTCCTACGCGGGATTGCTCGCCAGCCCCAGCCGTTCCCCGGAAGTGGTGGCGGGGTTGGTGATCCACTGTTTTGACCTGGATGACGTTGAGGTTATGGCCTGGCAGCACCGTCGGGTGCCGATTCACGAAGGACAGCAGAACCGGCTGGGCAAAGCCAACATGATGTTGGGCGGCGATTTTGTCATCGGCGACAAGGTGAATGATTGCGCCGGTAAATTTCTGCTGAGGATCGGCAATCTCAGCTTTAGTCGTTTTCTCAGCTTTTTGCCCAACGGCGAGCACTTCCAGCCGCTGGTGCGTTTTGTCTCTTTCATTCTGCGCGATCAGCTTGCCTGGGATCTGCGTCTTGGTTTCGCCGAAGGCGAAGCCAAAGGGCTGAGCCTGGGAAATGAACAAAGCTGCCGGCTGGGATGGAGCAGTTTTCTCGGGCAGCCGCCCGCCGACCCCTATGTGACCATTTGTGTGCAGGAGTAAATGTGAACGTAATCCATACACTCACGTTAGTTGTTCTCAATCGCGAACAGCTGGATATCAACTCTCAGGTGCAGCATCAGTTTGATCACCGCGGCGGTACGCTGGGGGCATCGGAAAAGGACCAGTGGCAACTGCGGGATCGCCTTGGCGCCGTGCTGCCGGAACATGCGCGAATCGAAATGGTCGATGGTCATTTCAGCCTGTGCGATCTGAGCGGACAGTCTTTTATCAACGGCTCGCTGTCCCCGATCGGGCGGGATCGCAAGGTCATTCTTTCGCACGGTGATGAACTGGTGATCGGGCCTTTCCGGCTGGGGGTCTATCTCGGCGATCCTACGACGGAACAGGATATCGATCAGGTATTAGGCCAGCGCACGGATGATGTGCTGGGAGGATGGTTACGTGAAGAGAAAACCGGACAGCCCGCTGATAACGAAACCACTACCGACGTGTTCAACGATCCGCTGCTGGCGCTACAGCGGGAACAGAGCCAGACACTGCTGACATCGGACGGCGAGCGCGCAGGCGAATCGCTGTCGACCTCTCTTTCTTCTTTTTCTGCTGTTGAGGACACCATGGATCAGAAATTTGTGGAATTACCGACCATTAATAACACGCATGCGGTAGACGGGTTGGAAGGATACATCGACGGCAGCGCGTTGGCGCCTTTGCTGCGTGGGTTAGGGCTTTCTCTTCAGGTTGACGATGAGACGCGTTTGCGCGACACGCTGGAAGAGATGGGGAAAAGCCTGCGGGCGATGATCGAAGGCCTGCTGGCGTTGCAGGCCGGACAGGCCGCGCTGGCGGATACGCACCTGCGTCCGATTGAGGATAACCCGCTCCGTCTGGGGCTGGACTATGCGGACACGCTGCCGTTGCTGTTTGCTGACGGGAAAAGCCCGGTTCACCTCTCCGCGCCCTCCGCCATTGCTGAGGTATTGAATAATGTGCGGGTGCATCATCTGGCCAATCAGCAGGCGATCGCCATTGCGCTGGAAAGCATTCTTCAGGCGTTTTCCCCGGCCGCGCTGCTTAACCGGTTTGAGCATTACCGCCGCAGCGGCGAGCAGCAGATCGCCGACGATGGCTGGGCATGGCAAATGTATCAGCACTACTACCGCGAACTGACTTCGCCGCGTCAACAGGGGTTCCAGAAACTGTTCCATCAGGTTTATGCCCAGGCGTATGACCGGGCCGTGCGCCAGCAGCAGGAGCAAAAATAATGCTCCGGGCACTGTGTTTATGCTCTCTGATCGTGCTGCTGTCGGGCTGTACCACGCTGGGCAAGATGGCGCAGGTCGCCGCCAATCCGGATATTCAGGTCGGCAGTAACGATCATCAGCCTTCCACGGTGGGATTCAGCCTGCTGGCGGAGCCGGACGTCAATCCGAATGAGAGCGGCGAGGCGGCTCCCATCGAATTCCAGCTGGTTCTGCTGGCGGAAGATTCCCGTATGTTGGCTACCGACTATGACCAGATCACGACGGATATAGAGAAAGCGCTGGCCAAGAACTACGTCGATCATCAGGACTACACGCTGTTGCCGGGGCAGTTCAAATATCTGCCGCCGTCAGCGCTGGATGAAAAGGTTCACTACATCGGGGTGGTTGCCCGTTACGCCGACCCGGAAAGCGCGGAGTGGCGTAAGGTTATCAAGCTGAAAAACACCGGGCGGACGTATCAGATCCTCGTGCACCTGCGCCGGGATGAAGTCGAAATTAAAAAAGACCAAGAAGAAGAATAATTATGTCGAGTCGGAATCGGGTTATCTGGCGGGAAGGTCTGTTTATCAAACCGCAGCATTTCCAACAGCAGCAGAGACACACGGACTTTGCGCTGCACGCGCGCCTCAGTGCGCTCAGTGACTATTTTTATGGTTTGCAATCGCTGACCATCAATGAGGAGTACCTGAACTTCGGGCGTATCGCGCTGGTGAACGCCAGCGGCGTCATGCCGGATGGCACGGTTTTCAATATCCCCGGCGACGACGCGCTCCCGATGCCGCTGGAGATCACCGATGTCGCACTGGCGAATCAAAAGGTGTACCTGGCGCTGCCGCTGGCGGTGAACGGCGTGAGCGAAATCGGTCAACCGGGGCAAGGCATCGCCAGTCGTCTGCAATCGCATCGGCATGATGTGCGCGATCTGCACAGTGACAACGGCGATATCGTTTCTCTGGAGGTGGGGAAAGTCAGCCTGCGCCTGATGCTCGATCGTGACGATCGCAGCGCCTACGCCTCGCTGGCGATTGCCAATATTTTGGATAAACGGCCTGACGGCGGGCTCGTGCTGGATCCCAACTTTATGCCGTGCAGCATCAGCGTCACCGCCATTCCAGCCCTGAAACGCTTTTTGGGCGAGTCAGCCGGGTTGGTCGCTGAACGCGCGCGCAGTCTGGCGCAGCGTATTGCCGCGCCGGGCCAGCAAGGCGTGGCGGATGTGGCGGAATTCATGATGCTGCAACTGCTCAACCGCGCCCAGCCCAGACTGTCGCATCTGGCGCGTCTTGGCACGCTGCATCCAGAGCGGTTGCATGAAACGCTGGTGGAACTGTGTGGCGAACTGATGACGTTTACCGATGAGTCGCGTCTGCCGCCGGAATTCCCCGCCTATCGCCACGAACATCAGCAGGCCAGCTTCGAGCCGCTGATGATTGCGCTTCGCCAGGCGTTGAGCACGGTGCTGTCGCCGCGCGCCGTCTCTATCCAGCTGAAGAAACAGCCGTATGGCGTGACGGTGGCAATGGTTGGCGATGCGGAACTGATGACCAGCGCCGAGTTTGTTCTGGCGGTACGGGCGCGTATGCCGCAGGAGCACCTGCGTAAACAACTGCTGCAACAAACCAAGATTGCCTCCAGCGAGAAGATCCGCGAACTGATCAGCCTGCAATTGCCCGGCGTACCGCTGCTGCCGCTGCCTGTCGCACCGCGTCAGCTGCCTTACCACGCGGGCTATAGCTACTTCCAGTTGGACAGACAAAGCCCCTCCTGGCAGGTGCTGGTTTCCGGCAACACGTTGGCGTTCCATATCGCTGGCGAATTCCCGGAACTGGATATGCAGCTCTGGGCCATCCGCAGCCAGTCGTAATGAGAGGAAGAGATGAGCATCGACGTCATTAAAAACGAGCAACTGGGCGACCTGCTTTATGACCACGCCCGTCAACTGGATATGGATTCCGATTACTGGTTCCGCCTGCGCGGACAGAGCATTAATCCGATGATTGATGCGGTCACGCCGCTGTTGGGAATGGTGGAACGGGTACGCCAGCTGTCTGCGTATGACGGTGTCGCGGATCTTTATCAGCGCGTGGTGTCTGAAATTCAGGCCATCGAGCAGGAACTGCATTCTCACGGCTATGAAAACGGCGTGATCCTGTCGTTCCGCTACATCCTGTGCACGTTCATTGATGAAGCCGTTATGGGCCGGGAGTGGGGCGGACAAAGCATGTGGTCCGCCCATTCGCTGCTTACCCGCTTTCACAATGAAACCTGGGGTGGGGAAAAAGTCTTTGTTCTGCTGGAGAAGCTGCTGGACGAGCCGGTGCGCTACCGTGACATTCTGGAGTTCATCTATCTCTGTCTCTGCCTGGGTTTTGAAGGACGCTATCGGGTTATGACGCAAGGTCGTGAAGAGCTTGACCGCGTGGTGCGTAAGCTTCACGACACGTTACGTCCTGAACCCGCCAATTCGCCGACGGTATTCCACCTCAATCTGGGACAGCAGGCGTCGCGCTATCAACTGCGCAGACAGCTGTCGCTGAGAACCCTGTTTATCGGCATGTGCGTGGTACTGGCCGCGGTATTCGGCCTGTACCGCTACCAGCTAACTCATCAAACCCAGGACGTGCTGCGTCAGCTGGGAGAATTATTACAATAACAGGAGCTATTCTGTGATTCGAATTGAACTGCCGACGCTGGTTGAACGCCTCAACCCCGTGTGCCGCCATATGCTGGAAGAAGCGGCGGCACTCTGTATCCAGCATCAGGGCGCGGAAATCCGCATTGAACACCTGTTGATGAAAATGCTGGAAACGCCGCTCTGCGATGTGCGCCAGATCTTCAAACGCGCCGGTGTCGATGCCGACGAACTGTCCTCGCTCCTCCAGCCTTCTTCTGTCGATAAAGGGTTCGATGCCGGCTACCCTTCATTTTCCCCGCTGTTGCTGGAATGGCTACAGGATAGTTGGCTGCTGGCTTCCGCCGAATTTCAGCACGCGCACTTACGCAGCGGCGTGCTGTTGCTGGTACTGCTGATGACGCCGAATCGTTATTTGTCGGGCTCGGCATCCCGCCCGCTGGCGCAAATTAACCGTGAACTGCTGCGTCAGCAGTTTGATGAATGGGTGAAAGATTCGGTTGAAACCGAGGTGGCGCCGACATCGGCGACGATGCCGGAACAGGCCGCCGCCGCGGCCACACAGCTGTCCCGCTATACCCAGAACGTGACCGAAGCCGCCCGTCAGGGGCAGTTGGACCCGGTGCTGTGCCGCGATCGTGAAATCGATTTGATGATCGATATTCTCTCCCGTCGTCGTAAAAACAACCCGATAGTGGTCGGCGAGGCCGGCGTCGGTAAAAGTGCGCTGATCGAAGGGCTGGCGTTGCGTATCGTCGCGGGGCTGGTGCCGGAAAGACTGCGTGACGTGGAGTTGCTGACGCTGGATTTGGGCGCGATGCAGGCTGGCGCATCGGTTAAAGGCGAGTTTGAAAAACGTTTTAAAGGCGTGATGCAGGAAGTGAAAACCGCGCCGCGCCCCGTCATTCTGTTTATCGATGAAGCGCATACCTTGATCGGGGCAGGGAATCAGGCGGGCGGGCTGGACGTCTCCAACTTGCTCAAGCCCGCTCTGGCACGCGGTGAACTGCGCACGATTGCCGCCACTACCTGGAGCGAATACAAAAAATACGTCGAGAAAGACGCGGCGCTCTCCCGTCGCTTCCAACTGGTGAAAGTAGGAGAGCCGAACGCGGAAGAAGCGACCGTAATCCTGCGCGGACTGCGCGGTATTTATGAAAAAGCGCACGGCGTCCTGATCGATGAAGACGCGCTTCAGGCGGCCGCTAATCTGTCCGCCCGCTATATTTCCGGTCGTCAACTGCCCGATAAGGCTATTGATGTGCTGGATACCGCCAGCGCCCGTGTAGCGATCAACCTGACAACGCCGCCGCGTGCCGTCAGCCAGTTGCAGACGCGCTTGCGCCAACAGGAAATGGAAATTACCCAGCTTGAGCGTCAGGGGCGCATTGGTTTGGGCGAGACGGCGGACAGACTGGCCGCGTTGCGCGATGACCGTGAGGCGGGCGCGGCCGAATTGGCGCAGTTGGAGGCGGACTGGCAACAGCAGAAAATACAGGTACAGCGCGTTATTGAACTGCGCACCGCTCTGCTGGATGACGCACAGCCCGACGATTTTGATATTGATGCCGCGGCCGCGGAGTTGGCCGCCTGTGAGCGCGAGCTGGAGGCGTTGCAGACCTCTTCGGTGCTGGTTTCTCCCCACGTGGATAAAACCCAGATTGCGGCGGTGATTGCCGAGTGGACGGGCGTACCGCTTAACCGCATTTCGCAAGGAGAAATGGATGTCGTCACGAATTTGCCGTCCTACCTTGGCGAAGCGATCAAAGGCCAGACGCTGGCGATTGCCCATCTGCATAAACACCTGCTGACAGCGCGCGCGGATCTGCGTCGTCCCGGTCGTCCGCTGGGGGCTTTCCTGCTGGTGGGGCCGAGCGGCGTCGGTAAAACGGAAACCGTCGTCCAGATTGCCGACCTGATGTTTGGCGGACGTAACTATCTGACCACCATCAATATGTCGGAATATCAGGAGAAACATACGGTATCACGTCTGATTGGTTCGCCGCCGGGCTACGTTGGGTTTGGCGAAGGGGGCGTGTTGACCGAGGCGATTCGCCAGAAACCCTATTCGGTGGTGTTGCTGGATGAAGTAGAGAAAGCCCATCCGGATGTGCTCAACCTGTTTTATCAGGCGTTCGATAAAGGCGAACTGGCCGATGGCGAAGGCCGGGTGATCGACTGCCGCAACGTGGTGTTTTTCCTTACCTCCAACCTGGGATTCCAGACGATTGTTAACTATGCCGGGCAGCAGGATGCGTTACTGGATGCGCTCTATCCCGAACTGGCGGCGTTCTTCAAGCCGGCGTTGCTGGCCCGTATGGAGGTGATCCCTTATCTGGCGCTGGATCACGCCACGATGGTCGAGATCGTCCAGGGCAAGCTGGCGCGCCTGATTTCTCTGCTGCAACAGCGCTTTGGCGCCGAGGTCATTATCGAGGATACGGTGCCGGAAGAAATTCTACGGTTGGCCAACCGTAGTGAAAACGGGGCGCGAATGCTGGAATCGGTGATTGATGGCGCGCTGCTGCCGCCGGTATCGCTGCAACTGTTGCAGCGTATGTCATCGGGGCAGCCGGTCAGCCGTATTCATTTCCGCGTCGAAGAAGGCCAGTTCCAGACAGAGGTGGAGGGCTGAGTATGCAACAAGCCCTCGAGCTGGTGCTTGCGTTTACCCGGCAACGTGATGAGGCCGGCCTGTGCGACTGGCTGTTGGACACGATACAGGCAGCCTGGCAGCCGCAAGGGATGCTTCTGGGGATGGTGGACGTCAGCGGCAGGCAGTTGACCTGTAGTGGACGGATACATAACACGCCGGTTTCGCTGATATTGGGGGTGGATGATTTCAGCCACCCGCTGTCCTTCGCGTTGCATAAAAATCAGGCGCGCACCTGGGATTCTCTTTATGGCGGCGCCCGGATTGAGCACCGTGAATTTCGCCAGATGCTGTTCTCTGCCGGCTCGTCCTGCGGACTGCATGCGCAGCCGCTGTTGTCGGACAGCGGCAAACCACTGGCGGTATTGGCGCTGCTGGATACGCCGGAACGGTTGCAGGCGCTGCATCGCAGCGGGAATTGCGGCCGTCTGGGGCAGGCGTTCTGTCGCCAGTTGGCGCTCCTGCGCGAACTGGTGTTCACGCAGCGGGAGCAGATGGCGCTGAGACATTCGCTACGTCAGATCAAGGATGAAGGCGTGCATCGGCGCGAACGGGAAAAGCGGGTGGAAAACACGCTGATAGGCCAGTCTGCGGTGGTGAAAGAGCTGCATCAGCAGATTTATCAGGCGGCGAATCATCGCCTTTCGGTACTGATCCAGGGGGAAACCGGCTCCGGTAAAGATGTGGTGGCGCGCCTGTTGCACCAGTGTTCGGATTGCGCCGACAAACCGTTCGTTGCAATCAATTGTGCCGCGATCCCCGAAAACCTGATTGAAAGCGAACTGTTTGGCTATCGGAAAGGGGCGTTTTCCGGTGCGCAAAGTAATAAGGTTGGGCTGGTGGAACAGGCCAATGGCGGCATCCTGTTTCTGGATGAAGTGGGTGACATGCCGCAGTCGATGCAGGCCAAGCTGCTGCGGGTACTGGAAACCCATAGCTTCCGCCCACTCGGCGCGGACAAGGAAAGCCATTCTGACTTCCGGCTGATTGCGGCCACTCACCAACCGCTGGAACAGCAGGTTTCCGAAGGCGTATTCCGTCAGGATCTCTACCATCGTCTCTGCCAGTGTCTGTTGCAGGTGGCGCCACTGCGTGAGCGCCCGGATGATATTCGCCTGCTGTGTGAACATTTCATCGTTCAGTTCTCCCATCAGCGCCAGAAACATGTCGGCCCCCTGAATCGTACTTTCCTCAGGCAACTGGTGGGGTATGACTTTCCCGGCAATGTGCGGGAACTACGGAATCTGCTGGAGGTCGCCTGCGCACATACGCCGGACGGGGAGCCGCTGTCGCTGGCGGCGTTGCCGCCGGAACTGCGCGACAGGCTTGTGGGCAGCACGGCGCAGACGCAGAACGATTTTCAACATGTTCATGATTTGCGTATTGCCACGCAGCAGTACGAGGCCGCCGTTATTGAGGCCCGCCTGCGTCAGTTTCAGGGCAACCGTCTGCTGGTGGCGGAAAGCCTCAACATTCCGAAACGCACGCTCGATCATAAATGCCAAAAACTGGAGGTGAACTGATGTTTCTGACGATGGTTCCGCTTCTTTTGGCGACGGCGGGCACTCCCGATCCCGCCTGGCGATCGCTGTGGGAACAGTGCCGTAATGAGACGGCGCCGGAAATTCGTCTGGCCTGCTACGACGCGCTGGGCCGTGAAGCCGAACGTTCGGGCGCGATCGCGTCGCAGGATGGTAAGACGGCGGCAGGCGGCGCTTTCCAACTCGAACGTGAAGCCGGCAGCGGCAATATGACGCTGACGCGTAAGTTGGCGGACGGCAATGTTCTGGTGATTAGCTGCGCCACGAATATCACGCACCTGAGGCTTATCCTCCGTCAACCCTGGACTGGGGAGGTGGTCACCTCACAGCTTGATGGCGTCACGGTTCCGGATAGCTGGTTTGTTCGCAACCGCGGGCAACTGCTGGAGTCCGGGCGCGGATTACCGGCGATTGACGCGTTAAAGCGCTGGATCGGACAGCGTGAACTGGTACTGAGCGGCGCTGACGGCAACGTTTTGCGTATTGAGCTTGCCGGACTGGGCGAGGCACTAAGGCCGCTGCGTCAGCAGTGTCGCTGGTAAAGGAGACGCGCATGCATTCACATCCCTGGTGTAAACGCCTGTTGACGCCGTTGCCTGATGAGATGTTGCGGGCGGCCGTGGCGGCTGACGATCCGCGGTGGGAAAAGGTGGAAACCGAGCTGGTCAAACTGGGGTCGCTGGCGCACAGCCAGGTGGACCTGAACGCGGTGGCGGGTTATTGCCTGACATTACTGGAAAGCCGAACCAAGGATATGCGGGTTCTGGTGCAACTGCTGCGCTGTCTGCAACATCCGGCGAAAGCGACGCCGTTGGCGACGGCAATGATGTTACTGGACGACTGGCTGGAACAGTATTGGGTGGTGGCCTGGCCGGCCAGCCCGGTACAGAAGCAGCGATTGATGATTCAGATTCTCCGGCGTTTCGAAAGCGCGCAACCCCGCATGGCGGAGAGCGCGTCCGGGGCTGAGTTGGAACAATTGCATCAGTTGGCGGAGCAGGTGGCGGAACGTTGGCGCAATCTGGCCGGCGACAAGGCCGGCTTGGTGGATGAACTGGTGCAGGGGTTCAAGCGCGCCCGGCAGCGTCAGCAGGCGCAGGAAGAGGCGAATCGGGGGACGACGCCGTCGTCTGCCGCGGCCGCCGGCCCCAGCCGGTCCACGGGGGCGGACAGCGTCAGCGAAAGCGTCGCCGTGCCAGCCGGTTCGGTGGAGATCAATTCCGCCGATGAGCGCGGCTGGCGGCAGACGCAGTTGAACGTAGCGACGCTGCTGGTTGAACGTCAGCCGGATGCGCCAATCGGCTACCGGTTGCGGCGTCATGCCATCTGGTCGGGTATTACCACTCCGCCGATGGCGTCCCGCGGTAATAAAACCCAGTTGGCGCCGGTCTCGCCCGATCGCGTGGATGAATATCACAGCGCGCTGGCACAGGCCGATCTGGCGTTGTGGGAACGTATTGAGCAAAGCCTGACGCTGGCGCCGTATTGGTTTGACGGCCATATGCTGTCGGCCTCGGTGGCGTCTCGGCTGGGTTATACCTCCATTGCCCATGCCATCGCCGAAGAGCTTTCCGCGTTTCTTCAGCGTGTTCCAGAACTGCGTGAATTGACGTTCAGCGATGGATCGCCATTTTTGACGGGCAAATGCAATCAGTGGCTGCAAGCCAGCCAGCCTGTTAGAGGCGGTGGTGCGCGACAGGACGATCTGGCGACGGAGGCCGCCGCCTGTCGGGATGAAAAAGGGATCGCCGCGGCGCTGTCGCTATTGGACGAGCGTATGCGTCGCCTGAAAGAGCCCCGCGATCGCTTCTATGCCGAGCTGGTGCTGGCGGATCTGCTGGCGGAAGACGGTATGAAGGCGTTGGCGGCACAGCACTATCAACACCTGTGGCAGGAGAGCCAGCTCTTGGGCCTGATGCAGTGGGAACCGGGTATGGTCAGCCGTGTGGAACGGCTGGCCGCGTCCCGCAAAAAATAAGACATTCGGAGTGAATGGTTACTTATGTTTAAAACAATCATAACCTTTCTGCGTAAGCAGTTGCCGAAACTGAAACCCTCCTGGCTGCTGTTGGGAATGGTTTTGTGGGTCGTGGTGCTGGTGCTGGCCTGGTGGCTGGGACCGCGATTGACATTGGGCGATGAGCGCCCGTTACAGGGAATCGGCGGACGGGTGGTTTTCACCCTGATCTGGCTGTGGCTTGCCTTCGCCTATAGCGCCTGGCGGGTATGGCGCCGCGTTCGGCAACTACGCGCGGAGCGTCATGACCAGCAGATCGTTGAGCAGGATCCGCTTCGGGTGTATGTCGATAGCCAGCAGACGTTCCTCGACCGCTGGCTGGAGACTTTCCAGCATCAACTGGGCAGAAAAGCGCTCTATGCCATGCCCTGGTATCTGACTATCGGGTTGGCGGGCAGCGGTAAAAGCAGCCTGATTCATCGCGCCAATCCGGCGAACAAACTGAACCCCAGACTGGATGCGGAACTGCGTGATGCCGCGGCGGGTCAGCAGGTTAGCAGTTGGGTCGGCGAGTCGGCGGTGGTTTGGGATCCCAGTGGGCAGTTACTCGCACAGCCTGAGCTGGAGGGCGACGCGTTGGGGCACCGCCATGCGCGGTTGTGGCAACACCTATTGCAATGGTTAAGTGAAAACCGCCGCCGTCAGCCTCTCAATGGTCTGGTGCTTACATTGGATATTTCCTGGCTGGCGCAGGCCGGCGTCGCAGAACGTAAAGCCTATGCGCAGGTGATGCGGGCGCGCTTGCAGGAAATTTCCGTGAACATCAATACGCGTCTGCCGCTGTATATCGCGCTGACCCGGCTGGATCTGCTGAGCGGATTCGATAAGGTCTACCGTCAACTGAATCGTGAAGCGCGTCAGGCTGTGCTCGGGGTGACGTTTACGCCGCAGGCCAGCCATGGCAAAGGCTGGCTGGAAGAGCTGGATTGTTTCTGGGATGAGTGGATCACGCACCTTAACGACAATCTGCCCGACATGCTGATGAGCCAATCAGACAGAAGCGTACGCAATACCCTGTTCGCGTTTGTCCGGCAGTTGGCGGGGCTGAAAGATTATGTTGCGGAAGTGCTGACGGAAATGCTGACGACGGGGGAGGAACAGGCGTTTCTGGTTCGTGGCGTTTACGCCAGTTCGGTTTATCAGCAGGGCGTGCCGTTCGATGCGTTTGCGCAGTCCGCTTCGCGGCGCTATCAACTGCCGGAGCCAATTAATACCGCGATGCGCGGTGAATCGACAACCTTCTTTGTGCAGCGCCTGTTCCCGGATGTCATCTTCCCGGAAGCGAGCCTGGCCGGGGAAAACCGTCTGCACAGCCTGTACCGCCGGCGTCGGCTGAGTATCGGTATCGGCTGCATGCTGGTCGCCGGTCTGGCGCTGATTGGCAGTTGGCACCATTTCTATCGCGTTAATGAAGAGGCCGGGCGTAACGTATTGACCAAGGCGCAGGCGTTCATCGGCACGAACGAGCTGGAAGGACAACCGGGCTATGGTTATCAGCAGTTACCACGTCTGAACCTGATTCGCGACGCCACGTTATCCTTTGGCAATTATCATGAGCGCACTCCGCTGCTGGCCGATCTCGGCCTGTATCAGGGCGATAAGATCGGGCCTTATGTTGAAGGCACCTATCTGCAAATGCTGAATCAACGCTTTTTACCGGCGGTGATGCAGGGGCTGCTGGAAGATTTGAATCAGGCGCCGGCCAACAGTGAGCAAAAACTGACGATTCTGCGCGTCATGCGGATGTTGGACGATGCTTCTGGACGCAACAGCGCGCTGGTAGAACAGTTTATGACGCAACGCTGGCAGCAGGCGTTCCCCGGTCGGGGACGGGTGCAGGAACAGCTGATGCAACATCTGGATTATGCTCTCGAGCATACCGACTGGCATCATTCCCGTGAGCAGAAAGATGCGATTGCCATCAGTACCTTCGAACCCTTCAAAGAGCCGATTGCGCTGGCCCAGCGCGAGCTCAGCAAGCTGCCGATGTATCAGCGTGTTTACCAGAGTCTGGTGATGAAGGCGACGCAGGTGCTGCCGCCGGATTTAGCGATCCACGACGAAGTGGGGCCCACGTTTGATCCGGTGTTTTCCCTGCGCAATGACAAGGCGGGAAGCATTCCGCGCCTGCTGACGTATCCGGGCTTCAGTGATTATTACCTCAAGCAGGATAAGGCGCTGCTGGAGTTGACGGCGCTGGATGCCTGGGTGCTGGGACAGCGTGAGCGGGCGCAATTCAGTGAAGCGGATCGCCGGGAAATTCTGCGTCAGGTGAATGACCGCTACATCACCGACTACATCAACCAGTGGCAGAAGGTGCTGGCCAACATTGATGTACAGGCGCTGGAAAGCCCGGAGCAGGCGCTGGACATCCTCACGGATATCACCGGCAACGATCAGCCGTTTCAGCGGGTGTTGACGACGGTGAGCGATAACACCCGGATTCGCAAGCTGGCCGACGATGATAACGATACGACGCAGAACATCAATACGCGCATCGGCCGTCCGTTTATGACCGTCAATGCGGCACTCAGCGGTCGCGGCGAGCAAGGCCCGCTGGTGCAAGAGGTCAATCAGAAACTGACCGACCTCTACCACTATCTTGATCAGATAGTGAATGCGACCGATCCAGGACAGGCGGCGCTGAAAGCGGTACAGGTTCGTCAAGGCAATAAATTTGCCGATCCGGTATTCGCGCTACAGCAGTATGCCCGTAATTTGCCAGCCCCGTTGGATCGCTGGGTAGGGCAACTGGCAAGCGAAAGCGCCAGTCTGGTTACCGGTCTGGCGATGTCGTCACTGAATCAGGAGTGGTTGGATAAAGTGGTGACGCCATTCAACGAGAAGCTGTCGGACCGTTATCCCTTCGATCCTTCCTCTGATAAAGATGTGCCGCTGTCGGAAATGGAACTGTTCTTCATGGCCGGCGGGACGCTGGACAGCTTCTATCAGAGCAACCTCAAGGCGATGCTGGAAGGCGGTATGCTGGAGGACGGCGGTGCCTCGTCGATACCGGCAGATCTGGTTAAACAGCTGGAGCGCGCCGAGCGTATTCGTCAGACCTTGTTTAATGCGCAAGGCAGTCTGGAAGTGCATTTCGTGCTGGAACCGCTGGAGCTGACGGCCAATAAACGTCGCAGCGTGTTGAACCTCGACGGTCAACTGCTGGAATACAGCCATGGCCGCCGCCAGAAGACGCCCCTGGTGTGGCCAAACAGCATGCGCGACGGCGCAGAAAGCAAGTTGACGCTGGTGCCGGACGATCGCGAGCGTTCACCGCGCAGTTTGAGCTACAGCGGGCCGTGGGCGATGTTCCGCCTGCTTAATAGCGATCAGCTTACGCAGGTTAACGAGAACACCTTCGATGTGCGTTTTTCATTGGAGCAGGGGGCGATGACGTATCGCGTTTATACCGATGCCAGCCATAACCCCTTTGCCGGCGGGCTGTTCAGCCAATTCAGGCTGCCTGACTCTCTCTATTAACCCGGAGGGAGTCTGATGAGGCTCCCGATTGCTGGATGACGCGATATGCAAGATGCACAACAGTCCCTGAAGGTGGGGCGGGATCCACGGATGTTGCCCGAGTATGAAGCGCTACGGGCGGAAATTAATAAGCTGAGTCATGCTTCTCGGCCGGATGTTGACTGGCGGCTGGTGCATGACATGGCGACCACCATCTTTGAAAAGCAGGGGGTGGATCTCCAGACCGCTATCTACTTTACGCTCGCGCGCTCGCGGTTGGCCGGATTGAATGGCTTTACCGAAAGCTGTGAATTTCTGGCGAACCTGATCGTAACGCAGTGGGATAACTTCTGGCCGCCCGTTCATCAGGAGCGGGCACGCATCGAAATGCTGGACTGGTTTATTGCCCGTATCAGCGAGGTTATTCGTCAGTACGCCATCAGTCATGAACACAAACGGCTGGTGTATCGCTGCGAACGCGCGTTGCAGCTGATGAGCGAAAAGTTGCATAACGCGGGGCTGAGCCGTATCCCTCGCGTGGAAAACCTGCTGCATTTCATTGAAGGCTATACCCATTTATTTGATGAAACCGAGATTGTGATTGTGTCGGACGAGCAGGCGCTGAAAAAGCAGGACATGCAGATCCCGCCAATGGTGTTTTTCCAGTCGGATATGGAACCTGCCGCCGCTCACGGTGGCGATCACTCAGCATCGGATCAGGCGCCTTTGCCTGTCGGCAGCATTCTCGTTGGGCGGGAGAAAGGTCAGATGAAGCCTACCGTATTGAAAATTGAAGCGCATCGGAAGCAAAAACCGGCCTGGTTCTGGTTCGTCTCCGGGCTTCTGACCTGTGCTCTGCCCGTAGCGGCCGTCGCAGGCTGGCAATATTGGCAGGGACAGGAAACGCAGGCGCAGGCGCTGCTGCAACAGCCTGCTTACGCGTTGCCGAGCGCGCCCGACCATAATGATATTCGTCGCGTGCGGATTGCGCTGGGCGAACAAAAGCTACAGGGCATGGAAAGTGAGTTGATCAACCGCTATCAGGCGCAACTGGAGCAGGTGACAAACGCATCGCCTTTCTATCTGTATCAGTATGGTGACGGATTGAAAAATGTCATGCAGCAGCTTTATCCGGACTCGCTGGCCGTGAAAGAGATGGAGCGCCAGTGGCAGCTTTCTCTGGATCGTCAGCAAGGGGATCAGCCGCGGATAACGGGCTATGAGCAGGCGCGCGCCAGCGTGAATGACACATTGCAGCAACTGCTTGAGCTTGAGCGTCAACGGCGCACCGTAACCATTTCGTATCTGAAATCAAAGCTCTATGACATGCAAAAAGAGCTGATATCGGATGTCCCGTTCACGATCCGCCTGCGGGAGCTTGAGGCTCGTAAAACGAAGCGTCAGCCGCTGACGCCGGCGGAATTACGCGGTATTGAGGATGAGCTGCGTTCATTCAATATTCGCCTGTATCGCTTGCAGCAAGGGGATGCCGCCCGTTGACGAACAGCATAGTGAATCAATTTCCCGCAACGCTGACGATGGATAATGACTGGCAGCAATAATATGATGAAATATAAGAGATTATTGACGGTATTGTCGACATGCTGGCTCGCGTCATGCCAGACGCCGGTGGCTTCAATGTCCGACGCCGAATTACTGGCTGCGGCGAATCGGGGAAATAGCGCCGCGCAGTATCAACTGGCGAAACAGTTTGCGGCTCGCGCGCATTATACCGAGGCCATGCAATGGATGCAGAAGGTGGGTGGGGCGTCAGCGCAGTCCGGCAGTCGGGACATTCGTGCTGTCGCCGCGCTTCAGGTCGGGGATTGGTATCAGGCCGGACTCGGCGAGCCAAAGAATCTCCCTCTTGCCCGTCAGTGGTGGACAACCTCCTCCCGTCTGGGAAATGGCGAGGCGGGATATCGGCTGGGTACGGATTGTCAGGCGCAGCATCAGGGCAAGCTGACCGTCAGCTGTCTTGATGCGTTTGAGACGGCTGCGTCAAATGGCTACTCTCCGGCGCAGCTCGTTGTGGCGCAGTGGCATGCCGCGCTCGCCGGTGGTGAAAAGGCGGCGGTAACGTGGCTGCATAAAGCGTCCGAACTCGGTAACCGGGACGCACAGTATCAACTGGCGCAGCGCTATGAGCAGGGTAACGGCGTTGTGATTCGACGCGATTTGGCTGAGCGCTGGTACTTTCGCGCCGCCACGCAGGGGCAACCACAAGCGCAGTTGTGGATGGCTCGTCATGAAGATGGCGAAAACGCGCTGAGCTGGTATCAGAAAGCGGCGTCATCAGGGGATGCCGACGCGCAACTATGGTTGAGTAAAGCGTACCGGGAAGGCAAGCGGTTGCCATGGGATGAGCAAAAAGCACGTTACTGGCTGGAGCGCGCCGCCGCTGGCGGATCGGGTGAGGCAAACTATTTGCTCAGTCAGTTGCAAACCAGCCACGAACAACGCGAGCATTATCTTGTGCAGGCATCGTCCGGCGGATATATCCTCGCCCAGCGTGAACTGGGTGATTGGCTGTTCAAGCGAAATGAGCTGGCCCGTGCGCGTGACGAATATGCCAAAGCCGCCGCGGCAGGGGATATCGACGCCCGACTGGCCTATGGCGAAATGTTGCGCTGGGGTCAGGGCGGCAAAGAGGATTATGCCGAAGCGTTGAAGCAATATCGTCTGGCCGCCCACGGCGGTAATCGGATGGCGCAATATCGTATGGGCATCATGCGTCAGGATGGGCTTGGCGCTTCCCGTAATCGTATTCATGCTTACGCCTGGTACTCCATGGCGGCGACCGAGGGGATGATTGAAGCCATTCATGCCCGTAACGATCTGGAAGCGACGATGCAGCCTGATGAAATCAAAGCCGGGCAGCGGCTCGCCATGCATTGGTCATCGGGAAAAACAGAATAACGCCCGCAACGCGTCTTGCTGACGTTAACACCATATTGGGGGCATATTATTAGAAATAAAGCTTATTAGAAATAAAGAATTAGAAATAAAAAATTAGAAATAAAAAATTAGAAATAAAAAATTAGAAATAAAAACGCCATGGATTTCCGTGGAACCCATGGCGTTAAAGTCGGCTCCCTAAAAGGGGCCGTGTTAATTTTTTTAACCTGCCATGTCGCGACGCTTTATGCCGGGATAAGACGCTTCGCCTTCAGCCGCTCGAACAGATCGAAAAACGCATCCGGCGTGCTTTGATAATCGAGGAATCCGGCCTTGCGGCTCTTCGTCATGTCAGTCACGACCTCCATCGGACGTCCGAGATCGGCATCCGTGTGCCACCACGACGCCAACCGTTCGATGTGTGATTCCCTCAGTTGATGCTGCGCCGCGATATCGGCCCATTGACGCGCGGCGTCCTGCATCCGGCCTTCCAGCGGACGCATTACGCCGTCAAATGGCGCGGCTTCGATGCCGAAGTAATCGGCCAACTGCGACCACATCGATTTCCAGCGAAAGATGTCGCCGTTCACCACGTTAAAATCCTGGTTTTTCGCCTGCTCGCTGGTCGATGCCCACTCCAGGTGTCGTGCGAGCAGGCGCGCATCGGTCATGTCCGTGAGGCCGTTCCACTGCGCCGCCGATCCTGGGAAGACGAAGGGTTGATTGGTGTATTTACATAGCGTGGCGTAAACGGCCAGCGTCTGCCCCATGTTCATTGCGTTGCCGAGCGCGAACCCGATAACCGTATGCGGGCGATGCACGCTCCAGGTGAAGCCGTAGCGGTTGGCCGCTTCGAAAAGCCGGTCTTCCTGCTCGTAGTAGAAATTCTCCACCGGCTGACGGCCCTGTTCCTCGCGAAACGGCGTGACCGGCACGGCTCCCGATGCATAGGCCTCGAACGGGCCGAGATAGTGTTTCAGACCGGTTACCAGCGCCGCGTGCTTTAGTGACGAGGTGCGTCCGAGCGGTTCGAGGACGTTGCGGACCATCGCGCCGTTGACGCGGATATTGTCCTTTTCGGTTGCCTGTCTCGACCACGCGGTAAGGAACACATGGCTGATGTCCAGCCCTGCCACCGCGGTTGCGACGGACTCGCTATCCGTAAGGTCGGCGATGACCGGATGACAGCCCGGCACCACCGCGTTACGCCCGCGCGACAACCCGTAAACCGTCCAGCCGCGCGCAAGAAGATGTTCCGCCAGTGCGCCGCCGATGATGCCGCTGGCGCCGACGATAAGTGCTTTGTTGCTCATGCAATGACTCCCGCTCTGGATCATGTGGACTTCATACTATGTGCCCATCATACTGAAGACAATATTTCCCGGACACGATAAGATTTCCATCAATTGAAGAATATAATTCATCAATCACCCGCGGCTTTTCCTACCGAGCGGCTCAAAGGCATCGTCCCGTTTGTTTGTGCCGCCGATGCCGGCAGCTTCACAGCGGCCGCGCAGCAGCTGAATCTCACCAGCTCTGCCGTGAGCAAAAGCGTGGCCCGGCTCGAGAGTCGTCTGGGCGTGGTGCTGTTCGAGCGAACGACACGCAGTCTGAAACTCACTGACGCCGGACGCGCCTACTACGAAACCTGCACGAAGATCCTCGAGGCGCTCACCGAAACGGAGGCCACGCTCGCCGCGCAAAGGCGAGAACCAATGGGCACCGTCCGCGTGGCGTTACCCGCATCGTTTGGACGGCTCCGCGTGATGCCGGTGCTGCTCCGCTTTTCCACGTTGTATCCGGATGTTCGTCCGCACCTGACGTTCTCCGATCGTTTCGTCGATTTCTCAGAGGAAGGCATCGATCTGGCCGTACGCATCGGCGGCCCGTCACACTTTCCGCCCTCGCTCGCACAGCGCTACCTCGGCAGCGAGCGTCTGATTTTCTGCGCGGCGCCGGGCTATCTTGAACGATGCGGCATGCCTGCCACGATTGAGCAATTGCAGGAGTACGATTGCATCGCCTACGGTCGGCCCGACGGTACGCAGTCTCCCTGGTTATATGCGTCTGGCAACGACGAGGTCGGCCAATGTTTCGTGCGCCCGCGTATTGTCGCCAGCGATGCCGAAGCCCAGCTCGCTTACGTGCGCGAGGGATTGGGCATCGCTCAGCTTGCGACCTGGCTGGTGCAGGATGATTTGCGCGCCGGCAGCCTTGTGGAGATCATGGCAGAACGGGCGACCGACGGGCTGCCACTCCATCTGCTATGGCCGGTTGCACGGCAGCTGACGCCGAAGGTTAATGTTCTGGCGCAGTTGCTTGAGACTCACTTGCGTATTCGGTGAATGCGCCAATTGCTCGGCAATATAATCGATAAAGGCGCGCAGCCACGGCGTGCAGGCTGCATTTAGAGGAGCGGCATGACTGGAAACGGCTGTTTGTCAGTATCGGCTAGCGGTACATAGCGACGTGCCCGACAACGCCACGGATCATGTGTTGGTGTTGAGACTTTTTTTTGCCCAATCACATAATGTTGACTACGTTGTGGTTACCGCAATCCGGACGACGGGGCATCCCGTCGAATCATGATTCACCAATGGAGTATCCGTATATGAAAATCGATCTATCTGGTAAGACCGCATTGATCACCGCTTCCACCGCAGGCATCGGGTTGGCGATTGCCCAGGGGCTGGCCGAATGCGGCGCCCGTGTGTTACTCAACGGCCGTAGCGCCGATAGCGTAGCCAGGGCGAAAGATAAGCTGATCGCCTTATATCCGCAGGCTCAGATCGGCGGCATTGCCGCCGATCTGAGCGCAAGCTCTGGCGTAGAAAAGCTGATCGCTGAGCTACCCGATATCGACATCCTGGTCAACAACGCCGGGATCTACGGTCCGCAGGATTTTTTTGATACCGATGACGCGACCTGGGAACGCTATTGGCAGACAAATGTGATGTCAGGCGTGCGGCTGGCGCGTGCGTTACTGCCGGCTATGATAGCTAAAGGCTGGGGGCGGGTGGTGTTCATCTCATCAGAATCGGCGCGTAATATCCCGGCCGATATGATTCATTATGGTGTAACCAAGACCGCACAGCTGTCGCTTTCCCGCGGACTTGCCAAGCGGGTGGCCGGCAGCGGTGTGACGGTTAATAGCGTATTGCCGGGACCGACCCTTTCCGACGGTTTTGCCGATATGATGGCGGAAGAGGTGGAGCGCAGTGGAAAGCCGCTGGAGACGTTGGCGCGCGAATTCGTCATGACCCATCGCCCCAGTTCTGTTATCCAGCGCGCGGCTTCGGTCGAGGAAGTGGCCAATATGGTGGTCTATGTCTGTTCCCGGCAGGCCTCGGCGACCTCTGGCGCCGCGCTGCGTGTGGATGGCGGCGTCATTGACGATATCGTCTGACCGGGGAGTCTCATCCGTCAGGTTTTTAGTTTCTTGAGTAACAGGTATTGCCGACCGCGATACAGCACCAACGCGAACAATATCAGGATACAGCCCAGCGCCTTCTGTGCGGGCATCTTTTCTCCATACCAGAGGGCGGAGAGCAGGACGGTCCATACCGGCTCCAATACCATGATGATGGCAGCATTGGCCACGCTGGTTCTTTTTTGACCGGCTATTTGCAATAAAAAACGTATCGAAGTGGCGAGAATCGCACTGGATACGAACCACAGCCAAATGTTGCCGTCAATCGTGGCGGGCCATATTTCATAGCCCCCTGAAATTATCAAGCCGCAGGTTCCGGTACAAAAAAGCTGAATGCAGGTTAAAGGCAGCACGGGTATTGTTCGCGCATAGCGGCTATTGACACAAAAATACACCGCCTGAGCTAACGCTGCGCCAAGAAACCAACACTGGCTGACAGAGACCTGCCAGCCTTGCGTTAACGTCAGTAAGGCCAGCCCTATCATCGCCAGAGGCAGGGATTCCCAAAAAGGACGTGATGGCGATTGTCTGAACATGGCCCAGGCGACGAGTGGCACAAACAGCATGGACAGGCTCATGATAAAGGCGCCTTCCCCCAGGGCGTTACTGAGCGATACCGCATAGATCCACAGTAATATTGACAGCGCCTGCAAACAGCCCACACCGATGATGCCGGGAATGCTTGATAAGGGGAGATGGTTTTGCCGCTGAAAACAAAAAGGCAGCAGGAATATGCCTGCGAGTAAAAAACGCAGGCCGATAAAGCCAAATGTGGGCATTCCCCGGAGAGACTCCTTGGAGAAAATCCATCCAAAACTGGCTATTAGTGTCGTCGCCACTAATAGCAAATCCGCGCGCCGTTGTTGGCTTAACATTATGTGTTTGACCGCTTCAAAAGAGTGTTCTAATTATCCTGATCTTTTTTTCAAAAAAAAGCATGAATTAAATTCTAAATAGCTGCCGGCTCTACCCTGAGATGAACGGTTTAGCAAGCCCGGCAGGCGCGGTAGTTAATTTAAATCGTGGAATATGAAAAATGCAGAGCCTTCCGCTTTTTAAGTACGATACTACGCGGTATTTTTTTCTGTATGTCGGTCAAATAGAGAGTAAGAGTGTAATGAAATCAATCATGAGTGCCGGTGGTTTGGCAATTTTTATGCTGGCAGGCTACGTTCAGGCGGCAAGTTTGCAGGATTCGCTTTCCAGTGCGGTTGGCCAATTAGGTCAGAATAGTTCTTCATCTGGAGGCCTGAGTGGATTGACGGGGCTGCTCAATGGCGGCAATCAGACGCTGAGCGCGGGCAATATGAACAACGCTGCTGGGATTCTGCAATACTGTGTGAAGCAAAAACTGGTTTCAGCAACCAATACAGAAAACATCAAAAACCAATTGTGGGATAAGCTTGGCCTTACTTCCCAGCAGGAAACACAACAACAGACCGACTATACGCAAGGGCTGGCCGGTCTTCTGAATACCAGCGATGGCAAGCTGTTGAACCTGAATAATATCGGGAATACTCCCTTGGCCGAGAAGGTTAAAACCAAGGCGTGTGATCTGGTATTAAAACAAAGTGTAAATTTTATTTCCTGATCAATGTCCTCTTTTTAAGGGCCGGCGGTGATGACCAGACGTTCGTCACTACGTCATCTTATCAACGATATGATCTCAGTAAAGAATGCAAGCCCGGTTGGTTACTGGCTCATATTTAACATGGTACGGACATTACGTGCACTGGTTGCAATAATATCAATTGCGCCGGTGCGCAACGCACCCATAATCGCCATTGCTTTGGTATTTTCAGAAGCGATGGCGATGACGCAGGGGATCTGTCTCAGCTCTTCAACACTCAGGCCAATCACGCGGTTATCCATGACGGTGTTCACATGTTCCCCTCGGGAATTGAAGAAATCGTAACCGGCAATATCGCCGATGACACCCTGAGTAAGACTGGCATCGTTAATCTCCTGCGGAGTGAACCAGCCCAGCTTCACCATATAGCTTTCTTCATTCATGTCGCCAATGCCCACCAGAGCGATATCGGCTTTGCGCGCGCGGTCGAGCGTTTCCTTAATGGTGCCGTTTTGCAGCAGCAACTCTTTTAACCGAATGTTCTCAACGTAGGCCGGGGCGTACAGTGATTCGCTACTACCGCCAAACTTTTTCGCCAGAAGGCGGCTGATATGGTCGGCGTTGATGATATCGCCTGGCCGGTGAGTGCCGCCGATGCCGCAGATGAAGCGGCAATCGCGCTCCTGGATGGTGCCGGAAAACTCCGCCACCGCAGCTACATTGCGGCCCTGTCCAACCGCCACCACGACATTATCTTTCAACATATTATTGAGATGGCTTGATACCAGCGTGGCAACCTGACGACGCTGATCTTCTTCGTCGTTATGGTCCAGCGCGATAAGCGCGCGGGTGATGGGAAAGCGTTCTTTTAGCTGCTTTTCGAGTTGTGTACTGAAAATCGGGTGGTAACGGACGTTGATCTCGACAATCCCTTCTTCTTTTGCTCGTTTTAGCAAGCGTCCGACCTTAATACGGGAAAAACCAAATTTATTGGCAATCTCCTCCTGCGTCACCTCATCACAGTAGTAGGCGACAGCAATCTCGGTGAGTAACTCATATTCCCGGGACGCGCTCGATTTTTCCATGCGGCTGCTTTCTCCATGCAGTAGATTAATGTTTAGGGCGTGAACATTTGCTGAAAGTATATCAGAAATGTTTTTGCCTCAAGCACGGTAAGCGCGACGGGGCTGGCATGTTGCCCCGTCACATGCATCAGAAACGTAAATCAGTTTCCTGAGTGGCTGGTGATGATTTTCTGCGCCTCTTCAAGAATCGACGCGAAGGCCTGAGGCTGGTGTGCGAAACGTCCGAGGAAAACCCCGTCAACATCTGGCCACAGACGGCTCAACAAGCCGGGGCCAGCGCTTCCTCCGTAGATAACCTGAAACTGTGGGCCGTAATGTTGATGCAAATGCGCGCGCAACGCCTTACAGACATGCCGAATATATTCATCGCTGGCGGGGTGCGGCGCGCCAATGGCCCATTGCGGCTCCCAGGCGAAAATCGCCGGGGGCAGGGGCGTCTCCCCGCGATGCGCCAGCAGCTCCTGCGTCTGGTTAATGGCGAAAATGGCGGCATCTTCGGCGCTCATTTGCCGATCTTCACCGATACAAATGACCGGGGTGAGATAACTTGCAAAGGCCATATCAATTTTCTGATTGATGATTTCCGTTGTTTCGCCGAAATGGCGGCGACGCTCGGCATGACCAAGTTCTACATAGCGGCAGCCCATTTCCTGCAACATCGCCGCACTGGTCTCGCCAGTCCATGCGCCGGGTGGGGCAGCGCAGATATTCTGCGCCCCCGTTGCCATAGTCGTTCCGGTAAAGTATTGCAGCGTCGCCGCCACCGCAGGCATGGCGGGAAAGGTGAACAGCTGCAATTGCGTGGTCAACTCTGCCGGTTGCCGGCGCAATATGTCAGCGACCTGCCGGCACCAGTTCTGCGTTTGCCGGTAGCCAAAATAGGTTTTATGACTGGTGCCGATGACCAGATTCAGGGACATACGTTCTCCCGGGTCTCTTCTGTTTCGGTTTTATCGGTCATACAGGTGCTCACTGTGGTGATGATCATCGCCAGCGATACCGCGCCGGCATCCGGCGTACCGAGACTGCGCTCCGCCAGTGGACGTGCGCGGCCAATTTTAGGTAACAGCTGTGCGGTATCTTTCGCGCTCTGCTGTGCCACCTGATCAGCTTTGCGCCAGGCGTCCGTGAGGGATAATCCTTCGTCGGCCGCAGCACTCAGCGCCTGGCTAAAGGGGTGCAGCACATCGACCAGCGTTTTGTCGCCAGGCTTGGCTTTGCCAAAGTGCATCACCCCGGAGCAAGCCTGTGATACCGCCAGCGCAACCTGCGCGGCATCCGGTTTTTCGTTGTTTCCGATAGTGATGCCCAGCGTATTCAGGATAACGCCCCAGATTGCTCCGGACGTACCGCCAGCTTCATCTGCCCAGGCGTCAGCGGCGAATTGCAGTAAAGTACCGGCTCCGGCGCCTTGTTCCAGCGCATTTTTTGCGGCGACGCGCGCGGCGACAACCCCGCGTTCCATACCGATGCCGTGGTCGCCATCGCCGGCCACGGCGTCAATGCGCCCCAGCTCTTCGGCATGATCAATAACGGTTTGCGCCACGGCGTCAATCATCTTCATGACCTTGACGGCGGCTTCTCTCGATGCCGGGCTGCCCTGCGGAATTTTTACCGCGCCGCTTTGTTCCAACTGTAACGGATCGAGCGGTTTGTGCGGCAGTACGGAACCGCGGCTAAAGGCTGGCGTAGTGGCGGGAGCGAGCCACAGGGCTTCCAGCTCGTCATCAAACCAGACGAAAGTCATCGACATCCCGGCCATATTGAAACTGGTGACAAACTCGCCGATCTGGACATCGGCAATCACCACTTCCGCATCCTGTAACCGCTGTTGAACGTCATGCCAGAATACGAACAATTCTTCATATTTGACCGAGCCAAGGCCGTTAATAATCACGCCCAGGCGCGCGCCTTTGGTTTGTGAGATGGCTTGCGGGCGCTCTTCCAGCAGGGCGCTGGTCAGCATACGCGCCAGTTCGCCCGACGATACGGTGTCCAGTTCGCTGATGCCCGGTTCGCCATGAATCCCCATGCCGAAGCCCATTTTCCCTTCCGGAACGGTGAATAACGGATGTTCCGCGCCGGGGAAGGTGCAGCCGCTAAAAGCCAGACCCAGTGAGCGGGTTTGTTCATTGGCGCGGCGGGAGATGGCCAGTACATCGGCCAGTGAATCACCGCGTTCAGCCGCTGCCGCAGCGGCTTTAAACACCACCAGATCCCCGGCCACGCCGCGACGTTTCTCTTTTTCGGCGAGAGGCGCGCTGGAAATATCATCGGTGATGGCGATGGTTTCGCAGGGAATGCCTTCGGCGCGTAAACGTTCACAGGCCAGACCGAAATGCAGCACATCACCGGCATAGTTGCCGAACATCAACAGTACGCCGCCGCCGTTGTTGGCGGCGCGCGCAACGGAGCAGATTTGCTGGGCGGAAGGAGAGGCGAAAAGATTGCCCATCGCCGCACCGTGGGCCAGCCCCTGACCTACCAGTCCGGCGAACGCGGGATAATGTCCTGACCCGCCGCCTACGACGATAGCGACGCTGCCCGGTTTACTTTGCGTGTTACGCACCACGCCGCCAGGAACCTGCCGCACCATTGAGGCATGCGCACTGACAAATCCCGCCACCATTTCTTTCGCGAAGTCTGACGGTCGGTTAAAAATCCAGGTCATTTTTTCTTCTCCAGATGATTTGCATTTATTACCCCAGCCGCCATTTTCTGGCCTTTGTATAACCATCACAAATGAACGCTAGCAGATCACTTGAATCAATCAAATGTTCAGTGGGTGGATTTGTGATCATGGTCGTGATTTGATGAATAAAGCGATTTTTTGTGTATTCTCCTCTTTTTTAGCTGCGTTTTTCTTGCTAAACATTATTACATACGAACATGCAGTGAACTTTAGTTCGGTTTTGCGATCAGGAATCCCAGTTCGAGCCAATCACATGAGCAATTACTGAGCATAAGTTCAATGCGAACACTGTAATCCATGAGGTAAAAAATATGTTGAAAGTCGCAATCGGTGCAGATGACGCTGCTACCGGACTTAAAAACCTGGTGAAAGAACATCTGGAACAGAGAGACATTGAGGTCGTCGACTTTAGCCACGACGTGGCGGGCAATGACCAAATATATCCGGACATCGCCTTCAATCTGGCTTCTGCGATACGCGAGGGCACATTTGAGCGCGGGATTTTGTTTTGCGGTACCGGTATTGGTATGGCGATTGTGGCCAATAAAGTTCCCGGCGTTCGTGCGGCGCAATGTCATGATGTTTACTCGGCCGAGCGCGCCCGCAAAAGCAACAATGCGCAAATCATGACGCTGGGCGCTCGCGTGGTGGGGAGCGAGTTGGCGTTAATGCTGGTCGACGCCTGGCTTGCCGCCGAGTTTGAAGCCGGGCGTTCCGGACCGAAGGTGAAACGTATCGATTATTACGAAACGCTCATTCACCCGGACGGTGCGGCCCGGGTAGATAAATAAAGGAGCCATCGCGATGACTATTCTGGAAAAACTCAAAGAAGTGACAACTGTCGTCGCGGACAGCGGCGATATTACCGCTATTCGCGAATATCATCCGGAAGACGCGACAACCAATCCGTCACTCATTTTGAAAGCCACCGCGCAGCCGCTTTATCGCCCGCTCATCGAGCAGGCCATTGCGTGGGCCTGCGCGCAGGGCGGCACGGCGCAGACGCGTCTGATCAACGCCAGCGATAAACTGGCGGTTAACATTGGTCTGGAATTGCTGCGTCAGGTGCCGGGCAAAGTATCTACCGAAGTTGACGCCCGCCTCTCCTTTGATCGTGGTTTATGCGTGGCAAAAGCGCGCAAGCTGATTCGTCTGTATGAAGAAGAAGGTATCGATCGCTCTCGCGTGTTGATCAAACTGGCATCGACCTGGCAGGGGATTAAAGCGGCGGAAGAGCTGGAGCGTGAAGGTATCCACTGTAACCTGACGCTGTTATTTTCATTTGCGCAAGCGCGCGCCTGTGCCGAAGCGGGCGTATGGCTGATTTCACCGTTTGTCGGGCGAATATACGACTGGTATCGCGAGCATAATCTGCTGGGAGATGCAGACCCGCAAAACGATCCGGGCGTTATCTCCGTCCGCAATATCTATGATTATTACAAGAAACACCGTTACCCGACGGTTATTATGGGCGCGAGCTTCCGTAAAACGGAACAGATTATCGCTCTGGCCGGATGCGATCGCCTGACGATTGCCCCCGCGCTGTTGGAAAAGCTCAACCAGATGGACGGCGATCTCGTTGTTGCGCTGGCGCCTCCGCTGAAAGGCGAAGTACCGCCGTCGCCGCTGACCGAAGCCGAGTTTTACTGGCTGCACAATCAGGATCCTATGGCTGTCGATAAGCTGGCTGAAGGTATCCGTTTATTTGCTCAGGATCAGGAGAAACTGGAATCGATGCTGAGCGAACTGCTGGCAAAACAGGAGGCGGCGAATGTCATCGCGTAAGACGCTGGCTAATGCTATTCGTGCGCTGAGCATGGATGCGGTACAGAAAGCCAAATCCGGCCACCCGGGCGCGCCGATGGGGATGGCTGACATCGCCGAGGTTCTGTGGCGTGATTTCCTGAACCACAATCCGCAGAACCCGTCCTGGGCCGATCGCGACCGCTTCGTGTTGTCCAACGGTCACGGCTCCATGCTGATTTACAGCCTGCTGCACCTCACCGGCTATGACCTGCCGATGTCTGAGCTGAAAAACTTCCGCCAGTTGCACTCCAGAACGCCGGGGCATCCGGAAGTGGGTTACACCTCTGGGGTGGAAACCACCACCGGGCCGCTGGGGCAGGGGATTGCCAACGCGGTGGGGATGGCGATTGCCGAAAAAACGCTGGCGGTGCAGTTCAACCGTCCGGGCCACAATATCGTCGATCACTTTACTTACGCCTTTATGGGCGACGGCTGCATGATGGAAGGCATCTCGCACGAGGTGTGCTCGCTGGCCGGTACGCTGAAGCTGGGTAAACTGGTGGCGTTCTACGATGACAACGGTATCTCCATCGATGGTCACGTTGAGGACTGGTTCACCGACGACACGGCGAAGCGTTTCGAAGCCTACGGCTGGCACGTGGTGCGCGGTATTGACGGCCACGATGCTGAAGCGATTAAACGTGCGGTAGAAGCGGCCCGCGCCGTGACCGACAAACCGTCGCTGCTGATGTGTAAAACCATCATCGGTTTCGGTTCGCCGAACAAGGCCGGCACCCATGACGCCCACGGCGCGCCGCTGGGCGACGCGGAAATTGCCCTGACCCGTGAAGTGCTGGGCTGGAACCATGCGCCGTTCGAAATCCCGTCTGACATCTACGCGCAGTGGGATGCGAAAGAAGCCGGTCAGGCGAAAGAAGCGGCCTGGAATGAGAAATTCGCGGCCTATGCGCAAGCGTTCCCGCAGGAAGCGGCTGAATTTACCCGTCGTATGAAGGGTGACATGCCGGCCGACTTCGGCGCGAAAGCGAACGAATTCATCGCTAAGCTACAGGCTAACCCGGCGAAAATCGCCAGCCGTAAAGCATCGCAGAATGCGATTGAAACGTTCGGCCCCTGGCTTCCTGAGTTCCTCGGCGGTTCCGCTGATCTGGCGCCGTCTAACCTGACCCTGTGGTCCGGTTCTAAGCCGATTAACGAAGATACCGCCGGTAACTATATCCATTACGGTGTGCGCGAGTTCGGTATGACCGCTATCGCGAACGGTATCTCCCTGCATGGCGGTTTCCTGCCGTACACCTCCACTTTCCTGATGTTCGTGGAATATGCCCGCAACGCGGTGCGTATGGCGGCGCTGATGAAACAGCGTCAGGTGATGGTCTACACCCACGACTCCATCGGTCTGGGCGAAGATGGCCCGACCCACCAGCCGGTCGAGCAGGTGGCTTCCCTGCGCATGACCCCGAACTTGAGCATCTGGCGTCCGTGTGATCAGGTGGAATCCGCAGTAGCGTGGAAATACGGCGTGGAGCGTCAGGACGGCCCGACAGCGCTGATTCTATCGCGTCAGAACCTGGCGCAGCAGGAACGTACCGAAGCGCAGTTGGCGAACATCGCCCGCGGCGGGTACGTGCTGAAAGAGGGTGCCGGCCAGCCGGAGCTGATTTTCATCGCTACCGGCTCTGAAGTCGAGCTGGCGGTTGCCGCGTGGGACAAACTGTCTGCCGAAGGCGTGAAGGCGCGGGTGGTGTCCATGCCGTCCACCGACGTGTTCGACAGGCAGGATGCGGCGTACCGCGAATCCGTGCTGCCGAAAGCGGTCTCTGCGCGCGTGGCGGTTGAAGCGGGTATCGCCGACTACTGGTACAAATACGTGGGCCTGAACGGCGCCATCGTTGGGATAACCACTTTCGGTGAGTCGGCCCCGGCCGAGCAACTGTTCGCGCTGTATGGTTTTACGGTAGAAAACGTGGTGGAAAAAGCGAAAGCTTTGCTGACGTAAGTCAGTCTCCGATCGCTCTGGATGCAGATATCCTGATAAACACGGGCTGATTTATCAGGATCGCAAAGCAAGAAACATAACGCTGGCAGCCCTGTTACGACAAGTAAGGAAGGATCAGCATGAACAAGCTTGTGATTGGAGTGAATACCGCGATGTTCGACGGTCTGGAAACGGACGTCGCTTTTAGCACGATAAAAAAAGCCGGGTTTCGTTATGTAGAACTGGCCTACAACCAGGGCTACGTTGGCGATATGCCGCCGGCGCTTTTTGGTGAAGACAACGCCCGGCATATTCGTGAACTGCTGGAAAAACACCAGCTACGCACGCACTCGCTGGGGGCGACGATGAATATAGGGGCCGTGGATGCGGTTGCCCAATTCAGCCGCCGTATCCGCTTCGCCAATATGATTGGCGCAAAATGGATAAATATTTGTGTCGGCAGAAGCGCCGATCGGGCGCGGATTATCGCCAATCTGCGCGAACTCGCACCTATCGCCAGTGAAAATGGCTGCGTTATCTGCCTGGAAAACGGCGGCGATCCGAATTATGACGTTTTTCGTTTGGCCGACGATGGCTTTGCGCTGCTGGAAGCCGTCGGTAGTCCGGCGGTGGCTTTCAACGTTGATGCGGGTAATATCGTTTCGCTTTGCCCAGACGTGGACCCTATCGAGCAGGCTATTGCTATGTTGCCGGGGGCGCAGCACTGCCATCTGAAAGATTTGCAAGTTCGCAATGGCGAAGTGCATTTCACGCCGATGGGGTATGGGCAACTGAATTACGTTCCGATGCTGAAAGAGCTGGCCGCCCTTGCGATTCCCTGTAGCCTGGAAATTCCGTTACGAATGCATCGCCAGCGCGACAGCTATCCTGTGCGAGGTGATTCGCCCATTGATCCCGCGCGGAGCCTTGAGGTTCTGATTCAGTCTCGCGAGATGCTGGAAAAATGGCTTGGTTACGCTTTGCAGGATGAGTAAATAAAAATCGCGCCTGAGATTAAATTCTTCGCAAAAAAAGCGAGCTTATGGGCGCAATATTTTCTCTTTGAATATCGGAGATTATTTTTTTCATACTTAAGAATGGTATGAAAACCGGTCGGTTATTGTCCTGGAAAATTATGGAAAATGGAAAAATCCATATTGTGTGATTAACGTCGCACATGGTTTTTTATATATATGTTGTTATGTGTTTAACATAAGTTCAATGAATGTTCTTTTGTTCAAATAAATTAAAACCTGTAACTAATGTTCATAGAGTACTTAAGCTTCATTAATTAATTGCGTTTTATTTTTTTTAACGATTTTTAAAACTGAAGGTTAATTATGTCTGACTCTACATTTATTCCATCACCAAATACAAAGAAGCCAACGAATTACCGCTGGATTATCTTTGCAACAATGTTCTTCTTATTAGCCGTCAACCTGATGGATCGTATTACATTATCTATCGGGATGCCCTATATAAAAGAGGAATTTGATCTTTCACCTACCACTCAAGGTTTGATTCTCAGTAGCTTCTTTTGGTCTTACGCCCTGCTACAGGTTCCGGGAGGTTGGTTACTGGATCGCTACGGCCCACGTAAAGTGATCACCGGCGCGCTGTTTGGCTGGGGGTTCTTCCAGGCTATTATCGGTCTGGCGACCGGCGGGATTAGCCTGATTCTTTCCCGTATCGGTTTAGGCGCAATGGAAGCACCGGTTTCTCCCAGCGGCGCAAAACTGAGCTCCACCTGGCTGACGCAGTCAGAAAGGGGCCGCGGTGCGGTTATCATGGACTCCGGTAGCCCACTGGGCGTGGCGGTTGGCGGCATCATTGTTGCACACCTGATTGTGCTGCTGGACTCCTGGCGCATCACCTTCGTACTGGTCGGGATCTTTACCATGCTGCTGGGCTTTGTCGCATGGAAAGTCCTGCGCGACCGCCCCTCCGAGCATCCCAAAGTGGATCAAAAAGAGGTGGAGTACATTGCCGCAGGCAACGTCAACAGCGCCACGGGAGTGGATGATTCCACGCCGACGAAAGGGCTGGGGATTAGCTGGTTTACCATGGTTGCCATCATGATTGGCCGCGCATCGTGGGGCATGGTGTACTGGGGATTGCTGACCTGGGGGCCGAGCTATCTGGCGCAGGCGCAAGGTCTGCAACTGGCTTCTATCGGTAACTCCACGTTCCTGATCTTTATCATGGGTACGCTGGGCTGCTTGTTTAGCGGTTTCTTCGTTGACTTCCTGGTGAAAAAAGGCGTCAGCCATAACGTGTCGCTGAAAAGCCTGCTTTCCGTCTCAGGTATCGTCGGACTGGGCGTGCTGTATGCTTTGTCGACAGTCACTAACCCCGATCTTGCCGTTGGTCTGCTCTCTGTCGCGGCATTCTTTATGATGTTCGGCAGCCTGTACTGGAGCTTCCCGGCCATCCTGGCGCCGAAAGATCGCGTAGGTCTGGTTGGTGGGCTGATGAATATGGCTAACAGCTGCGCCGGGATTCTGGTGCCCATCCTGGTTGGCGTTATTCTACAGGCTACTGGCAGCTATGAAAGTGTATTGGTCTATTTCGCCATCTGTGCCGGGTGCTATACCCTTGGGACACTGTGCATTAACTTCAATAAATTGCCGATTAAAAACGGCCAATTATCGTTCCAGAAATAAGGCGTCAAGAAGCATTGGGTTTCTGATGCGGACGAATAACTATTAAATACAGGATACTGATATGTCAGTTATATTACGAGTGGAGAAAGTACCGCAGGTGTTGGCGGAAGCGTTAGCGCTCGACCACACGTTGTATGAATACAGTAAATTGTCAGCAGAAGAATTACATGCTATCGCCGGGGAAATTCAGGTGATATTAGCCAGTGGGGAGTCGAAAGTTGAAGCCACATTGATTAATCAATTGCCGCAATTAAAATTAATAGCCGTATTTGGTGTCGGTTACGACGGCGTGGATATCCACGCCGCATTTGAACGGAATATTCAGGTCACTAACACACCGGATATTTTGACCGATGATGTTGCTGATTTGGGTATGGTTTTGATGTTAAACGTATCAAGGAGAATTAACGGCGCGCAAAAATTTATTGAGCGCGGCGGCTGGCAATCTGGATCTTACCCACTGTCGACTAAAGTAAGCGGAGGGCGGTTAGGAATTGTTGGTTTTGGCCGCATTGGCCGTGCGGTCGCCAAAAGGGCACAAGGTTTTGCCATGCGCATTGCCTGTTTTGATCGGTATCCCGTTGAAAGCAGCGAGGTGACGTATTATCCCGATTTGGTTGAGCTGGCGAAAAATAGCGATGTGCTGATGGTGTGTGCGAGCGCGGGTAAAGATAGCATGAAGCTAATCAATCGCGACGTACTCGCGGCGCTTGGACCGAACGGCATTTTAATTAATATCGCCCGAGGCAGCGTGGTGGATGAAGACGCGCTGGTTGAGGCCATCACCCAGGGAACGATTGGCGGAGCGGGTCTGGATGTGTTCGCCAACGAACCCCACATTCCGCAAGCGTTGCTTAATCGTGATGATGTGGTGGTCACGCCGCATGTTGGTAGCGCAACTCACGCAACGCGTACGGCGATGGCGAAACTGGTGATGGATAATATTGCGGCGTTTTATTCCGGTCAGGCGTTGCTGACGCCGGTGCCGCAGCCACGGTAAGAGAAAATCGCCCGGTAGCGCAACGCTTACCGGGCTTTCGCGCGTAAGTGCATCAGGTTTTAATTGGCGCGACGTCAGCAATTAAAAGGGGCCCTTGCGGGGCCCCTTACTGTATGCACTGAGGTATCAACGCAGCGCTTCGCGCCAGGCGCCTTGCAGAAACTCACGACACTGCCGTTCGTTATCCCACAGGTCGTCCTGGTCAGTGGTGCGCATTTCGACGGCGAGAGAAATCGGGCCGAGTTCCTTCGGCAGTTCAAGGTTCATCGCGGTTCTAATGATATGCGCCGCCGTAGCGGTAGTGAGGAATCCTGGTTCGCCGAACTTCATATGATAATCGCCATAGCCTTGCGCCTGCGGGTCAAGGATCGCGTTGGCGAGATGCAGCTGTGAAATTAGCGGCGCCGCCAGCGCCAGTGATTCAGCGAGATCTTCCTGATTCAGCGCGACGTGGGCGCTGTCCCAGGCGAGATACAGTTTCGGGCAGTCCGGCCGTAGCGCCTTCATCCACTCCACGGTTTCATCGGTAGGGCCAATCAACTGGCATTTGTGCGCAAAGCGATCGAGCGGCTCCACCTGCAACAGCATATTGTCATACTGACCGACGACTTCGCCAATGCGTACCAGCGCCTCACCAAAGCCCTTTTTCGCCTCGTCGCGGCGCGCATCGCCAGGATCGCCGCCGCTTACCAGCGAAAGTTTGCTCGTGCCGCATTCTGCTGCCAGCTGTACCAGCTCACAGGCACGGCGAATGGATTTTTCGCGCAGCTCAGGGTCCAGACTGCTGAGGTTCAGATTGTCTTTGAGTAATTCGAACGTCAGCCACTGAGTCACGTTTAAGTGGTTCTGTTCCGCCACCGTGCGGATGTTTCTGGCGATTTCCGGCTGATGAATAATACCGGTTTCAAAACCCCGGTAATAACCGATGCCGGCGATTTCGCGGATGACATGCAAAATTGCTTTTTCATCATTGGCGAGTGGAAAGAAAATCTCTGCAATGTGCGCGGAAGGATACAATGTGCTGGTCATAATAATATCGCTGCCTCCTCATGAGATGGGAAAGAGTACGTCTGATGCGTGGCTGTGGTGCGTGTGAAAAAAACTTCAGGTTGATATGAACATTTTAATTTCTATTGAACATATGAACAAGCAATGAACACCAGAGAATCCAGAATTTTGACCTTGATCGCACTTTACTACATCGGAAAGTTTTGATTTCAACTCATTGAAAAAAAATTATTTTGGTGGTTTTGACGCTCAGCATGGATGATCGCGAGGAATAAAGAATTAATTTTGAAGGTTATTCAATAGTTATATCATTGTTCAAATGATTGGGTTTGCAGTTTTGTTATTTTGAATTAGGTGGTCAACATTGATTGATGAGGCAACACGCAGTCGGTGTTATTACAGCGGCACAAAGGCTTTCCGGCCACATATAGATACGCAGGAATGAGTATACAGGTTCAACTATAACCGTTTGTTGGAACCACTCAGTTACGTAGCTTTGATAAATCACAATATCTTGTTTTTTATGGCGTTTCCTTCGCGTAGCGACGCGATTTCCCGCGAAAAGCCCGGAGTCATGGGGCGACGGCGATCAAGCTGCCCTATGCCGGGCGCGTGCTGCAACGCTTGCAGAAATCTGCGTTAGCTACCGCGCACGAAACCCTAACTGCACTTACAGATATTCTTCCCCAAATTTGTGGGGATCCCTCAGGTTTAACGGCCCTTTTGTGTTTCAGCTTATTATAAAATATCTATTCAGATATTAACTCACTTCTGCTTTTTGATAGTTTCGACACAGAGTATCGAGCCTTTCCTACAAAACAAAAGACAGGATCTCTTTTGGCGTGACAGAAAAATAAAGAACAAGGAATTTGAGCGAGAGGGTAATGACAAGGAAATAATAATATATGAGTATAAGTAAAAATTTAAGGAAGAAGCTCTGTATATAACAAACATTGAGCTTTGGCATTGCGACAGGCGTAAAGACCACACAAAATGGGGTCAGCCGAAACGGATATATCTATAGTCAAAGGAGAATGACGATGCCGGGTGCCGCCCGTCTGAATGATATCGGAAGTGGTCATGACTGCTTCCCTGAAACGCCGATCGTTGAGGGCAGTCCTGACGTTATCATCAATGGTCAGCCTGCTGCCCGTCAGGGTGATACGGTTCTGCTTCATGGTTGTCCCTGCCCAATGCCCCGCATGGTGTGCATCCCCGAAAGATAGCCGAAGGCTCATCGACGGTTCTCATTAATGGTAAACCCGCTGCCCGTATTGGTGATGGTATCAGTTGCGGAGGTGTCATTATTTCCGGCAGTGGCAACGTCATTATTGGTGATACGCCCTATAAATCTCCGGTTCAGGAATGTGCTAAACAGGCGGCGTCGAACCGTTCTCCTTTGCTGGCGCTGACACCGATGCTGGCAATGGAGCCTGTGTTTGCAAAATCCTGTTTACGTCGCGCGGGCTGTACGGACGCGGGGACAGAAGAAGAGCCGCAGACCAATATTGGTGAAATGAGCGTGTATGTCGCTGAGCCTGTTGGTCATGCTGCTCCACCATCAGAAAAGCCGGGTGAAGTGAAGCAGTATGCGCAGTCGGCAAAACAGAAAAATACGTCTCCGGTGCAGACCAAAACCGATACCTCAGTTTCACCTCAATCGTTTACCGGAAAAAACGAGCCATCACCCAAGTCATCAGCCAATACGGTTAACAAACCGGCCCTGCCACCGCAGGAGCCGTGGTATCAGACGATATTCGGCCTGTTAGTGGGTAAAGCGGATGCGGCGATGTTGCCTCCACCCCCACAGGTCGTTATGGCAGGAACGGCAGCACAAGCAGGTGCGACCGCTGCTGCCGGTGGTGCGGTAGCGCAAGTCAATCAGGATGCGGCAAAGGTGCTGACACATCAGATGAAACGGTTATCTGGTCCGTCTATCTGGCAAGGCCAGTTGCAGATGGTGCAAAGTTTTGTGCTGATGGGAGCGTTGATTCAGCACCACCTGAAAGGTGAAAAAGAAGATTTATTGACACCGGAAAAATTGCTGAAGGTTGCACAACAACAGGGAACGGTACCGAGTCGTGTTCGTTATCAGTGGTTGGAGGATGAGGAAACCGGCAGGCTGAAGGCGGTGGGTTATCACACCAGCATGGAAAGCGGCCGTGATCGGGTGCGTGTCAGATTACTTAACTATGATTTTCCCAATAACCGCTACGAGTTCTGGGAAGAGGGCGCAACAGGGCCAACGCTTTTATGGACGCCGGATAATCCGGGCATGGAGTAGCCAACGGATACGGCACACGGTGAACAGCCTGTTATCTCTTCAGCGATACCGGGATTTGAAATTCCAGAGATCGAGGATGTCAGTATCCTCGCGACACCTATCCCGGAAGAAAAGGATTTCCGTGATTATATTCTGGTGTTCCCGGAGAATGCGTTTCCGCCGATTTATGTTTATTTGAGTAAACCGCCGGTTAACTTGCTTGATGTTGATTTATACAGTAATTTTAAGGGGCGTTCACGGCAGGGGAAATACCATGCAGACCATATGCCATCGGCTGCAGCGGTCAAAGCTTATCTGCGACGTTTGTACCCTAATACGCGAAAAGATAAATTAGAGCAAATGGCTAGAGATGTCGCGGCGATTATCATTCCTGCTGAAATACACCAGAAAATCAGTGAAACCTATGGTAAGCGCAATAGATCGCAAAATATTGAACAAGACTCTTATGATTTACGCGGTGCTGTAGATCGCAACTTTGATGCTATAAAACCTACTCTGAAAGAGTATGGTGTGACAGAAGATCAGTTGGAGTTGGCAAGAGAAAAAATGCATAAACTCAATGAAGAACAGGGGTTATACTAATGTCTGTAAATGTAGACGCATTAATCGATAGTTTGGGGAAAACCTATCAGGAAATATTTGATGCAGGTCTGATCCCCTATAAAACAAAACCGACAGGCTTTTCTGGTGATCCTGATATCAGTTTGGATATGGTAAAGGAGGGGGTTTATCTCTCTTTTAATCGAATTGACAAAGTCCTGAATGAAATAACATTGAGAATTCAGTATGAAAAAAGAAAGAGTTGGTTTTTCCCAAATGAGCTTCCAGTTCCCTTGCGTAAAAATATGATACGTAGTTGGATACACCAGAATATCAGATCTCCTGATAAGTATCTTTCTCCAAGAAAAATGTTAAAAGAAGATATTGGTTATACAGATCTTTATCATTTAAAAAACTATAGCATTCCGGTGAGCATGCAGATAGATTATGATCTTAATGAAAAAGTTGAGGCAATCACATATTTTCCTACTTCAATGGTCAGATGGTGATCATTTAATGAAGGTCATGACTGGCCTTCATGATTTACCCTACCACCTTTTATCCCTGAACATGAAAAGAACGAAATAACAGATCAAGTCTTTCCCATAGCACGAAGCTCAGAATCTCTTTTGCCTTGGGCTTATCCAGTTCAACAACCGCGTAAATTAATGCCCGGCATTGATCGATGATCTCCTCCAGTTCCAGCGGCGTGTTATCGAACATGATAACGGTAGGCTATTTGCCAGTATTTCGAACCTTTAGGGGTAACACGAAGGAACATACCAAAGCCATCAGTTAGCTTGTATTCCTTCTCAAGGGGGGTTGTATTTTTTACTTTAATATCAGTAAGTGACATGACGGCTCCCTCCGATTGCTGGTAAAAACAAAATCGAACCAGCTTTACCAGTATTTTTACCAGCAAACGGGTATGGCTTCGAGTGTTTTTGAGTGAACGAGGGCGAACCTGAAGAAGGGGGTAACCAATTGATCAAAAGCAAAAAAGCAGACGTCAGTGAACGTCTGCTTTCTCTAAAATGGCTCCTCTGACTGGGATCGCCTTCACCAATAACTGGCTAATATTTAAGCTAAACCTGAATTTCCCTCTTGTCAAGACCACCAGAATGACCACCTTTTATTACTGACTTTCCCTTCCGGCGTACAAGTCAAGTACAATTAACCCGCATGTCATCTATGCTGCATCTGCCCACATACCAAGGTGTAGCTGTGAGAGAGGCCGCTCTGTTACATGGTCAATTCACTCCTAGGGGCAAAGCGTTACTGATGCTTCAGTCAACCTTACTGACTCAGGATTTAGTGACTGCCTTGTTGCAGGCATAGATTTTGGCATTTCCCCTTTCTGACATTACAGCGGAAGCCAGAGAATACATTCAGGCTTCCGTTGCCATGTTACACGATTACAGCTTTTTCGAACTCATCGGTTACAACAAAAACGTATCCCAAATGGCGGCTGCAGACATGGATTTTTATCCATATAAAATTATGGGATTAAGTTTCTGATGTTTGCATAATGTCAGGTAAAATACACACTTAGTCGCCATCACAGTAGCGATTGAGCGTAGTATGTTGAGTGTATTTTACACAGCCTGCTAACGCTGTGTCTGTTGCGTTAAAACGCCCATACCCGATTTTCAAAATGCAGTTGTGCCAGAAGGAATTGAAGATATGCAATCCGAACAAAATCACAACATCCGACATCTTCCATTGCCACGAAGTGTCAGAGAAGCTATTACCGCAGCAAGAAAACAGGCTGGTACGTTTTACGCCTTTACTGAAGCATATGCACCACTACTGATTCAATCCCAGGATGGTACGGCGAGCGGTAAAAGCTATAATGTTTTCGCTCAATACATCGAAAGCGTAAATCCAGCAATCAACCCTGGCAATAGTCATCGCAATCTGGTGTTTATCACACCGTTGAAATCACAAATTGACATCCCGGAACAACTTATCGCTCGCGCCCGAGATAAGAAGATTGAATTGTTACCTTATCTTTCGCAAGGGGATATCGCAGATCTTGGTTTTACGTCATGGGTCAAATCTCCTGAAGGGAAAACACCTACAAACCGGGAACGTTATCGTCGCTGGATCAAACAAGCCAACGAATTGATGTCGGGTGAAATTCAGCTTATTTTTCAACGTCTGAAAGCTGAAGTTGATGCGCGTAATAGTTTGGAAGTACGTCTGGAAACAGAGATTAAAGTGGGGGCAACGTTTGAACAAAAACGTCTGGAGGATGAGTTACGTCTCAATAGTTTTCATTTAGCCGGTCGTTTACAGGAAGCGACTGTGGCGATGCTTAATGCCCTGAATCAGGATCTGGCGGCTTTACTCGATGGGGAAGCGACTAACCCTCGATATGTACTGGCGACGGAAATGGTTAAACATCTTTTCCCGTTTCAGATTGCACTGCATCGCCGATGTATCCTGCTGGCCACGACGAAAAAGTTCGATGGCAGTGTGCTGTTACTGAAACGCGATAAAGAAGGCGGCTATCACCGGAGTTCACAACAACTGGACCACGTTCTGGGCCAGAAAAAAAGCCTCAAAGTAAATCCATTAGGCGAGATTGCTAACCAGACTAATCCACAGCGAATTGAGAGCTTAAAAGAGCAATATTGGATAACCGACGAAGACTCGCCTTTTGCACAACGTGATATTCGTTTTACATTAGTTTTGGACGAAGAGCACGAAGCCTACCGTATCTTCCAGCAGAATGTTTGCCAGACATTAATGAACGACGATCAGCAGCTTCCTTCGTTACTGGCAATTTTACATCGTGTACTGGAATATGTGGATGAATGTTCTTCAGATGAAAGAGCGCCAGGATATACCCCTCTGAAAAATTATGTCGATGAGATCAACAAAGCCTTATTACAATGTGATTTACGACCAGATTTCGATCTTAAGAAGCTGACCAGACTCTTTAGAAATAGTTTGCTTGATATCGTCGTCGATAGCCGTAATGCTGAGCAGGTTATCGCGTTAATTGGTAATATTTTCAGTTATCAGATTCAGCGATTTTACCGTGAGTCAGATCTTCGTCGTATTCATTTACGTAGTCACGGGCGTCATTCATACACTGAAGTCTATGTTTCTGAGGATGACAAAAAAGTTCCAGATGAATTTACCTTATATGAACTGTATCAGACACTGACTGCTCTATTATTAGCCTCTGCCCGGTTGGAAACACCCAAACATGTCTGCGATTTGCTGGCACAGCAGGAGATGGCAAATCAGAATAACCCATTATCTGTTTTCATTCGTAAAGCCCAAAGTATTAAAGGAGATATAGATCATTTATCTTCCAGTGAGCCTCAGAAAGAACAGTTGATAGATGACTTTTTTACCTATTTTCAACCCAAGACATTGTTTTCCCTTTCGCCACGTGAACAGGTAAGAATTGAGGCTGAACAACTGAGGGGATGGGTATTACTCAAATTTCGGATGGAGTTAATTAAGGAGTTACCCGAAATAGCATTATTACGTGTGCTTTATAATACACGTAATACTATTATTTTACTGTCTGCTACAGCGGGATTTCCTGCAACGTATAATGGGCAGTATAGCCGCCCGTTTCTGGATAAATACGCCCGCGACTTGAACTTTCGCATCAGGCAGCGGGATGTTGATTCTGCTTGGCCCCTGTCGACGATCCGCGACAACAGAAACCTTCATCGTCCTGTAGCGCTGGAGGTATTTGATGATCAGGTACTGGAGTTTTTACCACAAAACGAGGAGTCTGAGTTCAGGAATGAATATCGTTTCTGGCTCAAAATGCTCGAACCATATTCTACAGCAGTTCAGTTTAATCGTTATCATAAACGAGAGTTTCATCGCCAGTTACAGTGTATGTTACTTGCGGCTTATACTGGTCGGCACATTTTATGTATCGGGATCAGTAGTCGTTTTTTTGCGATTATCGGGAATTTTCTTCGTGCCAATAAGTTAAGTGCGAATCCCTATCGTGGGGTTGCCATTCTTGACAATGAAACACGTCGGGGGAATGATTTACCTCGTGTATTTGAAATCACACCTTTTGCTGAGCGGCATAGATTGCGTGTCGTCATGTTTGATTCAAAACTCAACCGGGAAGATCCGGTAAGAGACTATCTGCAAATTGATCACCAAAATTTAGCAATATGCATGGTTTCCCATTTCCAGGGGGCCGGGACAGGGCTTAATTATTATGTCACTTATCCGGCACCGTCAGAACCTGCAGGAGCAGATTCAGAGCAAATCGACTTTGATGAATTAGCAATGGTCTGCGGTAGCTACTGGAGTCAGATTAATGCAACTCCATCGCGAAATACGCTGGAAAATTATATTACCTTACTTAAGCATTATGCTCATGGAAGTGTGCCTCGTCAGGTTGGTAATTTCGATACGGATCTAGTTGATTCTGATGCTGCCCAATTGCTGGATACTGAACATACCGTCGAGCTTCATAAAATTGCAATGCAAACTATTGGCCGTACAGAACGGCGTGATGCCCAAATGAATGGGATTATTCGTTTACCTTCTGGTGTTCATCATAATGCATTGTGTGTTTTTCGGGATTTGGATCGTCACCCAAATGCACAATCGTTACTTGCTTCCCTGAGTCTGCATAACCACCTGTGGTTCAAACGCTCAAAAGAGGATTTATTAAAAGCCAGCTTTTCTTCCGATAGTCAGCGTAGCGAATTTGAAAATAAAGTCGCTAAAGCAATAGATAAGTATAGCGACTTTGAAACTGAACTGAAAAATAAAATTCTGCCACTGGCAAGACAAGGTGATCGAGATGCAATAGAGTTAAATGAAGCATTACGTCACCGGGATAGTTTTACCGAACCTCAGTCATATATAAAGCGTCTTAAACGCAACTCGATTATTAAGAAAAATGCTTACCTTAGCGACTGTGTAAGCCATTTTTATCTGGAGCGTACTGCCGATTGGGGAAATGTGATACTGGCTAAAACCTTAGATGGTTATGGATTAACAGATATTTCAGCTGGAGCAAATCCATACAAACCGGAATATTGTTTACCCCAATATCATGAAGCCATGGCTGAAGAGTCATCCGGAACTGAACAGCGTATTTTTGCGAAGATTCTGGGATTAGATGCCACGCCTTTACAACAATACGTCCCCATTCCTTCATTGATGCCACTTTTGATTGGCAATATTGGTGAATGGCAATTACACCTTGTGCTCCAGGAAATGAATATTACTCCGATCCGACCACAAGAACTATCACACTATCTGGATAGCTCTTGTTATGAGCTGTTTGATGTGTATTGCATTAACAAGAACCGGATTGTTGCAATCGATGTAAAAAATTGGCGAATGCAAGGAAATAACCGACAATTAGCGAAAAAAATGCATAATAACTCATTGGGGAAAGTCAGTGAGTTGCAGAAAATCGTTACAGCAAAAACACAGTTTGATGGTGTTGACGTTGTTTATCTTAATACCCGATATGCTTTAAACAGCCTCAACATTCGTGCCGAACATTCTAATCATAAGGGGATCTGTTATTATAATCTTTTTAAAAATATTTCTTCTTATGAAAAAGATAATGGCAAAAATCCTTATGATGCAAAAATAAAATCAGAATTAAGAATAAATCAATACTTACTTAATCTTTTAGGAGTGAATTATGACTGATGTAACTGATAATCAACAGCATAATGAAACGGATGTTGTGATGGCTGCCGAATGGGAGCTTCAGCCTCCAGATTATGCACCTAATGCACGAACACAGCTCTTTGATATCCATGATACTGCAGATGTAATGTTGGAAAAACTTCTGCAATTACCTTCGATAAATGGTTGGGGAATTGATACAATCTGTATCAACAAGGTAAAAGAATACTCCATGAAATGGGATGATTTTTTTATTGAATTGCACAGAGAAATTCAAAATTTATTATCCTTAAAACTAGGCGTGAAGAATAACAGGGAGTTTCAGTATCAAACTTTAAAAAAAGCAAACAACTATCTAGTGATATTTCTTTCACCAGATGCCCGTCCGTATCATCAATGGGTTAATGAACTAAAAATAAAGGGCTTTGATCAATATAAAATTGCTCAAACTGTGCTCGGGCTGCGTCTGAAACTACATTTTTTAGATAATGCCGGAAAGTATTTTGATGTGAGTCATGGGGCTTATAATAGCGAAATTTTTCTGGGTGCCGTCGTACAAAAAGAAGAACCAGACAAGAGAGGAAACTATTACGTCGATGCATTGCAAAGTGACCTCTTTTACAGCCCGGATTATGGTGACCTCACTTTTACCCTGAAAGGGATCTGCTTCAGAGCTAAAGCGGAAGAGCTTGGTGTACTCAGCGATTATGGTCGGATTCTGATTAAGGGTAAAAAATCATTGCAGTTACTTGAGAAAGTAGATGGTAGAAAATACCGGAAAATGCCCTATATGCGTTTTGCCAGTAAAGCTTATTCTGGCTGCAAAAATCATGCAGAAAATCTGGTTCAGAGCGTGCTCGGTGATATCCTGTCTCAGGCTGACATCACTTTTTCACCACGTGTTTTTTGTGCAACCCACAGTCAGTTAGACTTTTTAACGACCAATGTCAAAGTACTTCAGCGCCCGTTAGTTATTATAGACAATCTTGATAATGGCGAAGAACTAGAAGCGCACCAACGATTTATTCACTATCTGAAAAAAGAATTAGGTGCAGTAGATATAATTTCACCTCAGGAACTTATTGATCTTGATAAAAATGTTAACTATCTGGTGCTGAATCAGTCTAAAAAAATAAATGGGTCCAGCATTTCCCTTGGTGAATATACCTTTTTAAACTCTACCTGGCAGGCACTGAATGAGGCAAAAGCGGGTAAAAAAGATCTGTTAGATTATTATTCAAGGCTAAAAGTGGATTTTATCCTTGATTTTGAGAAAAATCATCAGCGAGTCTTTCAGGGATGTAATATTGAAGCCATAGAGCAGAATAAAAAAGATCCTGTTACCCAAGTGGTTAAAAAAGTTCTTAATCCTGTATCTGTCGCTAAGTTGGAAATGATCCGCAGCGAACTCTGGCTAAAAGAAGCTGTGCTGGTGAGAAAGAAACTTACCGGTTTTAGCATTAACGATGGTGAGTATATTCTTGTCTCAATTCGGTGTTCCTCTTCCGGAAACAGAAGAGGGAATGATTTTTATGGTGTTGCTACGCCCGTCGTATTCAGTCATGGCGTAATGAACATCGCAGAGCCGAAAATGTATACCGATGAGATCGATTTCCGTAATAATGTTCCAGGGATGAATATCAACTGTATTGATAAATTGCGTGATGATAATTTCTATCTTGTTGATACAATAAATCAGGTTGTGATTAAGCGATACAATACTGTTCGTATTCCGAGATTATTAGGTTCTGCGGAGCTTTGTTCTCTTCAGGTAGCAGAAGAGAATCATGATAAAATTAATAAATTTGGTGCAGCGGATAAAACATGTTTGCCTTACTACTTAACGCCAAAACCTAAAAGTCATGCTGTCAGCCAGTATCAACAACTCTTTATTGAAAAACGAGGTAATGAAGCATTACTTTTTTGTACTAAAAGCAACCAGCCCAACCAGATTATGGACAGGGCAACCCTAGTTTATAATTTGGTGGCGACAACATTTGACGGTAAAGAGGCCGATGTGATGACGCAACAGGCAACCGAATTACTGTTGCGAACTTTAACTTATGATACCACCCGTTATAACGAAGTCAGTCAGACATCTCTTCTGGAAAAAATATCGCGTTTGATGCTGCACAACTAATTTTATCAGCGTCTAACGTGCCCCTATTAAGTTGTCAAGCATATTTATGACGCCGTAGGGGTGTAAAAAGTCCCGTCGCGCATCATGGCGAACAGGACATCACAGCGCCGTCTTGCCAGGGCGATAAGCGCTTGGTTGTGCCGTTTTCCTTGGCTCATTTTACGTGTGTAGTAGGCCCTGGATATCGGATCTCTGAGCGCAGCGAAGGCCGACAAGAACAGAGCCCGTTTGAGTGTCTTATTACCCCGTCGCGAGGGATGCTCCCCTCGTATGGATGAGCCGGAGCGCCGGGTTACGGGCGCAAGACCGGCATAGGCTGCGAGATGTGCAGCAGAGGCGAAGGCGCGGCAAGCGACTTCTGTAAGGAGTCTGGCTGCGGTCCTGACACCGACTCCGGGCATGCTGGTCAGGACCGGGTAAAGAGGGTGGGCAAGAACCCGCTGTTCTACCTCAAGGGCCACTTCATCTCTTTGCTTACGCAGCGTGATGAGCTGGAGTGCCAGGCGTGGCAGAACAACGACAGCAGCATTCGTACCGGGAACGACGACGGTTTGCTCGGTCAGTGCCTGGGTGATATCTGCAGCAAGGCGTTTTCCCAGACGAGGCGCAAGTTTGCTGAGCTGGGTTGCCAGCTTCTTTTCCTCCAGGGAAGCGAGTTTTTCGGGTGAGGGATATCGCTGGAGCAGATCGAGCACTGCCGGGTGATCCAGTCGCGGACCGAGGATGCGCTCCAGAGCCGGATGTATCTGGGTCAACAGGCCGCGGATACGGTTACTGGCCTGCGTTGTCTGTGCAGCAAGAGCATCATCAAAGCCGCAGAGCATGGAGAGTTCGGCTATTTGCTCGTCCGCCAGCTTTAGCGTGCGTAGTGCGTGAGGCAGGGTACGGGCAGCTTCGGCGATGATGGCTGCATCGCGGGCATCGGTTTTGGCTTCACCGGCGTGTAAGTCGGCGATGCGGCGCATTGCCAGCCCGGGAAGGTGTCCGACAAGAACGCCTTCAGTGCGGGCAACCGCGACGGGTAATGCACCGATGGTGGCTGGCTGGTCAACGACCAGCAGTATCTGACCATGCTGTTTCAGGTCAGATATTAGCGACCTGAGTTTGGCTTCGTTGTTAGGTAATGCTTTATCGAACAGGCGCTTACCTGAACGATTAACGGCAACGGCGTGATGGGTATCTTTACCGACATCAACGCCAATAAAGACCTGGACTGATTCGTAATCGCTGGATTCGGTCATTCTGTCTCCCTTGTATACGTGTTAACCAGATAACCACGGGGAGCAGGTACCGGCATCCACGTTACAGACGGTCCCGGCAAATGTGCCTGACCTGGCCCCTATTAGCGGTTACCCGCGCCCCACCAGACCCGGTGACATCACCCCCCGGATCATGGACGACTGGGGGCTGCAATCATGCCGGGTCTGGCTGGCTAACACCCCATTATAAGGGGTTTGAATAAAGTAACGGGCACTTCCAGATGAAGATGGCTGGGACATCGGCAACTGAGTTGTCCGCGGACCTAAATGTGAGTGGTTGAATTCAGCTTGATACTTAAAATTAAGTCCACAATCTCCGCTCCTGGCCGCTCAAAGCGGACCGTGCCACGTTCGCAATGACTGCATTATGCCAAAGCGGGCATAGCTCACAAAATAGCGAGTTAATCGTTGGAAGGCAGTCAATCTCAATTGAAAGCTTTCATCACATCCCATATATCTATGCAGAGGGCTTTCCTCTCAAACCGCTATAGGATAACTATCATGGCTCTTAAACCTGGTCCTAAACCAATTGCTAAATCGACAGGAAAACCTGATAAACGTCGGCGTGATAATAAGGATACTCCCGGTAATACTCCGGAGTTAAAACCTAGTAAATCCACAGGGAAATAAAAAATAAGGTTGCGAATAATTTAGGGTATAAATAAATTTTTTATACCCTATTACGAAAATAGACTACAGAATATTTCTCTGTAGCCAGATCTGCGTGCCTTCAATGTTGTACGCCTTTGCTCCATATCCTTTCTCAAGCAGGGACTTCGGCAGATAATCGTCATATTTATCCAGATATTTTTCTGGAACATCTGCAGCGAGTTCTGATTCTGAAGGCAAGCCCGAAAATAGCATTTGTTTTAGCGCGTGTTGGACAGTGGGTACACTTGCGTCATCTATTTCTATAACACCTGCAAATGAACTGGCTTTAAAGCTGCTACGTATGAGTAAGGCCGTTATTGTATTAACGACTTTATCCCCCATCCAGGGGAGAACATAACTACGCTGGCCGTCAGAAATAAAATGGGAGTTTTGCAGATTGAAACGCTTAAAACTGTCACATCCTTCTGCAAAGAGGCTTCTGGCGGTGGCATCGGCATAATCGACTCTCTTACTTCCTATCGCGATGCGATAATCATTCTCCCTGTATATGGCGAGCATCTCTTGGCGAACAACATCATGAACAGACATACCCCCACCACTAAACCGTGGCGGCTGGCCGCCTTTGGTCGCCTCGACATAGATAACTTTTTTTTCCACCTCGATCTCTGTCACTTTCCAGCGGCGTCCACCGAAGATTATGTGCTGGTCAGGCAGAAGGGGAGAGTCCACTGGTACTGTGCCAAGGGTTCGGCTTCCTGTGACAATGCGGAACTCTTCTGGAGTATTGAACACGGCGTAAAACGTATAATGGTTAGTCAGTTTCTCTCCCTCAGCCCCGATAACCATTTCACCGCTAGCAAGTTGTGTCAGCAGACCGTATCCCCCCATATGCCGAAGCAGAGTTTTGAAATCAGTTAAGTCGATGTTCCGGAAGGGGCCAGTCTGGCACAGTTGTGACCAAAGTTGATCGGCTCGAACCCCGCCCCATTGCGCTGTGATCGCAAGGATTTGGTGCAGCAACGTGGAGTAATGCATCTGGCGGGCATCAGCCGGTTCGAACCATCGCTTAGTGATCATCAATCTAATCATCGCCATCGACTGAACCAGTTGTAGCCGCAAGCAGTCTACCATGTCGCTGGTTGCGGTAAGTTCTTGCTCAGAGATCAGCATTCTCAGAACCGATGGCGAATCTCGCCGTCCTGACCGGCCCATACGCTGACGTAGGCTGGAGACGGAATGTGGAGGAGTAACCTGTATAACCGACTGCACCTTACCGATATCAATACCCAGCTCAAGCGTCATGGTACAGACTGCTGTTGTAGGCAAATTACCCTGCTGTAGGCGGGCTTCGAGCGTCTCGCGTAATTCCCTAGACAGGGAGCCGTGATGAGGAAAGAATTCATTGGGAACAACATTTTCCTCACACATGTCGCTCAGCGTCGCCGCAATGCTTTCAGTGCGCTTTCGACTGTTTGCAAAAACTAAATGGGAGTCTCCACGGCAGAGTCTGAAAATGTCAGCGCAGACGTGTTTTTCTGCTGAGCTTTGTGGCTCTTCTCCTTTTTCGGTCACCGGTATCAGATAGCCTTTAACCTGCACTTGCAGTGTGGCTGTGTTATTGCTGTCTGTCACAATTTCGCAGGGCAATCGCTGATCCGGACGCAACAGTTCGGGCACTTTATCCAGTTCTCCTAACGTAGCGCTCAACGCAACGCGGGGAACCGGATTCGCATGACGGCCCAGTACATGATCAATTCTGTTGAGAAGGGAGAGCAACTGCATGCCTCGCTCAGTACCAATAAAGGCATGAAACTCATCAATAACAATGTAGGCTACTGACGAAAAAGCCTGTTTAATCCAACCCGATGAATTTATGAGTAAAGACTCAAGCGATTCTGGCGTAATAAGAAGGATGCCTGCTGGGCCAGTCCGTATTTTCTTCTTTTTGCTTTGCGGTACATCACCGTGCCATGGTGTCACCGGCATATCCAGCGCTTCGCCAAGGCTCTCAAGACGTCGATACTGGTCGTTAATCAGCGCCTTAATCGGGCTGATATAGATAATACCAAATCCACCTGTGATATCTGCAATCGCTGAACAGGCAGGCAGAAAGAAAGCCTCTGTTTTACCTGCTGCCGTACCTGCACTGATTAACACGTCTTGGTCACGGGCTAAAACTACCGGGATAGCGCTTTCTTGCAGGGGCCTTAATGCAGACCAGCCCTGCTTATAAACCCACTTACGGACGCGGGGATCGAGACTATCGTATGCGCTGCTCATAATTTGAAGTTGGGCAGGCCGTTATCATCCTCTTCTTCCTGCGCAATGGTCTCATCCATGTCGCTGGGCCTGTCATCTTCAATCGCTACACCCGAGATTAGCGTCTGCCAGCTTATCGTACTGTTTTGTTCCAGCACGGCCAGCATATCCAGGAAACCTTTGATGGTGTTTCGGGGGGTACGGAAGTAAGCATCTCCGATGATTTTACTGCAGTGGTGCAGAAAACCGGTAAGCGCATCATCTGATACCAGATACTTTTCTGGCTCTCCGCCTGCATAAACATGGCGAAGATTTTTCAGTAAAATATACAATTCCTCTGGGGTGAGGCTGGCAAGATGTAGCGTAGGTGATGAGTAGTCAATCACTCCTGCTTTCTGAGCGAACCGATTTTCCGCCAGACGCGATTGCAACGCCTCATAGCTGTAGAGCCCTTTACGCGGATCAAACAGGAACTCGGGCGTGCCTCCAAGAACAAAACCAATATTCTCGGCAGAACCCTGCAGACAGTCATTCAGGATCCGCAGGATCTGTTCATAGTTTGCAGTCCTCGCCTGAGTGTTGTTCAGCTTATAAAGGTTTACCATCTCGTCGAGGCTGACCAGTAACCCTGCATAGCCTGCCTGACGAACAAACAGGCTTACCAGCTTCAATGAATCGTAAAACGAGGCGTCTGAGATAATAGTCCGGACGTCGAGATCGTTTCGGGCATCGGTTTTTGTGGTGTATTCACCCCGAAGCCAGCGAATGGCATTGGATTTTAACGTCTCGTTATCCTGTTCATGTCCGCGCCAGAATGCATCGATGACTTTAGCAAAGTCATATCCTCCCACCATGTCGGACAGAGCAGCCAGGCGTTGGTGAATAACCGACGAGACTGTAGTGCCATCCGCATCAGCCTCCTTCCTTGCCTCCGTGACGAACCGCTCCACAACACTGAGTAACGCATTACCATCAGGTTTGTTGCGGGTGGACATGTTCTTCATAAGCTCCGAGTAGAGATTGCGCGCCTGACCTCCCGATGAGTGAATGCGCCTGTCGGGGGAAAGGTCGGCACTGACTGTTACCAGCTTTTTTTCCAGCGCAATAGAACGTACAACGCTCAGAAAGAACGTTTTGCCTGATCCGTATTCACCGATGATAAGTCTGAAGCTCGCGCCGCCGTCTGCGACCCGCTCAATATCCTGATGGAGAGCCGTTATCTCATTCATCCGGCCCACCTGGATGTGCTGAATGCCTATTCTTGGCGTTACACCAGACTTCAGTGATTGGATAATAGCATCCCGTTCTTTAACTCTTATGCGTGTCACAGACATTAACTATCCCTCTAATTCTTTGGCAATTTCCAGGTCTACCCAGATATCATCATCGTCATCATCCAGCACTGGTGCATCAACCACTGCATAGGACCAGTCATTAATAACCTCAAGTGCACCGCTGAGCATCAAATTAAAATTCTCGCACAGTTCCGACACCTCTTTCCGGGGCCACTGTTCCTTTTCCAAAAGCCTGTGGTAAAGCTGGCTATGTGCATTATCAAGGCCACCATCCTGCGCTCCGGCTACGGGAGTGCTCTCGCGCAATTCCGGTTCGTCCTCGGTGAAAATCGCGCTAAGTAATTTACGGACATCGTCTGTGGCTGACTCATGGTGAGCCAGCACGCTGGCGTCCAGCGTGAACTCAGCGGCCCCAAGACTCGCTGATGCAGATGACAGCGGGGTAACCTCTGCCGTAGAATGCTGATGGATGTTGCCGGAGATAGTTGAAGGATCCAGTCCTAGGCCTGAATAAATTTTTTCCAGCTGTTTGATTTCGGCAGGCTCAATTCTGCCATCTGAGCAGGCTACTCCCACGATAACCTTACCTACTGCTGATTTTTCCATCGCACTCAACAGCGCTATTCTATTTTTCATGCCAGCCATGTTGGCCGGGGTATGAAGTTGCCACGTCAAATACGCATGTAAGGAGCGTTTTTCATCTTCGCTAAAGCCAGAATTATGGTCGATAGCATTTTCCAGCACTTTCTGCTCGGCCTGATCAAGGCTATTGTCGGTTAAGGCCACCATTGACCCCAGCCTTAGCGCCATCACCGCTGAGATAAACGCCGGAGATGGCGGTAAGCGCGCTCCCTCACCAGCGGCAAATAAAACCAGTGTGCCGTCAGCTTCTGCTTTCACATGGTGGTAAAGCGGATCAGGTGCCAGGCAGTAGCCCATTTTCAGTGCAAAGGCCCGCATCAGGTCGGCCTCTTTTTTATTGATTTTCGCCGGGCAAGTGGCTCCCATATGTGCCCAAAAGTCAGCAACGGTGGTTAACCCCTTGTGACTCGCTATCACTTCATCAGCCCAGCGTTTGAATGTATTTAAAACTTTTCCTGCGCTTTCATTGATGATTTCCATAGGCAGCAACATGATTGCCGCAGTATCATTTTCTGATGTACCTTTCCTGCCAAGATAGCGGCTGTAAGCATCCAGTTCATCTGTACAGATCTCTGCAAGCGTCATGATCTTCTGGACTGGTCCCTTCAATGCACTAGGGTCAGGCAAGTCTGGAACAGGAAGGCGAACGCCGCGCAAGCTGGGACTTGCAGGGTTGTAATCCAGACGCAGTCGCGTTTGATTCGGTTTGACAACCATACCCTCACCGTACTTGAGGGTATAGCGCCGTTTGAAAAGCGCAGCGAATTCTTTCGCACAGCGGCGGGCGGGAGTTCGTAACGCATACTCCGTGTGATTTGTTACCCACGTCAGCGCCAGATCGGCTGACACAGGAACTCCAGCATCCACAGCCTTTGCCAGCGCTAGCTTAAACAGCATACCATTGCTGAAACTCGAATCACGGCCAAGATCGGCAACCAGATCAACATCTGGGCGCAGAATAGACATTGCTTCCAGTAACTGGGACGAGTAATTCCGGAAAGAGCGGTTCTCAATGAATACCGATCTTAACCGGCAGATTTCATTAAATAGAGTACGGAACTCTGCGTCAGGTGTATTACCATCCCGGCAGTCAACAAGTGCCTTTCTTTCCAGCCCATACAGATAGATAAATACGTAACCTACAGGGCATGACGCGTCGGACCTATCACTGGCAAGCCAGTTTAGATACGCGCCGCGCGCATCAGCTGAAAGCGAGGAATAGCTGGGCCAGTATCCCAATGAACTATCTTCATAAAGATAAGGTTTGTGGCGAATATTGAGCGTGTCGTCAATTAATGATGCCTCAGTGCCATCATCATAATAGCCGCTTAAGCTCTGCCCAGCGGGCTTCATCCGCTGACCGAAATAAAAGTAACCACCGGTAATCTCCACACTACCCACAGTGGTCACATCACCCGGCAATACCCATCGAGCCAAAGTACCAGTAGTAGTTTTTGAGGTATTCTGACGTTGAGTCGTTGTTATTCTGTATTCGACATTACGACCATCCAGTGTAAAAGTTGCCAGATCATCATCTTCACTGTCATCGTTTCTCACAACAGCCTCTTTTTTCTTGATGTCAGCAAGCCATTCTTTAGGTGGCGCTTTCACGATTTTGGAAGGATAAGAATCTACAGATTTATATTTTTTCTTTTTGAAAAACAGTAGATAAATTACATAAATCGCCGCTATAAATATCCATAGCTCCATGGGTAATAACCTTAAGAATGACTTTTCTCATACGCCGAAAAAATGGCGAGGGAAAATAGGAGGAAGTGGATTAATCCTAAAATAATACTTCTGTATTGCGAAGTTTAAAATCAAAACATGACCAATTTAGCTCATTGGTTTTCACCGATAAAACCATTAGCTAGCAGCTAAATGCGCAAAGTCGGCAGTTAATTCTTAAGACGGACTAATGCGAGGCCTCCGGGTACTGTTGCGTTATTGCGCTAACATGTGAACAACAGCCACATAGATGGAGATTCGGCAGAACCTTTACACTGGCTGGCAAAACACACCTGTTTGCTGAGCAGAGCTCACGATCCTGCTGGAGACCATCGCGCACCAGAAGATCGAAATCAGAAAAGGCAAAAATGAGCAGTTCAGTGACTACTTCGCAGGCAGACAATTACAGGTGTCAGAGGTTATTGAGCCCGTTAAAGCGTCAATGGAAGAAACCGACGTCCAGAAAAAACTCGATGTACTGGCCCTGGCTGACAAGCTTGGTAATGTCGCCGAAGCATCACGCCTGAGCGGCGTATCCCGCGATACAATTTACCGCCACCGACGACTTCTTAAAGAAAGTGGGATCAACGCACTTAAACGGCAGGAAACGCCTAATGTGAGGCATAAAAACTGCACAGAGCTCAGCATTGAGAATACAGTTGTGCAATTTTCTACCGAGCATCCTCATCTGGGTCAACAAAAAGTCGCCCTGAAAGTGAAGGCTGAGTACGGTATGGACATCAGTCCCGGAGGTGTTCGTAGTATCTGGCTTCGCCAAAACATGAACACGATTGCCTTATGCGTCGCCAGAGCAAAATCAATACAACAAACGGCCTGATTGCTGTTTGATTGATAGATATATGAGGAATTGGTAATCTGGTTGCGTCAAAATCGCCTGGTAATTATACCGTCAGTATCCCTTGGTAATCACACTAATACCGTTAAATTCAAACCCATTTCACCGCTGCGGAACAAAGGGCGCTACGTTCGGCTATGCAGGGGCAAAATTTTTCTCCTGTGTGCTTTTCGTTCCTGTATCGGCTTCCGGGTAATCGTTTCCCGGCACAACTTGTCCCTCAAGGGTAAATGGCACACATGCTGCGCCCTCGCGGGCCAGAACGACGCAGGGAAAGCCAACCGCCAAGCGATACGAAGACGAAAATCACACCACTGACGGAGAAAAAGCCATGACGATTTCCCTGCATACACAGACCTGCGCCCCTAAGACCGCGGCGACCAGCATATCCCGTTGGAGCAGCCAGACTCATAAAAACGAAATTTTATAAAATAAAAACATATGGTTGCCATTTCTTTACCAACAGCATCATTGCAGTTGCGATCCGCACACCATAAAACCTTCTTGCCGTTAGTTACCTAAAGCGGTATCTTTTCTCAGCATCTGCAAAATCAGGTGCCGGGATTGACCTCCTGAAATACTTCACTGACGACACAAGGCGCGTCTGCGCTTTTTTTGTGTCGTGCGTTCGGCTACGTTTCAATGGTGGGCCGGGCGGGGGCGTCGCAAGACGCGCCGGTGTCAGTGAGGCCGGTAAGGTCAACCCCGCCCGGCTCCACCACCCATGAGATTGACCTCTCTGGTGGTGGGAATAATTTGTTACTCACTGGAGGCTGCCTTATGGCTACAACCCTCGATCAAACTCACCCTTTACTTTCTTTCCCTTTTAATGCCGATACAGACTTTACCGTGCTGGCCGATCATTGCGAAAATTGCGCAGATATTCAGGCGGAAAGCTACGATCCTGTACTGAAGATGGCTCTCTGCGGTCGGCTTGCCGCCGGTCTTGCGCTGCTGAGACCGGGCCTGCGCGATCTCATTCCGCCTCACCTGATAGACAGCCTGACCGTTGATACCTTGCCCACAAACTCTCCCCGTTTTGCTCCCGATGCGGATACGCTTTGCGATTACTGTTTTACCCTGACTCAGCTTCTGCTTTGCCGGATGTTTCCGCCACAAGCGGAAGAACAATTGCGTTGGCTCCTGGCGGAACTGGTTGATTACTTTGCTTCGGAATTGAAAGCCCCGCGTTGGATACGCACTGCTGACGGCGTGAAAGGCATTGATGAGGTGGCCGTATGAACCAACAGGACTGGCACCCCGCCGATATTATTGCGGCGCTGAAAAAGCGGGGAACGTCGATGGCGGCGGTTTCGCGTAACGCGGGGCTGGCCTCTTCCACGCTGGCGAATGCGCTGACAAAACACTGGCCCAAAGGTGAAAGGCTGATTGCTGAAGCGCTGGGCGTCGCGCCTGAGCAAATCTGGCCTTCTCGCTACCATTGACGTTCTACCGGCGCAAATCCGATACGGGTTCTGCGCCGTTTCTCCTGTTTATCTGATTACTCAAAAATCAACCAATAATCTTTTAAAGGAGTTTGTGATTAGTAATTGTACATCCTCATGTGGCAATGTTATATTAAAATATAATATCTGGAGGTGCGCTATGTATACCACTCGTCTGAAAAAAGTCGGAGGATCTGTCATGCTGGCAGTGCCTCCCGCCGTGCTGAAAACGCTGGATTTGTCGCCGGATAGCGAGGTCGGGGTGACCATTGATAACGGCTGCCTGATTATTGAACCTCAAAAACGACCTCAGTATTCGCTTGCCGAACTACTGGCGCAGTGCGATCCGCATGCTGAAATGAGTGAGGAAGAACGGGAGTGGGTCAACGCGCTTCCCGTGGGTAAGGAGATCCTGTAAATGGACAGAGGGGAAATCTGGCTCGTTTCACTTGATCCCACCGCCGGGCATGAGCAAAGCGGAAAACGCCCGGTGCTTATCGTTTCACCGGCACCGTTTAACAAGATCACCCGATTACCCGTTGTTGTTCCTGTCACCAGCGGCGGAAACTTCGCCCGAATGGCCGGTTTTGCCGTTTCACTGGATGGCGCGGGAACGAAAACCACGGGTGTTGTTCGCTGCGACCAGCCCAGAACCATTGATATGGGGGCCAGAAACGGCAGAAGGCTGGAGCGTATTCCTGACAGTATCGTAAACGAGGTGCTGGCCCGACTGGGGACAATCCTTAGCTGATGGCGTTTTACGTTAACTGAATAGGGGCGCTGCAACAGTGCCCTTGCTTATTTGTGCGGAATGATGTCCCGGCAGTAAACAATCTTTTCTTCCTCAAGATAATTTTTGCTTTTAGCCGCCGTAGCGACGGCGTAGGCTCTGCCATGCAATAGGTTGTCTGCGGACAACGCCCACGCTTCATGACTTGCAAGAAGCGGCCTGACGTTCAGGCTGGTCGCCCGATACGGCAATGCCCCTGAAAACTGCCGAACCGCATCGCGGTCGGGGTCATACCTTACACTTGATGGTTTATTGTTGCTGCCTATCGCAGCCGAACATTCCTGAACCTGCTGATTATCAGCGCCTTTTACCTTTATGAACTGTGCGGTCAGCAAAGACAGCGGCTTTGCTGCCGAGTGACCGCTATCCTGCACCAGCATTTCAATTTTCAATCACTGCGCCAGTCCAGTGCGTCACTTTAACCGCGCCAAGCGGGAAAGTGACGCACCAGCCCTTCAGACCTGCGCCAGAGAACGCCACTGCGCCAGCTCATGGCGGGATTCTGACACCACCTTTTCAGGCCATTTACCCATAGGAGAACGTGAACCGATACCGGAGGGGGATCAGGACGATCCGGGGGATAACCCGCGCAAGCGGGCGGCTGCTCAGAGAGCACAACCGAAGCCCCGTAACACCTCAACGGCTGCCGCCCCGGCGCTCAGGTATCGTTCGCAGCCCGACCACCATTCAGGGCTATCGGCCTACGCGCCGGGGAAGGTTGTATCAGATTTTGGAGTTGCTGCAATCATGAAAAGGGGAAAGAGAAAATGGGCATTCTGGAGCAGGAAATGAAAACGCTGGCGCGGCAGGCGGGCGGCAGTCATAAAACCGTTCACGATCGCATGGCGCTGGCGCAGCGATTCTGTATCCGTTTGCTGGAACAGAATGTGCAGATTCGGCGGGTGGAGCAACTGAAAGCCCGACATGTTGAAAGCTACATCCGGGAACGGCTGGAACAGGGCATAACGAAACGCAGCCTGCAAAACGAAATGGCGGCGATCCGCTGTCTGCTGAAGCAGTCTGGACGTGATCGGTTAGCAGCCAGTGAACGGCTGTCCAATAAATCGCTCGGCTTATCCGGTGCATCCCGCAACGGCACCCGGCGGGCCATCACAGCGGAGCATTACCAGAAGGTGCTGGAAACCGTTCATGCAAAAGACGCCGGGATGGCTGCAGCGCTGGAGCTTTCAAGGTTGATGGGCCTGCGTTCGCAGGAAGCAGTGCAGTGTGCGCAATCGCTCGGAACGTGGAAACAGGCGCTGGAGCACGGTGAAACGCGGCTAACCGTGGTGTTCGGCACCAAAAGCGGGCGACCTCGCGAGACAATAATTCTGGATGTTGGCGCAGTACGGAAAACGCTGGATAACGCTTTATCTGTTGCGGAGAACCGTAACGGCAGGTTGATTGATAAGCCCGACCTGAAAAGCGCGATGAAATACTGGCATGGTCAGGCCTCGCGTATCGGCTTGACTGGCGCATATTCCCCGCACTCATTGCGTTACGCCTGGGCGCAGGATGTTATTCGCCATTATTTGGCGCAAGGATTTAGCGAAAAAGAAGCGTTGGCGCTGACGGCGATGGATTTAGGCCACGGCGACGGGCGCGGGCGCTATGTGGCGCAGGTCTATGGGCGTTGAAACGACGGATGATTTTTGTGCTGGTGCAGTCAAAAGGGAAAAGGCCGGAAGGGTAAAGGAAGGCTAAGGGTAACAGCGCCAAACCGGAAAGGGCCAAAAGGCTGAAAAGGCTGTCACTGGTGCAGTTCGATATTTGTTCAACGGGGTATCTGGTGCAGCGTTGTGTTTTTCCTGCGGCGGGATATTGGTGCCGTTGGCCGAAGCGTTTGGTTCTGGCGCAGATTTTTCATCATCATGACGATAAATTTTCCTTCAAAAACTCCCTTTATTGATAGGTAACCGGCTAAAAATATTCTGCCAGAATAATTTTTGACGATTCCCTATTGATTAATGAAAATATAAAGTTAACACCTATTAAAAACTAACAAAGCAGATCCTGAACTGTCTGGATCTGCTTTCGTATTATCCATTGATTACGTCATCGTGGGCTTAGCCAGCCTGTTTGCCCCAAATATAAGGCGGAATGTAAGTTTCCCGGCACGCATCCAGATAATCCGACCACCACTGCATCATCGCTTTGCGGGCTTCAAGATGTGCGGCTTTGTGGATATAGGCCGCCCGCACGCTGTTGCGCTCCTGGTGGCTCATCTGGCGTTCAACGGCATCCTGCGACCAAAGCTCAGATTCCATTAACGCGCTACAGGCCATCGCCCGAAAGCCGTGACCGCAGACATCCGTTTTGGTGTCATAGCCCATTAGTCGCAATGCTTTGTTGACCGTGTTTTCGCACATCGGTTTATACGGGTTATGGTCGCCGGGAAACACCAGTTCCAGATGGCCTGAAATCGCTTGAATCTGCTTCAGGATGTCGATGGCTTGCCGGGATAGTGGCACGATATGCGGCGTGCGCATTTTCGCGCCACGCCCGGAGTAGCGGACGCCGGTAATCGCGTCGCGGGTAGCGGGAATGGTCCAGATTCTGTTTTTGAAATCAATTTCACTCCACCTTGCGAAACGCAGTTCGCTGGAACGGATAAACAGGTGCAGGGTGAGCAGTACCGCCAGCCGGGTTAACTCCCGGCCTTGCCGATAGCCTTCAATGCGTTCCAGCAATTCCGGCAGACACTCCAGCGGCAGGGCCGGATAATGACGCCTGACCGGCGGAGCCGTTACGCCGACCAGATTCAGCGCCGGGTTGTTTTCCACCCATCCTTGCTGAACCGCGTAACGCATAATATTACACAGGTGCTGCCGGGTACGGGATGCTACCTCCAACAAACCTTTTTCCTCAATACCTTTCAGAAGGGCAGTGAAGTGTCGGGTTTTCAGTTCCGTTATCGGCTGATGACCAATCGCCGGGAAAACGTGATTGTTCAGGCTGGCAAGCAGGCGGGCGGCATGGTTCTCCGACCATGTTTTATTGCTTTTATGCCAGCCCAGCGCCACGGTCTTGAAATTCTTAACCGGTGAACGCGCCGCCTGCTCAGCGGCACGCTGTTGCGCCGGGTTGATGTTCTGCGCCAGCAGCTTGCGGATGCCGTCGCGCTGTTGCCGGGCGTCAGCCAGCGATACATTGGGATAAGCGCCTAAACCGAGGCGGGACTCTTTGCCGTCGAGACGATATTTGAGATACCAGAGACGTGAACCGCCGGGATTGACCAAAAGGTACAGGCCGTGAGAATCGGAAACTTTGAAAGGTTTAGCGGATGGTTTTAAGTTGCGGATTTTTGAGTCGTTAAGAGACATTTGGGGGTCACTCCGTCATCGAACCAACTTGACCCCAAATCTGACCACCAAATTCTCCCGATGCGGAGGGAAAACTGAAAATGCACCGGGAGGACTTTTCACGCTAACTCATTGAATCGATATCACATAAGAATTCGCAGAGCGGCATGAAAACAAGAATTTGGCTCCTCTGACTGGACTCGAACCAGTGACATACGGATTGACAGTCCGCCGTTCTACCGACTGAACTACAGAGGAATCGTGTGAACGGGGCGCATCATAACGGGGCGCTCAGTGCATGTCAAAGGCGGAAACCACAAATTTGATCTGTTTGGCGAGAGAATGCGCAATCTGTTGAGTTTTTTTATAATAACTGACAATAAATGGCCAGCATGAACCGAGAAGCGCTGCCGTGAGGAAGGGCTTGGTGGGGAAATACCGGGCGCAAGGGAACGCCCGGTGAGTGTGAACTTATTGGTCTGCCAGCACAAACATCCCGTAAGGATGAATCTGCAGGTAGTAGCTATCGCCCGGATTAGGCTGGAGCTGCGTGGCATTGACCTGTAGCAGTAGCGATTGTCCGTGCCAGTCAACCTGCACTTCATACTGCGGGCCCATGTAGGCGACCTGAGTGATGGTGCAGCGCTGACTCTCTTCCCCCTGAGCGCTGAGCGTGATGGCTTCCGGTCGAACGCCCACCGTGCACTCGCGTTGCCCTTCGGCAAAACCTTGCGGGCGAGGGAGCCTGTAGCCGTAAATATTGACGCTGTCATGGTCAATGGTGGCTGGGAAGATGTTGGCATCCCCCATAAAGCTGGCCATAAAGTGAGACGCGGGTTGGCGATACAGTTCCTGCGGTGCGCCCAACTGCATGATTTTGCCCTTGTTCATGACCAGTACCATGTCGGAAACGGCAAAGGCTTCGCTCTGGTCGTGGGTCACGTAGAGCGATGTGATATTGAACTGCTGCTGAAGTTCACGAATTTTTTCACGCATGCTGCGGCGCAGGTTCGCATCCAGATTGCTCAGCGGTTCATCAAACAGTAAGACTTTCGGCTTGAGGATTAACGCGCGGGCCAGCGCTACCCGCTGCTGTTGTCCCCCGGAAATCTGATCGACATAGCGATCTTCAAAACCGTCCAGATCGACCAGCGCCAACGCTTCTTTTACCCGTTGATTGATTTCATCTTTCGGGCGGCCCAGCATTTTCAATCCGTAGCCAATGTTTTCTCCCAGCGACATGTGCGGGAAGAGGGCGTAAGACTGAAACACCATACAGATGTCACGCTGTTGAATCGAACGATCGGTAACGTCTTCACCATCGATAAAAATCTGTCCTTCGGTGGGTTTTTCCAACCCGGCGACCAGACGAAGTACCGTGGTTTTGCCGCAGCCGGACGGCCCTAGCAGCGTCACCATTTTCCCCTGTGGGATTGCCAGATTCAGATCGTCAATGACGGTGTTGTGACCGAAACGTTTAGTGACATGCTTCAGTTCAACGAAATTCTTATGACGGACGTCCTGCCCGTCGCCCTGCGGGCCGCGGTAAGCGGCGTTAAAAAACGTTTCCGACGTTTTTGGGTTTTCAGTATTCAAGGTAATCACTCCGCTTAGTCACTATTCTGAGCTTTGGAACGGGAAACGCGTGCTTCACCGACCAGGTAATCAAACAGGAAAATAATGGCCAGCATGACCACAATCAGGATGGAACCGTAGGCGATGGCCATACCGTATTCACCGTCTTCCACCCGGTTAAGGATGTAGGAAGTCGCGACACGGGTATCCGGTGTAACCAGAAAGATAATGGCGCTGACGGTGGTAATGGCGCGGACAAAACTGTAAATCAAAGCGGACAGGATCGCCGGACGCAGCAGCGGCAGCAGAATATAGAACACGGTGCGCATCGATCCGGCTCGCAGGCTGAGCGACGCTTCATCCAGCGATTTATCCAGTTGACCCAGTCCGGCGATACCCGCGCGGATACCGACCGGCACGTTACGCATCACCATCGATATAATCACGATGGCGGCGGTGCCGGTGAGGTAAACCGGCGCGCTGTTAAACGCGAGGATATAAGAGACCCCGGCCACGGTGCCCGGGACGGCAAAGCACAGCATGGTGGTGAATTCGATGGTCTTTTTGCCATAGAACTGCTGACGCACCACGATGTAGGCGATTAACAGCCCGAACAGTGCGGTAATCGGCGCGGCGATACCGGCAAACAGCAGCGTATCCAGCAGGGAAGGCCATGCGCCATCGCTGAATCCCTGTCCGAACAGTTTGCTGAAGTTGGCCAGCGTCAGGGTGTAATCAACGCCCCAGTTCACGGTGAAGCTGCCGTAGAAAATGCTGCCGTACAGCAGGATGTTGAAGGCAATCCAGATATACAGCAGGATGGAGACGATCCACACCAGCGAAACCGGCAGCGGCTGCACATCGCCACGGTAGGATTTGCCGGAAATGGTGACGTAAGAGCGTTTCCCAATCCACATATACTGGATACAGAACACCGCCAGCGAGAAGAGCAACAGGATCACGCCGAGCGTACTGGCAGCCTGATAATCCAGCTGCGCGCCGACGATATAGAAGTAGATCTGAGTGGCGAGTACGTCGAAGTTGCCGCCCAGCACCAGCGGGTTACTGAAATCAGCCAGCGACTGGACAATCACGATCAGGAACGAGTTGGCCAACGCCGGTTTCAGCAACGGCAGGAAAACCCGCTGGAAGGTCTGGTAGCGATTGGCCCGCAGCGTGTAAGACGCTTCTTCCAGCGAGGGATGAATGGTTTTAATCGCCCCTTCCAGAATCATAAACGACATGGGCGTAAAGGCGAGTACCTGCGCCAGCCAGATACCGGTAAACCCATACAGCCAGTTGGTGTTGGTCAAGCCAAACCAGGTGACCATCAGTTCGGTGACGTAGCCGGAACGCCCCATCATTAGCGTCACACCCAGACCCACGACAAACGGCGGCGTCACAATCGGCAGAATCGAGAATACCCGGCCGATGATGGCGGAACGACGTGCGATACGAGAGGTGTAAATCGCCAGTACCAGACCAAAGAACGTACAACCGATACCTACCGCGACGGAGAGCAGGAAAGAGTTTCTGATCACCTGTAGGATATGGGCTTGCCCCAGAATCTGCGTGAAGAGCAGCGGTGCGAATTCGCCGCTGTCGTTGGTGAACATCGGGATAAAAATGGCGACGCTGGGATAAAGAATAAATACTCCGATCAGCGCGATGATGCCGACCAGCGAGCCAATCACGAATTGATCGCCGCCGAGCCAGTCCAGCCGTGATAGCGATAGCGTGATAATCGCGCCGAGCGCAATGAACAGCAGAATCGTGGCGTAGCCCATGCCGCGTCCTTCAATCGTGGCGCTGACAACTACGAAGACGACGCAGAACAACGAGTATGCCGCATCAAAACGGTGTCGGCCGCGCTGCTCGCGGCTGGCGGCGAATGTCGTGCGCAGGAAAAGCGCCATTGGCAACAGGAACCACAGCAGACTGATGTTCAGATTGGACCAACTGTAGGCAGCCAACAGTTCATCGCCTGAAACATCAAGCAGGCCGTAGTCCAGACTCCACGCCGGTAGCAGCATAAATGCCACCACGATCAGCGCCAGCCACAGGAAGATGGCATCCCGTTTGCGCGGAGGAGAAAGCGTTAATGTGTGTGACATGATGGATTCCCTGGTATGTGTATTATCATTGGTATGGGGCATCACAGGTTGCAGTTAAAAATCATGGATGAGTAAGGGACTAGCGATAATGATCCCCATGGATAGGCGACAGTCCGTTGCTGGCCTGTCGCGCTTCCATTTATTTGACTGATAGCCAGAGTCTTAAGCGATCGGCTCCGCGTTATTGACCCATTTTTACTTCGTTAACCCATTTAGATATCAACTCTTTACGCACGTCGGCCGCGCCGTATTTGTCCATGTCGTAGTTGATCAGTTTCAGGTCTTGTAGCTTCAGTGAAAGCGGGGAGGCTTCGGCAGTGATATTGGTCAGAATCTGGTAAGACTGGCCTTTCTTCCAGGAGAGTTCCTGCGCCTCTTTTGACAATGCCCAGTCAACGAACAGCTTGGCGTTATCCATGTTTCGCGCCCCTTTCAGTATGCTGATGCCGCCGATTTCATAACCGGTGCCTTCACAGGGAGAGATCAGCTCCAGCGGCGCGCCTTTCTCTTTTTCCAGGGAATAGTCGTGCAGGAAACCGACGCCGATGGCGGTTTCGCCGCGGGCCGCGTTACGCGCCGGAGCAATACCGGATTTAGTGTACTGGGAAACGTTGGTGTTCAGCTTTTTCAGGTAATCAAAGGCCTGGTCCTGTCCCCAGAGCTGAGAGAAGGTGGCCAGCGCGGTGTAGGCCGTACCGGAGCTCTGGGGATCGGCAATCTGGATTTCACCTTTATAGATGGGATCGGTCAGATCTTTCCAGCACTGCGGAACCGGCAGGTTTTTCTCTTTCAGACGGTTGGTGTTAACGCCAAAACCGAGGATGCCGACGTACACGGCGGAGGAATAGTTGCCTTTGCGTTTTGCCGGATCGCGAAACTGCGGCATGATCTGCTCAAGGTTGGCAGACTGGTATGGTTCCAGCAGGTCCATTTCGCCTGCCTGAGACTGTGGGTCCAACGTGCCGCCGTACCAGACATCAGCCTGTGGGTTTTTCTTCTCGGCTTCGACTTTTGCCAGCGTACTGCCGGAACCATTACGAATGAAGGAGGTTCTTACATTGTATTTCTCACCGAAGGCTTTGGCTTCTTCCTCACAGAAGGCGTTGGTGGCGCTACAGTAAATGACGAGACGTCCGGCGGCCTGGGTGGCGGTGGACACGGCAGCCAGGGTCAGCCCGGCGGCAATCAGCGTGGTTAATGTAGTCAGTTTCATTTTATGTTTTCCTGTTGGGTATAGAGAACTACTGCATGCGTTACAGCGATTTCAATGTCGATAGTCGTTCCTGTCGGCTGACGCCCGCCATTAACAGCGGCATCAGTAACAGTCCGATGCAGGCTGACGCCAGAGCCAGCAGCGTAAAAAATCCAGACCATCCATAGTGTTGCAGTATCTGCGCCAGAGGCCACCCCGCCAGCGCCGCGCCCAGATAGGCAAACAGGGCCAGAAAACCGGTCACGGTGCCTGCCGCATCTTTGTGGCTGTATTCCGTCGCCGCCAGTCCAATCAGCATTTGCGGGCCGAAAACGAAAAAACCGATGCTGAAGAAACACGCGGCCAACAGCGAAGCATGGTGTACGGGTGTCAGCCATAGGGCCGTCATCGTCACAAACAGTCCCAGCGCGAAAAGCAGGATCATGGGCGCGCGCTGGCCCCGAAATAACAAATCTGACCCCCAACCGGCGAACAACGCACCGATCAAGCCGCCCAGTTCAAACAGCGACAGCGTGGCATTGGCGCTGAGCAGGTTGAAACCGTGACTTTCCGCCAGCCAGATGTTTCCCCAGTCATTCAGTGCGATACGAATCAGGTACACCAGAATGTAGGAAACGCCCAATAACCAGATGGTCCGATTGCGCAGGATGGCATCCCGCAAAATCCGCCGCATCGGCATCGGGGGACTCTGCTGCTCCTGACGGATTTCCAGCGCGTCACGTCGCCACTGTCCGACGCTGGGTAGCCCTTGCTGTTGCGGCTTGTCACACAGCTGCCAGCACAGCCACAGCCCGATCAAAATACCGATAATGCCGGGCACCAGCAGCGCGGCCTGCCAGCCCCATTCGGAAGCCAGATAGCCCGCTAACAGAGGGACCGCGGCGCCGCCGATATTGATCGAGGTATTCCAGCATCCCCACCAGAAGCCGCGTTCATTACGCGAATACCAACTGGTCAGAAGCCTAGCGCAAGGGGGCCATCCCCATCCCTGAAAAAAACCGTTCAGCGCCCACACAATCAACAGTCCGGTGAGTGACTGACAGAACATGAACAAAATGTTCAATACGCCGGTAATCAACAGGCCGACGCCCATAAACCAGCGCACCTGACTGCGATCGCACACGATGCCCGAAATAAATTTGGACGCGCCGTAGCACAGATAGAACAGCGTGCCTAACAGGCCGATATCGCCTTTGCTCAGTCCCAGTTCCAATTGCATCACCGGCATGACAAAGTTGATGCTTTTACGCGTCAGATAAAACGCGGCATATCCGATCACCATCGAAATCAGCAGTCGCGGCCGCCAGTAACGATAACGCTGGCTGATTTGTGTCGGTGTAAGCTCGGTCGTGTGCATGGATACCTCAATCAGCGATGACGCAAGAGTAGGGAGATGTGTCTGAAAAAGGATGAGATAAGGTTTTAGGACACTAGGAAGAATTCCTAGTAATCAGTCCTTTTGTTTAAATTTTGTGGGTAAGTTAACAATTATGTGCGTGCCTTTTTGCAGCGAAGCGCTGGCTTTTGATTTTGCCAGCCAGTTTCCGCCTAAAGCACATACGCGCTCTTCAATCCCACGCAAACCAAAGCCTCCGCTATTACCGGGGCGAAGACCGATACCATCGTCAATGACTTCCAGCGTGAGTAAATCGCCTTGCTGATACAGCAGTACTTCGATGTTATTGGCGCAGGCATGCTTGTTGATGTTGTTAAGCAACTCCTGCACCATCCGGTAAAGCGTGAAGATGACCACATCGTCATCCGGCTGTTGAGGCAATCGATAGTCGAGATGAAAATTGATGCCCCGGGCGCTGAAGGCGAAATCGTCTGCCAGATGGTGCAGCGCCTTATCCAGTACCATTTCATTCAGAACGGGAGGGCGTAGCTGGCGTAAAAGCTGGCGGGTGGTGTGATGAATACGCAGCGAGAGATCGCTGATCTGTCCGGCCGCATTCTGGGCGGCCCCTTCAGGGGCGCTGTGTTTGACCAGCATGGCCTGAATCTGAATTGCCGTAATATTCTGTCCGATATCGTCATGCAGCTCGCGGGCAATGTCTTTTCTGACTTCTTCTTCGGTATGAATGATGCGCTCCATCAATCGGCGGCGGGTCTTCAATTCCTGTTCCAATTGTTGACGATAGCGTTGCAATCGTTGCGCCAGCTGTTGCTGACGGCTGATGGCAATCCCCAACCCGATTCCAAGCAGCGCCTGCGTGGACAAAAATAGCTCTAGCTCCCGCAGGTCGTTAAAAGCGCCGCTAACCTGACGCGTGACGGTAATCATCAGGCTACCCAGTACGGCGGATAATACCCCGCCTTGCCAGCCAAACTTGTAGGCCATAACCACGTTAGGCAGGAACACGAAGATAAGCAGCAGACGCTCCATGTCAGGCGTAAACGTCATTTGCAGGCAGACGCCGATCGAGAAGAACAGTGAGCACCAAATCAGCAATGAGGTGCGCAGCGGCGGATCCGGGATCTCCTGGGCCAGTAGCGTTTGCAGATGCTGTTGCTTGATATATTCATGGATTAAATAGATAAACGGAATGAGCAGCACGCCGCCGGTAAAGGTTGCCAGTAACGTTTGGGTTAATTGCGATTGCAGCCAGGGGCCGATAACGAGGCCGTGCAGCAGGGTATTTAGCGTCAAGGCGCTCAATAACAACAACAATCGCTGCCAGTAAAGCGTATAACGGTGCCAGATTTTCTGCGTCATAACGGCGGGAAGTAAACTCAGCCACGGCGATAGCAACAATAATGCACGCGTTTGAAGCTGTTCGTTCATTAACCAGCTTTGTATCGCGATTTCCGACAGTAGCAGCACCGGCCAGTATTTTCGCGGTAGCAGAATCATCAGCGCCAGCCGCAATCCTTGCGGTAATAGCAGCGTTGCCTGCTGGCCGTTATTGCTCAGATAGAAGCTGATTGTCCACAGCGCCAGCCAGCTCAGGCCATAGAAGAAAAGCAGGAACAGCATCATGCCTGTGGTACGCAGCCGGCGCATGGATCAGTTGCCTGCCAATAGCTGATGCTGCAAAGCGAAATGCACCAGTTCCACTGTCGTCTCACATTGTAATTTGCTGAGAATATTCGCGCGGTGTACGTGCACGGTTTTGTGACTCAGGGTAAGTTGCTCGGCAATACTTTTCACGCTGAGGCCGTTGATTAACATCGTGAAAACCTCTCGTTCGCGCGGCGTTAACGAGAGTAATTCTTTTGGCGGCTGTTGCTGGTGGCGAATAGCATGCAGGGCGTCCGCGCAAAGATATAAACCGCCACGACTGACTACGCGTACCGCCTGAACCAACTCTTCCGGACCGCAGCGTTTAGTGAGGTAGCCGCCTGCGCCGGCATCCAGCGCGCTCTGCACAAACGCGCTGGTATCATAAATGCTCAGAATAATGGCGTGGAAGCCGGGGCGCTGCTGACGCAGACGGCTCAATAAACTCAAACCGCTTTCATCCGGCATCGCGATATCAATCACCGCCACATCGACAGGCTGCTTGAGCAGATGCGGCCATGCCTGTGCCGCGGATGAATATTGCCCGATGATCTGAATGTCATTTTCTAATGTCAAAAGCTGTGCAAAGCCAGATCGGACAACGATGTGATCGTCTACCAGAGCCACATTAATCATGGTTTCGCCATGTAATATCAAGATTACTGAGAATAATAATGCTCAGTAACAGAGATACTCGCAATTGCAGAACATAAAAGTGGAACCGGGTTAACAAATATGGGCTACGGTTTGGTTTTTCAGGCCGCAATCTCGCTTCTGTGGGCATGAGAAAAATACCATTCGACGGTTTTCTTGATCAGCTCTTCCGTGGCGTCAATATAGTTCTCTGGCGCAGTCTGGATCTCGTTTTCCAGAATAAGCGGCAACTCAGTACAGCCGAGGATAATTTTTTCTACCCCGCTTTGCAGCAGCCGATCTTTTATTGGTGAAAGCATGTCATGGGCCGTGGCCAAATCGCCGGCTTTATAAGCATAAATGCTTTCCATCACCCGTGTTTGTTCCTCTTCCGTTGGAATATGGCAGTCGATTCCTTTTTCTGCGAGATTATTTTGATAAATACGCGCCGTGATGGTTGCGGTTGTTGCCAGTAATCCGACCTGAGATATTTTTCTATCCTGAATAACCTGACAGGCGGTATCAATAATACTGATCATCTCCACCTGCGTGTGTTGCTTTAATTCATTGAACCAATAATGAGCGGTATTACACGGAATAATAATGCATTCGGCGCCTGCGTTTTCCAATATTTTCATATATTGAATCATTTTTCCCAGCGGCGATGGGCTATGGTCAAGAATGCATTTTGTCCTGTCGGGAATATCCGGAATGGAAACGGCAATCGTCGGGATATGGTCCTGATCCCGGTAGGCCGGGGTGTTTTTAATCAGTTTTTGCATCGCATCAACGGTTGCACCCGGTCCCATACCACCCAGAATTCCTACCAGACTGTTCATGCTGTTTTGCTCCATAACGGTTTGAAACTGAAAGAATGGTCGCATATTGCCGGTATTTGTGAATTGCTAAATTCCCATCCCCTATGTATGTTTTGCATAGTGAATGGTATCTTTATGCTTTTCTTGGGTTAGGGCGATCGGTAGAATAAAATGGTGAGATATTATGCTTAATAATATTGAGACAAAGTGGCTTTATGATTTTATCGCGCTGGAGGAGTACCGTAGTTTTACCACCGCTGCCGAGAAAAGAAATATTTCACAGTCTTCATTCAGTCGGCGTATCCGTGCGTTGGAAACCGCCATCGGGTTCGATATTTTTGATCGCAGTTCTTCCCCGTTGCAATTAACCGAGCAGGGGCGTGTTTTTCACGCGCATATTCGCAATACACTGGACGATCTGGAATATCAGTTAAACAAGCTACATGGCGGCAGCCACTATAAAAATAAAATCATGATTGCCGCCGCGCATTCGCTGTCCGTCTTTCTTATGCCCGAGTTATTGAAAACCGTACCGGAGCCTCAGGAAAAGATATTTTATGTTGAATCGATTGATGTCGATGAAGCGGTATTAAACCTCAAAGAGGGGCGGAGCGACTTCATTTTCTCGTTCTATAACGAAGAGCTGATGTCTGAACCGTTTATGCATGAAAAAATACTGGAATCCCGGCTTTATCCGGTCTGCGCCCGTGGCAGCAACGGTGAACCGTTATTTGATATGCATGCGCCCTCTGTTCCCCTGCTGAATTATACCGATACCAGCTATATGGGGCGTCAGGTCAGCCGGTATTTATCCTCCGTGGACAGCGATCGGTTTACGGTGCATTTCGTTTCTTCAATGAGTGACTTGTTGAAGCGGATGACCAAAAGCGGTTATGGCATAGCGTGGCTGCCGGACTATTCCATCAAAGAAGAACTGGAAAGTCAGGAACTGGTGATTCTTGATAGGGGAGATGCCGTGATGAATATGGGCGTATACCTTTACCGTCTTGATGCCAGGCTGAATATGGCGTCGGAAAAGTTCTGGCGATATATAAAAGCGTTGCCGCGTTGACCGTGAAGATGACGACAAGTATTGCAGGAGCGTCGTGGTATTGTCGGCACTGGCGGCCATAGGGCCGCCAGATAGCCGTTCGACTTATCAGGTATTTTGAGTGGCCTGAACGTGTTCGTAGGCGATGTCGGGTTCTTCGCTTTCCTCTTCGTCGTCGTGAACGTCTTTTTCCAGACTTGCCACAACGGCGGTAGAGATACTGTTACCAATCACGTTGGTTGCAGTACGGCCCATATCGAGGAACTGGTCGATACCGATAATCAGCAGAATACCGGCTTCCGGCAGGCTGAACATCGGTAGCGTGGCCGCAACCACCACCACCGAAGCACGCGCCACACCGGCCATACCTTTACTGGTGATCATCAGGGTCAACAGAATCAGAATCTGCTGGGTCAGGCTCAGATCGATGTTGTAAGCCTGTGCGATAAACAGAATCGCAAAGGACTGATACATCATTGAACCGTCAAGGTTGAAAGAGTAGCCCAGCGGCAACACGAAGCTGGTGATTTTCTTCGGTACGCCGAATTTGGTCAATGCTTCCATGGTTTTCGGGTAGGCGGATTCACTGCTCGCGGTTGCGAATGCCAGCATGGTCGGTTCGCGAATCAGTTTTGCCAGTTTAACGATTGCCTTGCCCAGAAACGCATAGCCGACGGCGAACAGAGCCGTCCACAGCAGCGCCAGACCGAGGTAGAACTCGCCGATCAGTTTGCCGAAGTCGTAGATCAAACCCAGGCCCTGAGTGGTGATGGCGGATGCGATGGCAGCGAATACGGCGATAGGGGCCAGAGCCATAACGTAGTCGGTCACGCGGAACATCACTTTGGCCAGCTCTTCAATCATCGAAATGATGGTGGTCGCGTGCTTGTTTTGGTGTTTAACGTAGGCAAGGGCAGAGCCGAAGAACAGTGAGAAGACCAGAATCTGTAGAATTTCGTTGTTGGCCATCGCTTCCACGATACTTCTCGGGAAAATGTGGCTGATGAAATTCTTAAGCGTAAAGCCATCGGTGTTCAGGCCGGTGGTAACATGCGCCGCGGCGGCAGGAACTTCCAGATTCATGCCTGCGCCCGGCTGGAAGAAATTCGCCAGAACCATCCCGATGAGCAGCGAGAGGAAAGATGCGGTAACGAACCAGATCATCGCTTTCATACCGATACGGCCAACCGCGGAGGATTTCCCCATGCTTGCCAGGCCGGAAACCAGCGTTGCAAACACCAGCGGCGCAATGATCATCTTGATAAGACGAAGGAATATGTCCGTAACCATATTGAAGTAAGACGCGATTTCTTTTGCGCGTCCAGCATCCAGATATTGGTGGCATGCCCATCCAATGAATATACCTAATATGATAGCGACAGCTATCTGTATAACTAACTTCTGCCTTTGCATATAAACCTCATGTTGATGAATTCATTCAGACAACACAATATTATTGCAGCGCGACGAGCGGGTGGTTATAAATTGAACACACCTAACCCATCACCCTGAGCTGTTATTGAGGTGTTGTGTCTGCACGCTGATATTACAACGATTCTGACTTTTTACATTTTTTTTCTGTTGGTTGAAATGTAATTGTGAACTTCGTCATGCAAAAAATGAATATTAAGGCGTAATGCAATATGGAGAGGAACCGGGTGATTAGCATTAATGCTTATTTAAACAGACAGTTAAACAGTAGGTCAGATTGGCCGTCGGCACGGATATTCTGAAAATAATAATGTGCTGAATCTGTTTAACCGTACATATCGTAAACCGGCGTTTATTCATCGCGCTATGTTAAATACATCTGATTACTTTAATTTAATAACTGGTTTTCGTTTGAAGTGCTGGTGTTTTTATGAGCGTTTGTTGCCGTAATTTTATTCGATTAATATATTTCCTGTTTTTACTCATGCAGTTAATTTATCTGTGATCGCGTTCAGAGAAATATTTCATGAAATGGTTTTTGATTAATATTTATACCGGATTTGTAATTGGTTTGTTTCTGGTTTGTGAGCGTTTTTTGCGAGTGGTGATCGATAAGCAGATGTTTACCCTGTATGGACGTCAGGGTATTTCCCGTTTTTGACAACGGGCTATCACGCTATAAAATGATGGTTATTGGATAATAATATTTATCTTTTTTTTGCTAATTCTGCTGGTTAATGGCGATTCAGATCAAGCTATCGGCATGATGACATAGGATTTCAGCGCGTTAATCCTTACACTGTATATCCCCAGTAATTATGTTGATTTTAATTGCGGTGGTTATGGCGATACGACTGACAGATTCCCCATCACGGTTGTCGATTCTGTGGCAGGACGCCTTACTGAAGGTGTCACAAACTTTGCTGCAACAACGCAGTATCGAAGCATTGCTGCAAGTGTTGGATAGTTTGTCTTTTTCAGTCGTGCGATTCGGGCGCGTCAATCTGCTTCTGATCGATCCGCTTCGTAACCAAACCCTGCTTTATCGCTACGACCGTAGCGGGAACAAAACGATCTGTAGTGAAGAAACCATCCTGTTATTGGATGGGCCGGGCGGTGTCGTGTGGAACACCCATACGCCGTTGCATTGCAGCCGGGCGCATTTCCAGCGCGAATTCTCCCACCTGATGGGGCAACCGGCTTATGCCGGGCTCAGCGACTATTGCCAGTTTCCCCTGCTGGCGTCCCCCCAGCGTTCATTGGGCGGTGTCGAATTCATTAAAACAGACGGCAGCCTGTTTGATGACAGTGAAATAACTTTCTTTCAATCCCTTACCGACGTGATTACGCTGGCGCTGGAGCATATTGGCGAGCGGACGCTGGCACAGCGCGAGGAGGAGCGGCTACGCCATGAACGCGATCACTTCCGTATTCTGGTTGATGTGACGAATACCGTGATTTCCAAACTGGAGCTGAAGGCGCTGGCGCAGGAAGTTTCCAAAGAGATTCACCGTTTTTTCGGGATTGATTTTGTGGCGCTGACATTACGCGACAGCGATGACGACGATAAGACGCTTAAATATTACGCCACGCATTACCTTTCGGGACGCTCGCCGCAGTCAGGCGAAGGCACGCTCAGGCTGTCGGAAACGCGGGCGGAAGAAGTCATGAAGAACAATGATGTTCTGTTGATCGATCGCGACAATGATCTGAATTCGCCAGAACATGCGCGCTATCTGGCGCAGTGGTTTGACAGCGGATTGAAGCATGCCTGTCTGCTGCCGTTGGCGTTTGGCAATCGCGTGCTGGGCGTTTTGGAACTGGCGCACGGCAGTGATTTATCGGTCAGCAGTGCGGACATAAAATTGCTGCGGCAGATTGCGGCGCGCATTGCTATCGCTCTGGATAATGCGCTGGCCTACGAGCAGATCACCCGTTTGAAGGACAGTCTGATCCACGAGAATTTCTATCTGACGGAACAGCTCACTGAACGTACCCAAAGCGTGGGCGGTGAGGCATTCGGTGAAATTATTGGTCGTAGCGCGGCGATTCGTCAGGTGCTGGAACAGGTGGAAATGGTGGCCGTGAGCGATAGCACCGTTCTGATCCTCGGGGAGACGGGAACAGGAAAAGAGCTGATAGCCCGCGCGATCCACAACCTGAGCCTGCGCAATGCCCATCGTATGGTGAAGATGAATTGTGCGGCGATCCCGTCCGGTTTACTGGAGAGCGATCTGTTCGGTCATGAGAAAGGCGCTTTTACCGGGGCAACAAGCCAGCGTCAGGGGCGCTTTGAACTGGCGGATAAAAGTACGCTGTTTCTGGATGAAGTAGGGGATATTCCGCTGGAATTGCAGCCTAAACTGCTGCGTGTTTTGCAGGAACGGGAGATTGAACGCTTGGGCGGAAGCAAGGTGATTCCGGTGGATGTTCGCCTGATTGCGGCCACTAACCGTGACCTGAAACAGATGGTGGCCGATCGGGAATACCGCAGCGATCTGTATTATCGTCTGAATGTCTTCCCGATTGTGATCCCTCCGCTGCGTGAGCGGCCAGAGGATATTCCGCTGCTGGTGAAGTTTTTTACCCGCAAGATCGCGCGCCGTATGAACCGCACCATTGACAGTATTCCATCTGAAATGCTGCGTCAGTTGAGCAGACTCCCCTGGCCGGGCAATGTGCGCGAGCTGGAAAATGTGATTGAAAGGGCGGTGATCCTCACAAAAGGCACGACGTTGAATTTGCAGTTAGCTGAACTACAGCATCACTTTGCGCCATTGGAAACGCCGAAGCCTTCTCCTGTTGTCGCACCAGACGCGCCGATAGCGCCACCGGTAATGGAAGATGACGAAGAAGAGTCTGAACGTCAGCGCATTATCCGGGTGTTAAGGGAAACTAACGGCATCGTCGCCGGGCCGAAAGGTGCCGCCGCTAAACTGGGTTTGAAGCGTACAACCCTGCTATCGCGTATGCAGCGGATGGGCATTTCGGTTAAGGCGATTGAAGATATGGAGTGAAAGATGGCGGCCAGAAGCCTGGCCGCCGGGCAAGGTGAGTCTAGTTTACTTCTTCCGCAGTTCTGCGCAGACGCGCTTTCAATTCACTGTATTCCTGCTGCACATAATTTTCTGCCGCCTGCTGATCCTCGATGGCTTCCAGTTTGACGGCGCAATACTTGTATTCCGGCGTTTTGGAAATCGGATCGAGGTGATCCAGCGTCAGCTCGTTACAGGCGCCAATCCACCACTGGTAGGTCATGTAAACTGCGCCCTTATTGACCCGCTCACTGACGGAAACACGCGTAATGACTTTACCGCGCCGTGAGGAAACCCAGGTTAATTGCTGATCGCGCAGGCCTATCCGCTCGGCATCTTCCGGGTTGACCTGTACATAGCCGGGTTCATCAGCCAGCGTTTGCAAGGCGGTGCAGTTACCCGTCATCGAACGGCAGGAATAGTGTCCCACTTCGCGCACGGTACACAGCACCAGCGGATAGTTCTCATCCACCAGCTCCATCGGCGGTCGCCATTCGGTCGCGAACAGCAGGCCTTTGCCGCCAGGGCGGTCAAACTTGTTCCCTTCGTACAACCACGGTGTTCCCGGGCTGTCTTCCGTGGTGCACGGCCAGGGCACATAGCCCAATCCGGCCATTTTTTCGTAGGTTGCGCCGTAATACAGCGGGCAGAGATGACGAAGTTCGTCCCAGATTTCCTGCGTATTGTTGTAGTGCATCGGATAGCCGAGCGCGGTTGCCATCAGGCTGATGATTTCCCAGTCCGGCTTAACGTCGCCCTGTGGCTCAACCGCTTTGTAGAAACGCTGGAAGCCGCGGTCGGCGGCGGAATAGACCCCTTCGTGTTCCCCCCAGGAGGTGGCAGGCAAAATCACGTCGGCTACTGACGCGGTTTTGGTCATAAAAATGTCTTGCACAATCAGCAGTTCCAGCTCGTTGAAGGCTTGACGCATCATGGACAGATCCGGCTCGGTTTGCAGTGGATCTTCACCCATCACGTAGTTGGCTTTGATTTTGCCTTCTTTAATCTTGTGCGGCACATCGGTCAGGGAATAACCTATCTTGTCGGACAGGCTGGGGACGCCCCAGGCTTTGGCAAACTTGTCCAGAACCTCGTGGTCCGTCACTTTTTGATAACCGGGGTACACATTGGGCAGCGCGCCCATATCACAGGCCCCCTGCACGTTATTCTGACCGCGCACCGGACCGACACCCACGTTCGGACGACCCAAATTTCCCGTCAGCAACGCCAGACCGGACAGGCCTTTCACCACATCAACCCCCTGACCCCATTGGGTCACGCCCATGCCCCACAAAATGGTGGCGGAAGGCGCCGCGGAGTACATCCGCATGGCATCACGAATCAGCTGTGGCGACAAGCCGGTGATTTCTGCGACATATTCCGGCGTATATTTGGCGACGATCTGGCTATATTCCTCGAACCCTTCGGTATGGCGTGCCACATACTCCCTGTTGTAAAGGCCTTCATTAATCAGCACGTTGGCAAACGCGTTGACCAGCGCCATGTTGGAGCCATTGTTCAGCGGTAGCCACAGGTCGGCGATACGTGCGGTTTCAATGTGGCGAGGGTCGCACACAATGATTTTGGCGCCGCGCTCTTTGGCTTTCAGGATGCGGCGGGCCACGATGGGATGCGAATCGGCGGCGTTATAGCCAAAGACCAGAATACATTCGGTATGCTCGATTTCGCAGATGGAATTACTCATGGCCCCGTTACCCAGCGTCACCTGCAAGCCGGCGACCGAAGGACCGTGGCAGACGCGGGCGCAGCAGTCGACATTGTTATTGCCGGTTACGGCACGCGCGAACTTCTGCATCACATAGTTGGTTTCGTTACCCGGCCCGCGGGATGAGCCGGTATGCATGATAGCGTCGGCGCCGTATTTCTCTTTAATCGCTTTCAGGCGGGAACTGGCGAATTTGATGGCTTCATCCCAGGATACCGCCTCAAACGGCGCTCCTTTTTGGCGGCGAATCAGCGGTTGTTTCAGCCGCGGGGTCAGTAGCTTGGTGTCGTTCAGAAAATCCCAGCCGTAATAGCCTTTGAGGCACAGTTCACCTTCGTTGGTAACGCCGTTGGCCCCCTCTGCGCCAACCACTTTGCCGTTTTCAACCAGCAGGTTGATTTTGCAGCCTGACCCGCAATAAGGACAGACGGTGATCACTTTATGCATGATGATTCTTCTCCTTCAGCGTACCGTACGGCACCGTTCAGAACTGCATTCCTGCGGCTTCATCAAGCGCCGCACGCCGTTGTTTTCGTTGGATCATGGCCTGAATATCATCACGGCTGATCATGTATAGTGCTTTGGTTGGACAAACCTCAATGCAGGCCGGACCGGCGGCTCGTCCCGCGCAAAGGTCGCATTTCTGCGCCTCGGCTTTGATACAGTTACCCAGTCCCTGATAATGGCTGATACGGGCGACCGGTTTACTGATCACGGTCATGGCGCCGTAAGGACAGGCGACGACGCAGGTTTTACAGCCGATGCATTTTTCCTGCTGTATCTGAATATAGTCATCGGCATGAATGATGGCGCCATTCGGGCAAACGTTGGCGCAAGGCGCGTCTTCACACTGACGGCATTGAATGGGGGTGCTGATGTTCAGCCCTTTAACGACGCTGAGGCGCGGCGAAAAGTGTTCCGGGGATAACGAGGCCGTCTTCCCGTCGCTGTGGGCCAGCACACAAGCAATTTCGCAAGTGCGACAGCCAATACATTTCCTGGGGTCTGCAATAACGAACCGATTCATGACATCGTCTCCGACCTGGGCTCAGATGAAAAACAGTGGTGTCGAAATAATCGTGTAGTGACACCTCGCCCTATATAAAGCAGGGTTTATGCCAGGAAAAGAAAGGTTATTTTAACTGATTGAATATTAAAAATATTTATGCGATTTAATCAGCGAATTGCGATGGATGTGTCAATGGTGACGATGGTAACAAGCAAAGGGTCGGCAGATTTGACGACGTTATCTGGCTCAACTTTTTTTTGTAAGAACGCAATAAATTCATCACGAAACGGGGGGAGATCTCTCACCTTCGGCCGTTAGTGTCTATACTTTATTTCAATAACTGGACTTATACCCGCCATCTTTCAAATTGCCGCGTTCCTGCATCTTGAAATCTATTGGGTATCGATAAAAACAGGGAAGGCTCTCACGCTGTGAGTATTAATGAGCTTTTGAAACCTCTCCAATTTTCTTTTTATCGGTATCTGAATCAGGGATCCCGGAACGTCTGGGTATTCACGTTTGCTCCACGAATGTGAAACGCCAGGGCGATACAGTAGCAATGATCAAAAAAATAAATACTTTCCAGAGATCGGTCTGGTATGCAATGTATTTAATAAATTCATGGGGTGTATTATGAGTTTTCTAAAAGATATTAGCATAAGAATTATGGTGCTAATTATTATTGCTTTTCTGTTGATTATTTGGGGCGTGGTGGTAGGTTTTAATTTTTACTCGCTTAATCAGGTTGCAAATTTACTTGATAAAAGTGAAATCCAAAAGAAAACTTATGCACAGCTGGTTTATGGAAATGAGCAATATTTTCAATCGATTAGTCGATTGGAGCGGGTGGAAGATTATTTCCAGAATGACGATCCGGAAAATGCCAGAAAAACACTGGCAACAGCGCAGGTTGCTATAAAAAACGTTCATGATGCGCTGGAGAATTTTAAATCGTCAGAACATATCGGCGTGGCGCGCTCGACGGTCGATTCCCTCAATAATACCTGGACGTCGTTAGTGACGTCGGTGATTGAGCCGATGAATAGCGCATTACAGCGTAATGATATTGCCGCCTTTCGTCAGCTATTCCGTTCGGTTTATCCCCAAATCAATCAAACTTTTGGCGACGAGGTAAAGCGATACACCGATGAAATGGCCGCATCATCGCTGATTCCGCTGGTGAACAATCACAACCGAAATAATCAAAACATGCTGATTGCCGCCATGATTATTGGTCTCTTGCTCCTGCTGTTTACCGAATTCTATCTGAAAAGCTATCTGGTTAGGCCGATTGGCGTACTGAAGTCGCATTTGGCGCAGTTGACCGCGGGGCGACTGGGAGTTGAATTAGTCGAATTCGGTCAGAACTGTGCCGGGAGGTTAATACCGGATATCAAACGGTTGCAGAAAAGTTTGCGTGATACGGTAACGGTTATTCGTCAGGGAGCGACGGAAATCAGTTTGGGAACCTCGCATATCAAGGAGGGGAATGACAACCTCTCCAGCCGTACTGAACAACAGGCTGCGGCGCTACAGCAAACGGCTGCCAGCATGGAACAGATCAGCTCCACCGTGAAGCAAACCACGGAACATGTTCATCATGCCCGTAAGCTGGCGCAGAATGCGGCGGATATCGCGCAGAAGGGCGGCAGGATCAGTAGTAACGTGATGGAAACCATGGAAAATATCAGCGCCAGTTCGCACCAGATTTCAGACATCACGACCGTTATCAACGGTATTGCGTTCCAGACCAATATTCTGGCGCTCAATGCGGCGGTCGAGGCCGCCCGTGCGGGTGAGCAGGGCCGGGGGTTTGCGGTGGTCGCGGGTGAAGTGCGTACTCTGGCGCAGCGTAGTGCGCAGGCGGCGAAAGAGATAGAGGATCTGATTGCGGAGTCGGTGTCCCGGGTTGCCGCGGGGGCGGAGCAGGTGAAACAGTCTGGTGAGGCAACCACCTCGATTATTGATGCCATTTCCCATGTGAACGATCTGATTGCTGAAATTGCCGCCGCGACTGATGAGCAAAGCAGAGGCATTACCCAGATTAGCCAGGCCGTTCACGAAATGGATAGCGTCACGCAGCAGAACGCGGCGCTGGTGGTTGAAGCGGCAGAAGCGGCGGCGCAACTGGATGTCCAAACCGATGAACTTTCCGCCGCGGTGGATGTTTTCCACCTTGAGGGCGATAGCGCGACCCCGCCATTACGTTCTTCGCTCGCCGCGACGCTGACGCAGCCCGCGATAGTGAGTAACCATGTCGTGAATAACCATGTCGTGAGTAATAATGCCGTAAGTAACCATGCCCCCTTGCTATCTGCCGGTGGCCGGCATCACGATAATTGGGAGAAGTTCTGACCGCGCAGCGGCCCCGATTGAGCACCGTCTGGGCCGCTACAACACCTGCAAGCCGCCGTTTCCCTGCCAGTCTCCCAAACGGTGATAAAGCCGCTCCACCGCCTGTTCGACTTCTGCGCTAAGCGGAAAATAGAACGCCACCAGCGCAGGCTGGATACCAATAAAAATCACCTCGGGAATGTCTTCCTTTAGCTGATCGATCAGGAAATTCAGCGGCAGATTGTGAGTGTTCATCAGCATATCTTCCGCAATACGCTGTGGATCGACGATGCGGATTTCACCGGGGGCCAGCCCCATGTCAGTGGCATCGACGACCAATAGCCGTTTGGGGCACCGCGCGCGCAGCGTATGTACTGCATTTTCGGGAATGGCGCCACCGTCAATGACCGACCATCCCGCCACCGGTTGTTGTGTCATTCGTTCGGCTAATAATGGCCCGGCACCGTCGTCGCCCATCATGCTGTTTCCGACGGTCAACACGATATTTTCACTACGGCATTCAATTTCAGTCATCAATACGTTTCACCATGACATAGAGTGCGGTTTCCCGCTCAATGGCGCTCAGATACTCCAGCAGCGTTTGCGTCCATGCCACATAGCGATCCTGTTCAACGGAGAGGGAGCCGAACGCGTGGCCCAGCAGTTTGGTATGGCTGTTATCGATGGTGATTTCACCGAATTTCATCAGGCCCGCCATTTTTCGCTGCGCCTCTCCTTCAGGAAGTTGCGCTATCCAGCGCTGATAGTCGGCCTGCGGACAGATGAGTATCTTTTTCAGACAATCGATAACGCCAACGTGATGGCCGATAGCCAGTGAGTAATACATCACCTGCTGGGCCTGTTCCGGCATACTATTTTGGGCGTCAGACGTATCTTTGGTGTCGAGAAACTTCTGGCTCAGTGCATAAAAAATAACCTGTGCGCTCATTGTTACCGTTCTCCCCGCACTAACGATAGATAGATTTGCTGTAACTGCCCGACAATCTCATTCAGACGTGGATCGTTATGCTCTTGCAGCCAACTGGCGATGCGCCGATCCAACCCGTCCAGCGGCTGATTTTCCAACCGGGCCAGAAACGCATCGCTGATTTCCCGACCCTGACGATATCCCGCCATGCGCCGGGCCTCCCGCTCCAGCAGGATACGCAGATCCAACGGTACGTCAGGATGAATTAAAGCGGCTTGTTCGTTCCCGCTCTGATGATGGTCGCTGCCGTGCAGTTTCTGCTCCAGCAACCCGAGTGCGACGGCAAAACCGTAAATGGTGGCGCCCGGCGTCGGCGGGCAGCCGGGAATGTAGACATCAATCGGCACGATGGTGTCGCTGCCGCCCCAGACGCAATACAGGTCATGGAAGATCCCGCCGCCGCAGCCACAGGCGCCATAGGAGATACAAATTTTCGGATCGGGTGCTGATTCGTAAGCTCGCAGCGCGGGCGTACGCATCGCGCGGGTGACGGCGCCGGTAAACAGCAGAATATCGGCGTGACGTGGCGATGCGACGACTTTGATGCCAAAACGTTCTGCATCAAACAGCGGCGTAATGGCGGCGAAGATTTCGATTTCGCAACCGTTGCAACCACCGCAGTCGACGCGGTAAACGTAAGCGGAACGCTGAATGTCCTTCAGCAGCGTTTTCTTGAGTTTTTGCGTCTGTTCATCCAGCGCAATAGGGGTGGTGCGGTAGTGATCGACGCCGGTAGGCAGGGTGCTCATGATTTGCTCCCTTTCAACGAGATGGGGGATCGGCTGGCCGCCGGAGAAAGATGCTGGCTCAGCATGACATTGCCCCGGTGGTTCATATTCTGTTTACGTTTGCATTCCGGGCAGGTTTCAAAGTGGGAACGTTGTGATTCCATTTCCTCCGCGGACAGACCCGACTGCATCAGCAGCGCCATGGCGTATTCCACCTCTTTTTTCGGCGCGAACGGGCGGTGGCAGACGCGGCAGTCCAGCAGGGTAAAGGTGGCTCGCTGGTAGAGATCGGCCTTGCTGCTGACGGCCATCTCGAACTCCGACGACAGCACGATGGCGCGCGTCGGGCAGACTTCCTCGCAGCGCCCGCAGAAAATGCAGCGCCCCAGAAACAGCTGCCAGGTTCGGGTGCCGCTGACGATGTCGGTTTCCATGGTCAACGCATTGGCCGGGCAGGCCATGGTGCAGGCGGCGCACGCGATACACTGTTTGGCGTCGTACTGTGGCTTGCCGCGAAACCCCGCTGAGACCTCCAGCGGTTTGAACGGGTATTTCACCGTACTGTTGCCCGCCTGGAGGATGGTTTTAAACAGTTTCAGCATGATTCATCCCTCTACTTAAGCGGCGAGTGGGTACGTTCCAGACCGTAACGTTCCATTTCTTTATAGGGCACCGTGGTGACTTTCTGTTTGCGTATGTCGATCAGCGTGACCCGATCGGTACAGGAGTAACAGGGGTCAAGACTGCCGATGATCAGCGGCGCGTCGGAAACGGTGTTGCCGCGCAGCATATAGCGCAGCACCGGCCAGTTGGCGTAGGTAGCGGCACGACAGCGCCAGCGGAACAGCTTTTGATTATCGCCGGTCATACTCCAGTGCACGTCTTCGCCGCGCGGCGCTTCGCAAAAGCCCAGCGCGAACTTGTGTGGCTGGTAGGTGAAATGTTCGTTAAGCAGCGGCCCTTCCGGTAGGTTGTCCAGACCGTATTCAATCATCGCCAGTGAGGTGAATACTTCCCGCACCCGCACCAGCACCCGCGAGTACACGTCGCCCGCATCCAGATGATGCAGTTCCATCGGCAGATCCAGATAACCGGCATACGGATGATCGATGCGCATATCCCGTTTGAAGCCGCTGGCGCGGATCATCGGGCCGACCGGGCTGTAATCGCGGGCGACTTTCTTATCAAGAATGCCGATGCCCTGCGTGCGTTGCAGCATATTCGGGGTGCTGAGCAGCATGTCGGAAAGCTGGGTGATATCGGCGCGCATCTCCTTAATCAGCTTGATGGTTTTCAACCGGTCGTCTTTCAGGATATCGCGGCGGATACCGCCAATCAGGTTGAGTCCGTAGGTTTTACGCGCGCCGGTCAGCATCTCGGCGATGGTCATCGATTTCTCGCGAATGCGGAAGAATTGCATGAAGCCGGTATCGAAGCCCACAAAGTGGCTGGAGAGCCCGATATTCAGCAGATGGCTGTGCAGGCGTTCCACTTCCAGCAACACGCTGCGGATACTGTGCGCCCGCGCAGGCACCACGATCCCCAGCGAATTTTCAATCGAAGAGGTGTAAGCCACGCTGTGGGTAAAACCGCAGATGCCGCACACCCGGTCTGACAGGAACGTGACTTCGTTGTAGCCCATGCGCGTTTCCGCCAGCTTTTCCATACCGCGATGGACGTAGAACAGCCGATAGTCCGCATCGATAATCTGTTCTCCATCGACAAACAGACGAAAATGGCCGGGTTCGTCAGACGTAATATGCAAGGGGCCGATTGGCACCACGCGGGCTTCACCGCTGCCTTCGTTAATGAACGAGTAGGACTCTTCTTCGCGGGTTGGCGCGGGGCGCTGGCGGTAGTCCATGGCGTCTTTACGCAGCGGATAGAGATCGTCCGGCCAGTCGTCCGGCAGCACCAGACGACGCTCGTCGGGCAGGCCAACCGGGATCAAACCATACATATCGCGGACTTCGCGCTCTCCCCAAACGGCGGCCGGTACGCGAGGCGTCACTGACGGGAATTCCGGGTTATCCGCATTAACCAACGCTTTGACAATGACCCAGCACTTTTCTCCCGCCTCCATCGACAGAACGTAATAGATGGCGAAACAGCCGTTCAGTGAGCGTTCATCGTTGCCAAACAGTACGGATAACCAGCCGCCTTGCTGGTAGTAAAGGAATTCGACGACTTCCGGCAGCGTATTCAGTTTCACCGTCAGAGTAAGCTGATTATGCGTTTGCCATGCTTCTTCCAGTATGGCAGCCGGAAATTTCTGCCTGACCTGCGCGGCATAGCCTGCGCCAAGTTTATCAGCAGGAGAAATCTGGCTGGAAACAGCGGGTTCATTAATCACGGTACATCTCCTGACGGGAAGGGGTTAACGACAAATGCTCTGCCAATGGCGTAAGGCGGTTATCCGGGGGGACGTTCTGTACCACGGTGGTGGCGTTTTCCAGCAGTTGGATCACCGGCTGCGGAATATGCGTTCCCATCACCAACATGAGCACTAACAGCAGCACCATCGGCGCGGTGGTCAGTATGCCCAGTTCCCCCTTGCTGACCGCTTCCGGGCTGCTGCCCAGCACCGTACCGGCAACCATGCGCACCAATCCGGCCAGCACGATGGTCAGCAGGATCAGCAGTGTGATGACCAGCCAGACGTATCCGGCGCTAATGCCGGCGCTGACCGTCATAAACTCACTGAGGAAAATGTTGAAAGGCGGCATCCCGCCAAGCGCCAACGCGCCACCGGCCAGCAGGGCGCCGGTGAGCGGCGTAACGCGCATGATGCCCTTCACTGCGTCCATGTCGCGCGTACCGTATTTCAGCAGTACGTTGCCGGAGCCGCAGAACAACAGCGTTTTTGCCAGACTGTGATTCAGGGTATGCAGCAGAGCAGCGAGGATCCCCAGCGGTCCGCCGATCCCCAGCGCGACGGCGATCAGGCCCATATTTTCCACGCTTGAATAGGCCAGCAGGCGTTTCATATCGCGCTGCACCAGGATCAGGAACGCGGCGACCGCTACCGACAACATGCCGAATACCAGCAGCAGATGGCGCGGAAATTCGGAACCGATGGCGGCGCTGACGATGATGTAGTACCGCACAATCACCAATAGCGCGCAGTTGAGCAGTACGGCGGAGAGCAATGCACTCGTCGGGCTGGGGGCTTCGCTGTGGGCATCCGGCAGCCAGGCGTGCATCGGGAATAATCCGGTTTTGGTGCCAAAGCCGATCAGGATGAAGATAAACGCCAGATGCATCAGGGTGCCGTCCAGCTCACCCGCGTGTTTCAACACCTCCGTCCAGAAAATAGCGTTGCCCGGCTCCGCCATGACGCTGGCCGCATTGGCGTACACCAGCACCGTGCCGTATAGCCCGAATGCCACGCCGACGGTACAGATAATGATGTATTTCCAGGCCGCTTCCAGTGAAGAACGCTGTCCGTACAGCCCGACCAGAAAAGCGGAACTCAACGTGGTGGCTTCGATAGCGGCCCACATCAGAATCAGGTTATTGCTGGTAATCACCAACAGCATGGTGAAGAGAAAGAGATGGAAAAAACCGTAGTAATAACACAGCGTCGTGAGCGTGATTTCACCGCCGTTCACTTCGTGGCGCATATAACCGATCGAGTAAATACCGGTGATGAAGCCAATCACGCCGAGGATCGCCAGAAACAGGGCGCTCAGGCTGTCGAGATGCAGCCAGTCGTGCATCGCCAGCATTTCGCCATCCTGATACACCTGCCATACCAGCGACAGGGACGCGACCAGCAGGGCGGTAATGCCGAGCAGGTGGATCGCGCTTACCAGTGTGTAGGAGCGATCGCCCGCCAATCGGCAGAGAAAGGCCAGCAGCGAGGTAATGAACGGCGTTGCAAGCAGGATGAGAAACAAATCGGTATTGGTCATGTCATTCACCCTTTCAGCGCCGTCAGTTGCCGTACGTCCAGCGTGTGGAGCGTCCGGTAGATTTTACGGGCCATCAGCGCCATCACGATCACCGCGAAAATCGCATCGGTCGCAATGCCGATTTCCACCAGTTCCGGCGCGCGGTTCGCCAGCAGGGCCAGCGTCAGGTGCGCGCCGTTTTCCATCAGGCAATAGCCGAAAACCTGTTTGAGGATGTTGCGTTGCGTCACGATGCACAGCAGGCCGATCATGAAGTGACCGAGCGATACGGCCAGCGCGGGTTTCAGCGCGCTGACCATCGGCAGTGTTACCGGTTCAACCACGAAGTAGCACAGCACCACAATCAACGTCGCCAGTAGCAGGATGACCACCGGGCTGACCACGCCGCCATCTGCCAGCGGATCATCCAGTTTGCGGAATGCCCGGTACATAATGACCGGGACCAGCACCACTTTGGTGATGAACGCACTCACCGACCACAGATACAGCTCATGTGCTTGTAACAGATCGGCCAGCGAGACGAAAATCAGCACCAGAACCAGCGACTGCGCGGCGTATAACCAGGCGGAGAGCGTGGGGCGACGGGCGGCGATCACCAACAGAGAGGTAATGATCAGCAGCCCGGCCAGATTATTAACTACCAAAGATCCCGTCATCATTCATCCTTAGCTCAGCCAGACGGCGGCAATAACGCTTGAACAGACTGACATGACAATCAGCACGATGAGTACACTCTGCATAGCCCAGGGCACGGGCGTGGCGGCGGCGATTTCTTCGGACGGCTCTCCCGGCACGGTGCGACCGAACCAGTAGAGGAACCAGGCAAAACTGGCGACCGATTCAATCAGCGTGATAATGAGCAGAGGCAACAGCCAGACGTATTCCCGTGACAGCGAGAAACCGGCGGCAAACAGAGGGAACTTGCTGAAGAAACCGTTAAACGGCGGTACGCCGGTAATCGCCAGGGCGGCGACGCAAAAGCCGACCCCCAGCAGCGGTAGTTTCCGTATCATGCCTTTCAGCTTCGGCAGCATACGGGTTCCGCAACTGTAGCTGAGCGCGCCCGCCACCAGGAAAAACAGGCTCTTGGCGAAAGCATGGTTGAAGATGTAAGCCACGCCGGCATCAAATGCCATACGCGAGCCGAATATCGCCAGCGACAGGGCAAAGAAAATGTAGGAAAGCTGGGTAATGGTGGAGTAGGCCAGCAACCGCTTCATGTCTTTTTGCGGCAGATACATGATAAAGCCATAAATCAGCGTGATGGTCGCCATCACGATGCCGACATAACCAATGATGTGCGGCACCTGTTCTGCCGATAAAATCGCGCGGGCAAAAATATAGACCCCGACTTTCACCATTGACGCCGCGTGCAGATAAGCACTGACGGGGGTTGGCGCTTCCATCGCATCCGGCAACCACATGTGTAGTGGCAGCTGGGCGGATTTCCCCCATGCGGCGAACAGGATGCCGCCGAATACGATGATCTTGCCATCGGTATCCAGCTGCGACAGGGCGCTCAGCGCGAAAGTGCCGGTATTCACAAACAGCCAGGCTGCCGCCAGATACAGCCCAATGGAGGCAACGTGGGTGATCAGTAAGGCTTTCAGCGCCGAACGCAGGGATTTCGGTGTCTGATAATAGCCGATTAACGCCCAGGAACAGCCGCCGGTAATTTCGAAGAACAGCAGTTGCCCGAGCAGGGTGGATGACAGCGTTAACCCGGCCATCGCGCCGATAAACACCAGCAGAAACGCGTAATAACGGTTAGTGCCTTCATGCGGATGTTCACGGTTGCCCAACGTCAGATAGCCGGTTGAATAAATGCTGACCAACAAACCGAGAAAGACAACGGCAAAGCCAATCAGCAGGCTGAGTCTGTCGAACTGAAACCCGAACAGATCGGCCTGACCATAGCGGTACAAGGTGTAGACCACATCGATTTTGCCGCTGGCGAAATAATCACCGGCCAGCCACCCCATGCCAAGCGTCGCCAGCAGGGAAAACAGGCAGCACAACCACTTGGCCTGCCGTTGCGGCAGGGCGGCGATCAACAATGCGCCAATGAATGGCAGCAGGATGGTCGCAAGGGCAACATTCTTTATGATAAACGTCTCCATGATGAATGCTTACTCCTTATAGACCGGTGAGATAAAAAACGAACGCCAGCGCCGCCACGCCAAAGCCCAGCCATGTCACATGCCCCGTCAGCAGGAAACGCCCGCGGGCCAGACTGTTCTCGATTAAGGCCGCGACGAAAAACACGACGGTCAGCTTGATGACAAACGCGATCGTTCCAACGATCAGTGCGGCCAGCGTAAAGGTTTCTGCCTTGCCAAAGGGTATGAAGATCGACAGAAACAACGCCGCCACCACGACCTGTTTCAGGCTGATGCCCCATTTCACCAGCGCCAGTCCGGCTCCGGAATATTCCGTTAACGGGCCTTCCTGCAACTCCTGTTCGGCCTCCGCCACATCGAACGGAATTTTTCCCATTTCGATAAAGGTGGCGAACGCGCAGGCCAGTAAAGCCATCAGCGTGGCGGTAGGGGATAGCCAGGGGCGGCTTGCCAGTATGCTGCTGATGTTGCCGATGTTGGTGGAGCCGGCAATCAGCGCGACAACCAGCAGCGCCAGAATCAGGATGGGTTCAACCAGAATACCGAGCGTCAGTTCGCGGCTGGCGCCGATACCGGCAAAGGAACTGCCGGAGTCCAGCCCGGCCAGGGCAAAGAAGAAGCGGAACAGCGCGAACAGATACAGCAGGGTAATGACATCGCCCCCTGCACCAAACGGGGAGATCCACGTCACGATGGGTAACGTCATGGCGACCAGCAGCATCGTGCCGATCAGGATGTAGGGCATCAGCCGAAATACGCCGCCCGCATGCTGAGGGGAGACATTCTGCCGCTTCAGTAATTTGAAAATGTCGCGGTAATCCTGCAACACGCCCGGCCCCTGGCGTGAGTGCATTTTAGCGCGGATAACCCTTGCCATACCGGACATCAGCGGCGCGATAGCCAACAGGCATAATGCCTGAATAGCGGCGCAGAGTATCAGGGTGGAGAGCGGCGCCATCAGCACGGGAGCGCCTTCGGCGGCGAGCGTTCCGGTGATTGAGCTTTCAGCGATCATCATGTTCTCCTTAGGCCATTGTCACCAACAGCAAGATCACCAGTGCGGCGACGACATACAGGCAGTAGAGTCGGAAATCGCCATGCTGAATCCATTGAATTGCCCGGCTGGCTTTCTGCACCCCATTCACCAACGGCAGCACGAGTCGGGTATCCCATAACGGTTCCGTCCGTTCGGCGGCCAGCGTGGTTTGCTCCAGCGCGTTTTGCATCATCGGCGCGGGGTCCAGCGTTTTCCGCATCCGGTAGAGCGGCGCGAACATCACGCGCAGCGGCTGGGTAAAGCTGGCGGCAGAGGCGGCCATGGCGGGTTCATAAGCATAGCCACAGGCCCAGGGTGTTCCACGCTGACGGAAATTCAGCCGCGTGCCTTTGCAGCCGACATACAGCAGCAACGGCAGCAGCGGCAAAGCCAGCAGCAGAATGAAAATAAGCGGTGTCGATAGCGTGGTCTGGCCGGGATTGCCGGGGAAGACCAGTGAACCTTGCGCGACCGTGGGCACGGCGCTTTTGGTCAGGCTGGCGGCAACCTGCGCGATCGCTGGCGCAATTTCGCTGGCGCCGACGCCGAGTAATATGCACAGCAGCGCCAGCAGCAGCATGGCGGCGGTCATCGGCCAGGGCACTTCTTTGGCCTGCGCCGCTTTCTCACTGCGGGGAGCGCCAGAAAAACTGATGCCGTACACTTTGACAAAACACATGGCGGCCAGCGCGCCGGTAATCGCCAGCATGACGATGGCGATCGGTGCGACAAGACGCAGAGCGAAGCTGCCTTCGTGGCTGAGGGTAAACAAGGACTGATAGGTAAACCATTCACTGACAAATCCGTTCAGTGGGGGCAATGCCGAAATGGCCATGCAGCCGACGAGGAAAGCCATCGCGGTATAAGGCATCAAACGCGCCAGCCCGCCCATTTTCTCCATATCTTTGGTGTGCAGCCGGTAAATGACGGCGCCGGCGCCGAGAAACAGTAATCCTTTAAAGACGGCATGGTTGAGCAGATGGTACAGCCCGCCGAGCAGGCCAAGAACGGCGAGCAGAGGATGGTGGGTCGCGATGCCGATCATGCCAACGCCGACCCCCATCAGAATGATGCCGATATTTTCAACGGTGTGATAGGCCAGTAAACGTTTGATGTCGTGTTCAGCCAGCGCGTACAGCACACCCAGAACGGAGGAGACGGCGCCAAACGCCAGCACCACGACGCCCCACCAGATTTCCGTCGCCCCCAGCAGGTCGATGCCTACTTTGATGATGCCGAAAATGCCGATTTTCACCATCACGCCCGACATTAACGCCGACGCATGAGACGGCGCCGCCGGGTGCGCGCGCGGCAGCCAGCCGTGTAACGGCAGCATCCCGGCTTTGGCCCCGAAACCAAAAAAAGCCAGCAGGAAGACGATGGAAGCCTGAGGGGCGGAGAGCGATGCCTGCCGGAAGTCGGCGAAATCAAGGCTGTTGCTGTGCCGGTAGAGCAGGAAGAAGGCGATCATGATCAATACGGAACCAGCATGGGCGATCAGAAAGTACAGTAGCCCGGCATTAATGGCTTCGTCATCCTGATCGGAAATCACCAGAAAGTAAGAGCTGAGCGACATCACTTCAAACAGGATAATGAAGTAGAAGGCATTGTCGGTAACCACCAACGCCACCATCGAGGCAATAAACAGGTTCATGAAGAAACCCATCGCCCATGCTCGTCCGCGATACTCCTGTAAATAGGCCAGCGAGTAGAGCGAGGTGACGATCACCAGCAGGGAAATCACCAGCACCATGAACGCGGACAGCGCGTCCAGCCGCAGGGTTAAATGCGCAATGTCGGCAAACGGTCCGGCGAAGGCGGCCGTCAACACTTGCCCATCAAGCAGTACGGGCAGCACGGCGGCAAGGCCGCACAGTCCGCCGAGCGCGGCACTGACGCCGCTGCACAGAATTGCCAGTGATTCATGGCGGGACAGACAAAGCGACGCTACCGCGCCGGCGCAATACAGCACCAGAGATAGGGCCAACCATTCCAGAGAAGTCATCATAATTTGTTCCCCCGCAAAGGTTCGGCCGGTGGGAAAGGTACGTTGCCGGCAGGCCACTCCATGGCTTGCCGACGTTTCGCCGCGATGGACTGTTCAATTTGCTGATCGTCGATGATGAACAGCGCGTTGGTGGGACACACGCGAACACATTCCGGCCCCTGGGCCTGAAAAGCACATAAGTCGCATTTCACCGCGACGCTGCGTACGCCCGCGTTCCAGGCCAGAAGGGGATTGATGGAGGCGACGCTGACCGGAACATCGGAGAGCTCGGCGCGCGGGATGTGCTGGCGGAAGGTTTCCGGGATGGCCAACGGCTTACTGCCTGATGGGGTGATCGCCCCAAAGGGGCAGGCAATGGCGCAAAGTTTGCAACCGATACAGGTATTTTCGTCCAACACCACCGCCTGATCCTGATGCGTAATGGCGTTAACCGGGCATACCTTGGCACAAGGCGCTTCTTCGCAATGTCGGCATAATACCGGCGTGGTGCCGGCAAGGTCGCGTTCTACCGTCAGGCGCGGATGCGTTTGTAATCCCTGGCGGCGATGTACCTGAGTGCAGGCGGCCATGCAGGTATTGCATCCGATACAGCGTTTAGGATCCGCAATGACGAAGCGGTTCATAGCCATATTCTCCGGGGGGGAATCGATTAAGGTTAGCTGCGTCAAAGCATATTCTGTGCCACGTCACGGAAGCCGTGCGGCGGGCCGCATGACATAAGGGATTGAGTGAGAAGGCGTTATTAAAAACGGGAGGATGCTGAGCGCTTCGACAGTCGTGTCGACACTTTTGACGAGGGCAGCGCGGAGCGGCCCCGTTCCGCCAAAAGCCAAAGCGCGGTGACAGGGCGCGTGCGGGGCGTGGCATGAAAATCCCTTGCTTCCCGCGCACGAAATACGCGCTGAACCCGCATAAATCGTTGGGTTCCCGGCAAAATAAAAACTGGATTTTTATGTAAATTAACTAAGGTTGAATGTAAAGAAATCCATAAGCCATGCGGCGTTGGCGATGGTTTTATTACGATAAAATTCAGTCATGGCATAAATATTGCAAGAGATGATTTACTTTCTTGCGACTGGAAAATCATCATGTGCTTAGGCATTCCCGGAAAAGTGGTAGCGATAGCCAACGCGGAACAACCGTCGGCGTGGGTTGATGTATGCGGCGTCCGGCGTGAGGTGAACATTGCTTTGGTGGCGGATGGCATCGGCAGTGAACCACTGATTGGGCAATGGGTTCTGGTTCACGTCGGGTTTGCCATGAGTCGTCTGGATGAGAAAGAAGCGCATGCGACATTGGACGCTTTACGGCAAATGGAGGAGCTGGAACAAGATGTTACAATTTTTTTGCGTCAATAATATGCTGTTAGTGATGTAAATCAAGACTTCTTCGATTAGCAAAGTGATAATAAGAATAACTATCATTAACGCTCCATCCAATGCATATGTCCAACTGGCAAAAGATTTTTCTCCTGTTGTGCTGGCTGTTTACCAGTTCCATGGCTGCCGCTGCGGCGGATTACGCCACCTTTATTCAAGATATCCAGTCCAGACTGGATAAAACGGCGCAATTGTACGAGCAGCAAAAGCCGGACGACGCCCGTGTCGAAGTGCAGATGGCCTATTTCGAGGTGTTTGAAAACCTTGAAGGACCAATCCGCATCAATATCTCCGCGCAAAAAAGCTATCAACTGGAATCAACCTTCGGTGAAATTCGCCGCATGATTGGCGAGGGCAAGCCGCAGGACGAGGTTCAGGCAAAGATTACCTGGCTGAAAGACGAACTGACCGCCGTGCTCCCCGTTCTGTCGGACGGGCACCGGCTGGTGGCGCAGGAGCAGCACGGCGCCTATGACAACGCCGATATTGCGCTGTACTGGCAACAAAGCTTCAAGATTATCGACGATCAACTGGCTCAGGCGGTCAGTGAATATCAGGCCGGAGATTACAAAAAGGCCAGTCAGAGCGTGCAGCAAGCGCACTATGACGGATTTAAAAACTCTGAAATGGAAATGTCGGTACGGCAGAATCGCTCTGCTCAGCAGGCCGCGTCCATCAATCAGCAATTTACTGCGCTGATCGCGCTGACAAGCCAGCCTGATCAACTGACCGATGTGGCTTATCGCGTCACGACGTTAATACAGGATATCGAAGATGTGCTGCCGGGGTTGCCGACCACCCGCGATTCCCAGCCTGTCACTGCGGCGCCTGCGGGCGATAGCGTATCGGGCGATGATGGGATCCCTGACGCGAACTGGGAGAAAGTCACAAACGATATCAATCAGGCCATTGCCGCCGCACTGGAAAAATACCGTCAGGGTCAGGTTAAACCGGCCATCATGGCCGTGCAGGATACTTATTTTGACCTGTTTGAAGCCACCGGCATGGAGAACAAAATTGGTTCCCGCGACGCGGCATTCAAATCCACGTTGGAAGGATATTTTACCCGTTTGGTCAGCCTGATGAGCGCCGGGCAGCCGATTGAGCAACTCCAGGCGCAGGCGGATGCGTTGCAACAGGATCTGGCGAATGCGGTCACCATGCTGGGCGACGGCGACGAGACGCACTGGAGCCTGTTGATATACAGCCTGCTGATCATTGTGCGTGAAGGGATGGAAGCGCTGCTGATCGTGGCGGCCATCGTTGCTTATCTGGTGAAAAACAACCACCACGACAAGCTGCCGCTGATTCGTCAGTCCGTCTATGTTGCGCTGCTGTGCAGCGTTATCACGGCCGTCATTTTCCAACTGCTGTTTACTAATTCAGGCGCCAGCCGTGAACTGCTGGAGGGCGTCACCATGCTGATCGCCGTCGTGATGCTGTTCTTCATGAGCTATTGGCTGCTTTCAAAAGTGGAAGCCCGGCACTGGAAAGCCTATCTGGAAGGCAAACTGTCGCATTCGTTGAGCAGCGGTTCGATGGTGGGGTTGTGGCTGACCAGCTTCCTGGCGGTCTATCGTGAAGGTGCGGAAACCGTACTGTTCTATTATGCGCTGGTAGGCGATGCCAGCAACATGGCGGGGCACCTTTCCATTCTGGCCGGGTTTGTCATCGGGTGTGTGATTCTGGTCATCGCTTATCTGATCATGCGTTTTACCGTGGTCAAACTGCCACTGAAACCTTTCTTTATGTTCACCGGCTGTTTCATGTACCTGATGGCATTTGTCTTCGCAGGTAAAGGCGTATTGGAGTTGATTGAAGGGAAACTGTTTGAACCGACGCTGCTGATTGGCGTTCCGGAAATCAGCTGGCTGGGTATTTATCCCTATGTAGAAACGCTGATACCGCAAGGGTTGTTATTGGTTGCCGCGTTAGTCGCGCTTTGGGTTATGCGGCGGCGAGTCTCGGCGATTTGATTCTGGAAGTGATGAAAAGCACTAAAACGAGAGATGATCTCTACATTTACGAGGATGAGGTTAATGAACATGCGAAAAAGTCTGATTGCTGGCGCGATAATCGCCGGTCTTTTCACCGCACCAGCAGCGTTGGCGTTTGAAGAATATCCGGCTGGAGAGGCGGTCACCATCAATGAAATGGAGATCGCGGCGGTTTATCTGCAACCGATCGACATGGAACCTCGCGGTATGGGCCTGCCGGCGGCAAAATCGGATATCCATCTGGAAGCGGATATCCATGCGGTGGAAGGCAACAAGAATGGGTTCGGCGCGGGTGAATGGATGCCCTTCCTGACCATCGCTTATACCCTGACCAACATCGACACCGGCGCCAAGCAGGAAGGGACCTTCATGCCGATGGTCGCCAGCGATGGTCCGCACTACGGCGCGAATATCAAAATGATGGGCGTGGGCAACTACAAAGTGGTTTACCACATTGAGCCGCCTTCCAAAGCCGGGATGCATCGTCATACTGACAGTGAAACCGGTGTCGGCCGCTGGTGGAAACCGTTTGATGTCAGTTTTGATTTCAAATACGTCGGCATCAAGTGATTACCTTGTCCTCTATGCTCACTGCGTAATCGCGGTAATGTTCACGCCTCTGTTGGCAATGTTGTCAGTATCTCCATCAGGGGCGTGCGCTTTTTCGCTTGAATGTGCGTCGTTATACCTAATAGATTTCAAGGGGAAGGAAGCCAACACGCCAGCAACTTGAAAGATGAAGGGAATATGAGTTATTTCTTTGTTACCACACTACAGGCCTTTTTGCCGATAGCACTGCTGTTAGGGTTGAACTGGAGCCATCGCGTCACGCCTGAAATCAGACCGTTAGGCTGGATAACGTTACTGGCATTGATTGCCGGATTGATGGTGGGGGCGAGATTACCCAACGGGCCGCAGATTCAACTGTGGATAACGGTCGTTCAGGCTATTGGCCTGATACTGTTCCTCGTCAGTCAGTTCTTTTCCCACCCTCGACTCGGTTACCTGTGGCAGGCCATTCTGGTCGCCGGTGCGGCCGTTCACTGGGGCAGCGATCCCAACCTGAGCGCATTGACCACCACGCACGTTGTTAACACCGATTTGCTACTGAATTTCAGCGCGATCATTGTGGCGCTGGCGTGGCTGGTTTTCAGTGCGGCCCTCTGCGGCCTGATTGTGCGGCGCGTTAAACTATTGCGCTGGCCGCTGCTGATGCTATTGATTGTTATGCTGATGTTGCCGACCAGCGGCACATTGTTACTGTTGTTGATGAAATTGCAGGTGCTGGGGTTGACCAAACCGCGCCTAAGCTATGTGGCGCATGTCACCAATAACGCCCCCTTGTTGAATTATCTCAGCGCGCTGCTGATGTCGGCGCTGGCTGGCGCGTATTTGATACCTTTACGGGAAGCCGATCGTCGGATGGATGAACTCCGCGATCCCATTGAAAAGCGTAAGGCAACGGCAGATTACCGTAATGCGCTGCGTACCGTGCTGGCAACGCTGGCTGCATTGTTGGTGGTACTGCTGAGTCAGCTTTACTGGGACAAGGTGGCGTCACAGCCTCCCCGGTTATCTGAAGCGCTGCCGGTGACGCTGGCGGCAGATAGCCAGGTACACATTCCGATTGAACAGGTCCGTGACGGCAAACTGCATCGATTTGTCTGGATTGCGGACGATGGCAAGGCGGTGCGTTTTTTTGTCATCAATCGCTATCCGGATCGTCTGCGGCTGGGCGTGGTCTTCGATGCCTGCCTGTTGTGCGGCGATCAGGGCTACGTAATGGAAGGGAATCAGGTTATTTGCGTGGCCTGTGACGTGCGCATTTTCATTCCTTCCATTGGTAAAGCCGGGGGATGCAACCCGGTGCCAATCGAAGGCTGGAGCAATGACGAAAAAGAACTGGTGATCGGTCAGGCGTCGCTGGCGGCGGGAACCAACTATTTCAGCACGATAGTTTCTCTGGATGTTATTGATCCGGTGGATGGATCAAAACTCACCAACGTGAAAGCGGAACATAAGTATCGCTACGGCGGTAAAACCTATTTCTTCTCGACGGAAGCGAACTACAACCGTTTTCGTGAAAGCCCCGGGAAATTTGTTACCTCAAACGCGGCGGCTGACGATCACGAGGAAGGGGAATAACAATGTTATGGCGCATGTTACGTCAATCCTGGCGCAGAAACGTTCGGCGTAAATCGCTGGCGGTGCTGACGGTCTTTCTGGCTGCCGGGTTGATTTCAGCTCTGCTGGCGGTATCGATCGATATCGGCGACAAAATGGCGCGTGAGTTAAAGTCGTACGGCGCCAATATCCTGATCGAACCGGCAGGACAGGCGGCGTTGCCCGCCCTGTTTGGCGAACGCAGCAATCCGCTGGACGGTCAGGATTTTCTGGATGAATCAGAACTGCCCAACATCAAGGATATTTTCTGGCGTAACAATATTGTCGGGTTTGCGCCTCTGCTGAGCGGCGACGTGGAGATTAACGGTCAGCCGATCGCGGTTTTGGGAACCTTTTTCTCTCAGCCCGTGGCGGTGCCGGATGAAGAAGACTATCGCACCGGACAAATAGCGGTCAGCCCTTACTGGCAGGTCGCCGGCGTTTGGCCGCAGGAGCCCATTGCGCAAGGCAAGCCGGTGGATGCGCTGGCTGGTAAGCAGCTGGCGCAGCAAAATGGCTGGCAGACTGGCGATACGCTGCGGTTACGTGGACCGAAGGGCGAAATGACGGTGCGTATCAGCGGTATTCTCAGCAGCGGCGGCGATGAAGAAAGCCGTCTGGTGATGCCGTTGGCGGCGGTTCAATCCTTATTGGGGCTGGAAGGAAAGGTGCAGGCGATCCGCGTTTCGGCGCTGACCGTTCCGGAGAATGAGCTTTCCCGCCGGGCGCGTGAAAATCTGGAGGCGCTGAACGCCGAGGAATATGACCTCTGGTATTGCACCGCCTACGTGTCCTCAATTGCTCATCAGTTGGAAGAAGCGATTTCCGGTTCGGTGGTGCGGCCTATCTGGCAGGTGGCGGCATCGGAAGGGGTGGTGATCGACAAAATCCAACTGTTGCTGGCGGTCGTGACCTTCGCTGCGCTGGTTGCCGCGGCAATGGGAATTGCCTCGCTGATGACCAGTACCATTATGGAGCGGGCCAGAGAAATTGGCCTGATGAAAGCATTAGGCGCGCGGCAATGGCAGATTATGCTGCTGTTCTATCTGGAGGCGGCGTTAAGTGGCCTGATTGGCGGAATGGCGGGCTGCGTAGCAGGGTGGGGGTTGGCGAAAGCCATTGGCTTGATGCTGTTCGGCGTGCCGCTCAGTTTTGCCTGGATCGTTATTCCTTGCGTGCTGGTGATTTCCATGTTGATTGCGGTGATCGGCACCTGGTTCCCGGCGCGCCGTATCGCCAAACTCTATCCGGTGGAGGTGCTGTATGGCCGCTAATGTCTGGATGAACGGGATGTTCTGGCGGCTGGTGCTTCGCGCGCTGAGATTGCGTATGCAGCGGGTTAGCGTCGTGTTTGCCGCCCTTACTGTCGGTGCGGCAATCGTGACTGCCATGTCTGCCGTCTATTTCGATATCAATGCCAAAATGAGTCAGGAATTGCGCACCTTCGGGGCCAACTTCTATATCGGCCCCGCACGGGGGAATTCGTTGCCGCAAAGTACCTTTCAGCCGATTGTGGAAAACGCGCCGGCCGGATTGATCAATGCCGCCAGCCCTTATCTGTACGGGATGGCACGCACGGAGCTGGAGAAAGTCGTCCTGATGGGGGTGTGGTTTGAGTCGCTACGACCGCTGGTTCCTTACTGGCAGGTTACCGGCAACTGGATTGGCGTCAGTTTTGACGATCGCAATGCGATGATTGGGGTCAAGCTGGCGGAACGGTTGAACGTAAAAGTGGGCGACAGTATCACGCTGGTGGGCGACGGCGGCAGGCAGCGATTGCAGATTAAAGGGATCGTGGAATCCGGCGATGCCACCGACAATATGCTGATCGTCAATCTGGCGTTGGCGCAGAAGTGGCTGGATAGAGAAGGGACGATCAGTAACGCGTTGCTCAGCGTCAGCAACGATCTGGGGCAGGTGGATCAATTCGCCGCCAGCTTGCAGCAACAATATCCGCAGCTGGAAATTCGCCCCATTCTCAAAGTCTCGGCCTCGGAAGGTCAGGTGCTGACCAAGATCAAAGGGCTGATGGGGCTGGTTTCCGTGGTCATTCTGGTGCTGTCGTCCCTGTGCGTGAACACGACGCTGATGGCGATTGTTGGCGAACGCGCGCGTGAGTTTGCCTTACAGAAGGCGCTGGGCGCCAGCGGGCGGGATATCATCCGTCAGATGCTGGCGGAAACCGGCATTATTGCGCTGGCCGCGGTGATTTGCGGTTCATTGATCGGGTATTTGTTGGCGCAGGTGTTAGGCATGGCGGTGTTCAACGCCTCAATCTCGCTGCGGGCGCCGGTATTTCCGTTAACGCTGGTGCTCTCTCTGCTGGTCGCGGCGGTTGCGGCCATTGTTCCTACCCGACGGGCGATTTATATCGAACCAGCCAAAGTTTTAAAAGGAGAGTAGTGCGATGTCCTTAGCAATACAGGTTCAAGCGGCGGAGCAGGCCCCGGAAGAGGCGGTGATTGAAACTCGCCAGCTTTATAAACGCTTTGGTCAGGTTACCGCGCTGGAGAATATCAATATTCGCATCGCCCGCGGCGAGTTCGTGGCCATTATGGGCGCGTCCGGTTCGGGCAAGACGACGCTGATGAACATTCTTACCTGTCTGGATACGGTAAGTGACGGGCAGGTGCTGCTGGACGGCATTGATGCCGCGGCGCTGGATGAAGAAGGGCGGCGCAAATTCCGGGCGGATAAAATTGGTCTGGTCTTTCAGCAGTTCCATTTGATTCCTTTTTTGACCGCGCTGGAAAATATCATGCTGGCCCAGCATTACCACAGCGTCGTAGATGAAGCCGCGGCGCGTCGGGTGCTGGAGCAGGTCGGGCTGGCGCACCGTGTAGACCATCTGCCCAGCCAGCTGTCCGGCGGCGAGCAGCAGCGGGTGTGTATTGCCCGTGCGCTGGTGAATGAACCGCCAGTTATTTTCGCCGATGAACCGACAGGGAATCTGGACGAAGAGAACGAACAGCGAGTATTGGATCTGTTGAAGGATTTGCACCGTCAGGGGCGTACTATCGTGATGGTGACGCATAACCCTGAACTCGGCAGGTTTGCCGACCGCATTATCCGTTTACAACACGGTAAGTATCTAAGTGAGGAGATTAACCATCATGCTATGGCGTAATACTCTCAACGCCGTTTTCCTGTTGGGAATGCTGGTGTTGCTTGGCGGCTGTAAAGAAGAACAGGTGAGCATCGGCGCTAAAGCGCCTGCGCTTGCGGCTTATGATTTGGCCGGACAGCAGGTGGATTTATCCCGCTGGCAGGGGAAAAGCGTGTATCTGAATTTCTGGTCTTCGGGCTGTGGTGGGTGCCTGGCTGAGATGAGTACGCTGGAAAAGCTCAGCAAAGACTATGGCGATAAAGTGGTAGTGGTGGCAGTGAATACCGATCCTGATGCTGTGGATATTTCCTCTTTGCTGGCTCACCACAAGATCACCTATCCGGTTGTTCGCGATCAACTGGGTATTACCAGGGAGCGTTATCAGGTCATGGGCACACCGACCTCGTTCGCCATTGACCGCCACGGCAAGGTGCTGGAGCTGCATCAGGGCGCAAGAAATGAGGAACAGCTGGTCGCGCTGTTCCGACAATTAGCGAGTGGCGCTTGATTGGTTTCCCCTGAAACCGCCATCTATACCGGCACCGGCACAATTATCGGCCGTGGCTTAACCCGCATGGCATAAATCACGCCGACCACCAGGCAGCCCACGCCACACAGCGTGAGCAGCGGAGGCCAGGACTGGCGAATCATAAATGAATACGTCAGACCGGACAGCGTCTCGAAAACAATCAACGGACCAACCAGTACCGTAGGCAACCGCTGGCTGGCTTCGTTCCAGCAGAGCGTTCCCAGCCACGAGCAAAATAGGCCAATGGCGATCATCAGCGGGATAAACACGGCCGGACGCGGGCCGAAGGGTAATGCGAACCCTTCACTGGTCAGGGCAAGATGGGTACAGACCAGCAGATAGCCCAGTATCGCCAGGGGCAGCGTAACCAGACCCTGCGCTGTGGCCCAGGTGGTAGGCGTCTTGTCCACATGCTCACGCAACCAGCGGGCGTTACGCAGCGGATACCAGGTCCAGCAGGCAACGGAAATGAAGGCCAGCACGATGCCACTTAAATAACGCCAAAGATCCAATGGCGCTGCCGATCCTTTCAATTCCGCAATATTGACGCAAATCAGCCCGGCGACAATCAGTATCAACCCCGGCGCAAGCCGCCGCCAGGCGATTCGGCCATCGCGTTTGCTGTACAGCAGATTGGCGGTGACCGAAATAACCACCGGCAACGTACCAATAATCATGGTTGAAACGGGCGCGCCGGTACGCTGGATTGCGCTGGCCAGGCAGAAGTAATACAGCACATTGCCGATCGCGGTGAGTTTCAGCGCTTCAAACCAGTCCTGGCGGCTTAATTGACGCAGTCTGTGGCGATCCAGCCAGGCCAGGGGGATGGCGATCAGCCCGAAAGCGAGGTAACGTCCGGTTGACTGTAAGGCTGCCGGGTATTCCGGCACAATGACTGGACCAACGAAAATCAACCCCCACATTAACCCTGCCGAGAGGGCGAAAAGAACGCCAGTGAGCATCGTAAACCCGTTATTCATTAAATATGGATAGAGGACGCCTAGTCTAGAGGCTGAGACGGTGGGGTTCAAAGGAATAACGAAAAACAGCGCATGATAACGTTCAATACCGGGAAGCGTGGGAAATTGATCGTCCGTGTCGCCCCTCGACCACAGGCCGAGGGGCGATGGGTTGTCACAATCCCCGTTTTTCCATCAGCAATGCCAGGTCAATGAGGCGATTAGAAAAGCCCCATTCGTTGTCGTACCATGCCAGGATCTTGACCAGCCTGCCGCCGATGACCAGCGTTGAAAGCCCATCAATAATGGATGACCGCGGGTCTCCCTGATAATCGCTTGATACCAGCGGTTCGTCGCTGTAACCGAGAATGCCCTGAAGAGGGCCAGACTCCGCCGCCTTGCGAAAAGCGGTATTGATCTCATCTACCGTGACGTCGCGTTTCAGGGTAACCGACAGGTCGACGATAGAAACCACCGGAACCGGAACCCGCAGGGAGTAGCCGGTCAGGCGACCATCCAATTCAGGAATCACTTTGCCGATCGCTTTGGCGGCCCCGCTGGAGTAAGGCACGATCGAGAGGGCCGCGGCCCGGGCGCCGCGCAAATCCTTTTCCGGTTGGTCGTGCAGAGCCTGACTGTTGGTATAGGCATGAGTGGTGTTCATCAGGCCATACTCAATGCCGAAGGTTTGATGGAGCACCTGAACCGCGGGGGCAAGGCCGTTGGTGGTACAACTTCCGTTGCTGACAACCTGATGGCGGGCTGGATCGTACTGCTCATGGTTGACGCCCATGACTATCGTGATGTCGTCACCTTTTCCGGGCGCGGAGATAATGACTCGCTTGGCTCCCCCCTTCGTAATATGCACCTCGGCCCTGGATTTTTCGGTGAAAAACCCGGTGGCTTCGATCACGATATCGACGCCAACGCTCCCCCATGGGATCGAACCGGGATCTCTTTCTGAGAAAACACGGATGGGCCTGCCATCAAGCACCAACCGATCATCAACCGCTTCGACGCTGGCCGGCAAGGTGCCAGAGAGTGAATCGTATTTCAGGAGATGAGCCAGAGTCTTGCTGTCCGTCAGGTCGTTGATCGCCACAATCTGGAAATCGCTGCGACCCAATGCCGCGCGTAAGACATTACGACCGATTCTTCCGAACCCATTGATACCTACGTTGACCATGATGAATGCCCTTTGTTAATTGTCCTCCTGCTACTCTAGATAGGAAGAAGAATGGCGTAAATGACGTTTATAGATCAATTTACGCCAACATGCGGGAGCAAAAGCGTTCGCGGTATTCCGTCGGCGTGAGTTGCAGGTTTCTTTCAAAAACACGGCGCAGATTGAGACTATTGCCGAATCCGGTCGCTTCCGCGACCTGTTCAAGTTTTTCCGCGCCTTGTTCCAGACGTTGTCTGGCTGCATCCAGGCGCACTTCTTCTACATATTTGGCCGGCGTCGTACCGGTCTCACGGGTAAACACGCGCGTGAAGTTACGCGGGCTCATGGCGACGCGGTCCGCCAGCTTTTCGACTGACAGGTCGTGGGCGAGGTTCTCAAGGATCCAGGACTGGAGATCGCGAATCGGGCCGGGTTTTTTGGCCTGATTCAGGATATAGCGGCTGAATTGCGATTGGCCGCCAGGTCTGCGCAGGAACATGACGAGGTCTTGTGCGACGTCGCGAGCCAGAGTGAAGCCGTGATCGTCTTCGACGAGCGCCAGCGTGAGATCGAACCCCGAACTGACGCCGGCCGAAGTCCATATTGCGCCGTCCTGAATATAGATCGGCCCTCTTTCGACTTTCACTTTGGGAAAACGGGATTGCAACGTATCCAGCAATCGCCAGTGCGTAGTGGCCCGGCGCCCATCAAGCAGGCCGGTCTGGGCAAGGATCAATGCGCCCCCGCAGACAGAAACGACGCGCCGCGCTTTGGGTGCGGCGCGGCGAACCCAATCCGCGACGACGGCGCCTTCTTCCTCGCTCAATCCTCTTCCCGTGATCATGATGGTATCGCGTTCCAGCGCGGGATCGAGATCCGAGAGACGGTGATCCGCCAGAAGGTTCAGCCCTGACTGCCCGTGTACAACGTGATGAGGCTGGGTGGTGGCAATTGTCACCTGGTAGCGCGGATTGGGCGAATCCTCCGGCCTCAGGCGATTAGCCTGCGTCAGGATGTCGGCAATCCCCGCCGCTTCGAATAGCATTCCCCCTTCGGGGACAATGATCAGGAATGTGTGCATGTCCTTAAAAATACAAATGAGGCAAAATAAGTCAAGCCCAACCTGAGTTATCCAAAAAGAGGGTACAGATGATTCTTCAGCAGAGGATACAGATTGCTCAATTTTAATATCATTAATATCAGTATGTTATTTTCTATAGTACAAAATAGCATAATAAAAACCATTTCCGTATTTGTCCTGAGCCCCATTCCTTCGTATCAATATACCTATTGTCAGACATAGCCATTGGATATACCCGTCATACTTCAAGTTGCATGTGCGTTGGCCGCGCTCGTTATCCGGTCCTTTCATGGGCCTCGCCCCGGCGGATTTGTCTCCCGAATCGCTGACCGCCTTCATGCAACCCGAATTATTCAGGGTATAAGGCTGGAACGTAATACTAACGACGGGGTGAAAAGTGAATTTTCAGCAACTGAAAATTATTCGTGAATCTGCGCGCTGCAATTACAACCTGACCGAGGTAGCGAATACGCTGTTTACCTCTCAATCTGGTGTGAGCCGGCATATTCGTGAGCTGGAAGAAGAGTTGGGGATTGAAATATTTATCCGTCGCGGGAAACGGTTGCTGGGAATGACGGAACCAGGTAAAGAGCTGTTGATTGTCGCAGAAAGGATTCTGAACGACGCCAGCAATATCCGTCGTCTGGCCAACGTCTTTACCAATAACGACACCGGGCAACTGGTGATAGCGACCACGCACACCCAGGCCCGCTATAGCCTGCCACAGGTGATCAAAGAGTTTCGGGCGCTGTATCCGCAGGTGCGTCTGGTGTTAAATCAGGGAACGCCGGATGAAATTGTGGCGATGCTGCATACGGGAGATGCCGATATCGGCATTGCCAGCGAGCAACTGATTAATGAAACTGCGCTGGCTGCTTTTCCCTATTACCGCTGGCATCATTCGGTCATTGTGCCGGAAAACCATCCGTTGGCGAGGGAACCGATATTAACGCTGGAGAAACTCAATACCGTGCCGCTGATTACCTATCGTCAGGGGATTACCGGACGTTCCCGTTTGGATCGGGCATTTCAGGCCGCCGGAATGTCCCCGGATATTACCCTGAGCGCACAGGACTCGGATGTGATTAAAACCTATGTCGAGTTGGGGCTTGGCGTCGGGATCGTCGCCGACCATTCTTACGATCCCGATCGGGATAAAGGATTAGTCAAATTGAACGCGGAACATTTATTTGAAGCGAATACGGTGTGGCTGGGGTTGAAAAAACATCAACTACAGCGTAACTACGCCTGGAAGTTCATTCAACTTTGTAACACGGAACTCTCTTTGACTGAAATTAAAGATCGGGTTTTCAGCGATCATGACGATACGGTTATTGATTACCAGATCTAAGCAGGATGCTTGCCTGACGTTGTTTCCAGCCAGCGATTTTCTTGTCGCTGGCTGACGTTATTCCCCGCAATAATTTTCGTCACGCCGCTGTGATTCGGCCCGTCTCGCTGTCATTGATTAAGCATAATTATGATTTGCTGCTCCCATAATCCACTTGATCTCACCGTAGGGGGATAGTAGCATTCCACGCCATAACAATAACTTATGCTTGATGTTTTATTTTTAGATACAAATACTTGTGCGCTTTTATTGAATAACTATGTGATTCATTTTTCACGCAGGTATGGGAAAACATCGATAGCGGTTCATCAAATATGCTGTCTCCACGCTTATTTTACGGCTTACCTTGAGCCGAAATTTGCGATATCGCCATGCGTTCATGGCGAGGAGTTTTAAAACGGAAAATCACATGAAAACGCAGAAAATCAGCCTTGCCTGGCAAATCCTCATTGCATTGGTTCTTGGTATCGCACTCGGCGCGGTGTTGCATGAACAGGCCGAGAGTCGCCAGTGGCTCATCAGTAATATTCTCAGTCCCGCGGGCGATATCTTTATCCGCCTGATTAAAATGATTGTCGTGCCCATTGTTATCGCTACGCTGATTGTCGGCATTGCCGGCGTTGGGGATGCGAAAAAGCTGGGCCGAATTGGTCTGAAGACCATCATTTATTTTGAAGTCATCACCACGATAGCCATCGTTCTGGGCATCACGCTGGCGAACGTGTTCCAGCCGGGACAGGGCATCGATATGTCGATGCTGACCTCTGTCGATATCTCACAATATGAAAAAACCACCGAGCAGGTTCAAAGCGGCTCACATAGTTTGGTCGCTACCATCCTGTCGTTGATTCCGCCCAATATCTTTGCGGCCCTCGCCAGAGGGGATATGCTGCCGATTATTTTCTTTTCGGTACTGTTCGGTCTGGGCTTGTCTTCTTTACCCAGAGAGCACCGCGATCCGCTGTTGAACGTGTTCCGCGGCGTATCCGAAACCATGTTTAAAGTGACGCATATGATCATGCGTTATGCTCCGGTAGGGGTATTTGCCCTGATTTCGGTGACGGTGGCCAACTTTGGTTTTGCCTCACTGTGGCCGTTAGCGAAACTGGTGATTCTGGTTTATGCCTCGATTCTGTTTTTCGCTCTGGTGGTACTGGGCAGCGTGGCCCGTTTATGTAAATTACGCATCACCATGCTGATTCGAATCCTGAAAGATGAATTGATTCTCTCTTACTCTACGGCCAGTTCTGAGACGGTATTGCCGCGTATTATTGAAAAAATGGAAGCGTATGGCGCGCCGAAATCGATTACCAGTTTTGTCGTGCCAACCGGTTATTCCTTTAACCTTGATGGTTCTACGCTGTACCAAAGTATTGCCGCCATCTTTATCGCGCAGTTGTACGGCATTGAACTGTCAATTGGGCAGGAAATTGTGCTGGTATTGACCTTGATGCTGACGTCAAAAGGGATTGCCGGCGTGCCGGGCGTTTCTTTTGTTGTGCTGCTGGCGACGCTCGGCAGTGTGGGCATCCCTCTGGAAGGTCTGGCGTTTATTGCCGGGGTCGATCGTATTTTGGATATGGCGCGGACTGCGCTGAATGTTGTCGGCAACGCGCTGGCGGTGCTGGTTGTCGCCAAATGGGAACATCAGTTTGATGAGAAAAAAGCGCAGGCTTATGAACGCGAACTGAAAGGTATTGACATAGCAACGGCGCCGCAAGGGTGAGCGGATAGCGGTTTTCATCGGGCCGCTGCGGTAGCGCTGAACGGACATGAATGACGGCCCCGGTACCTTTCCGGGGCGTTGTCATTCAGGCGGCCCGGCTGTCTTCACGCAGGGGGGATTGAACCAACTGTTGGGTACTCCATAGCGCATTTTTGATGTTTTCCGGCGCGACGGAGAAGGGCAGTCTCGCCGCTATTTTGGCGGAGATTTTCACCTCTTGCGCAATTTCCTCAACCAGCTGCGGGCGATCGCCCAGACCGAGTAATGTGAGCGTCAGTGGGCTGCCATAGCGATGAAGCTGTGACAATAGCTCTGCTCTGTCGCTGGCATGCTCATGTTCAAGAAATGCCTGTGCCGCTAAGCCAAATCCTACTTTTTCGCCGTGCAGCCAATGATGAAGCGCCGGCAAACGCGTCATGCTGTTATGAATGGCATGCGCGACGCCAATCCGCGGAACATTGTCTTTCATGCTGTTCGCCACACCGGCCAGTGCGATAACGGCATCAATCACTTTGCGTAATGCCGGCGTTACCTGCCGTTGCTCATTGTCATTAATGGCCTGTTCACCGTAAGTATTGAAGGTATCCACGGCCAGTCTTGCCGCCTGCGCTTTCAATGCCAGAGCTAGTCCGTCATCGCCATTGCGCAAATAAGGCTGGAATTCATACCATTTCGCCAACGCATCCACGATGCCTGCTTTGAGGTAACGCGACGAGCTTTGCGCAATCACTTCACTGTCAACCAGAACCCATACCGGCAGTCGCTTCAATGCGATTGGACCATTGTGCGCGCCGGTTTCGCTGTAAATGACGCTGATGGGAGACCAGGCCGCGCAGGTAGCGGCGATCGTGGGAACGGTGATCACCGGAATCTGTCCCAATACCTCGCCGACGGCTTTCGCCGAATCCAGGACGCGTCCCCCGCCAATGCCCAGAATCAATTCAGCCTTGAACTTGCGTGCCTGAGCGGTCAGTGCTTCGATTACGAGCTTGGTGCAATCACCCGGCAGAAATTCAACCTGATAAATCAGACCGTGCTGATTCAGACTGCGCTCAACGTGTTCTGCCGTTGCCTGCCAGGCCTGCGGGCTGGTAACGATCAGAACCGTTTTGGCAAAAGGCGTAATGAATTCACCAACAGAACGGATGACGCCATCACGATTCAGATAGGTTTCTGGTGCTTGTATTGCAATCATGGATGCGATCTCTTCTATGTCGGAGGACAGAGGATATCCAGTTGTAGCAGCGATGCAGAAAACGGCAAAAGAACAATTCTGGTTATGCATACGCGCATTTTGCATAACCAGCAGGCGGTGAGGAGACGCATCAAGCGATCCGGTTAACTATGAAGCGAAGTGAGGAGGTAGCGCGCCTGTCCGATGGCATTTCAGCAACATTTTTTGTTTTCCGCGCCGGGCTGATCTTCCCATTTAGGCAAGGGCATACCGTGGTTGCCTTTATAGGCCGGTGACACCGGCTGTGACCAACCTTGCAGCAGCGAGTCATCCAACTGGTAGATTTCAATTCCCAGCGGACGACAGACTGACAAGGGATCTTCCGCGTCCGGTCCCCACATCGGCAACGAGAGATCGCCTCCCGGGCAGGTTGAAATCGCGCACAGCACATCAATTTCGGCAAAGAACTCCAGATAATCCCCTTTTTTCGCCGGACAGGCTTTCATGAAATACATATCGTCCGCGTTTAGCCCGGTACACTGGAAAACGTTGAGGACATCGTGCACGTCAAACTCGGTCAAACCATAGGGCATCACGGCGCGGGTGAGATTGGAATGGCAGTGAAAATCGAAGTCTTCACCGGTCAACAGATGGTTGACGTAGGGATCGCAACGCGTTCCCAGCAGATCGTGTACGCGGCCGCCATGTTCGTCGATGCCGTAATCGGCCAGACTATCGGCGGTAATGGTCACCATGGGGCGCAGAAATGGCAGGTTAGACCACAGACGGTCGAAGGTTGAGACATGTGCGCCTTGTAATTGCCGGGTACGCGCCGCCCACATCCGTTCCCGCGGATTATGTTGATTCCATATATTCAGGTCGCCAACCTGGGCGCCCTCTGCGGCAACAATGCGAAAGACGTGACCGGCCGGCACGGTCCAGGCCTGACCGGTGCGAATAGGAACATGGATCTGTTCAATCAGCGTCCGTTTGTGTTGTGCGGTGGCAATGTGCTGATAGAAATCGCGATCGACGTCCAGCGCCGATCCTTTGGATACCTGATAAGCCGCAGGATAAAATGTGGTCATAGTGATTCCTTGGTCACAAATAATGTGAGTAATGATTGTTCTGAATCCTGTAAATACTGAGTCAGAAGTTGGCAGGCAGCCTGGCGATCGCCGGACCGCAGCAGTTGATAGATCTGATGGTCACGCTCAACCCAGGGATATTGGAAGAATTTTTCGTCGGGGGCCGAGGCAAACAGCAAGCGTAGCTGGGCGACGATGCTGGCAAAAAAACTATTGAAGCGCGCACTACCCAGAATGCTGACAATGACCTGGTGAAAACGCAGGCTGTAAGTTGCCACGGTAGGCCAGTCGTCGTCGCGGGCGGCGCTTTCCACGATTTCAATGGTATCCCATAGCCGCTTCAGGGTTTCCTGTTTGATATATCTGTCGCCGCCGACCGCCTGTAGCTCAAGCGTGCGGCGGATAATATAAATATCCTTGATATCCGCACGTGTCATCGTACGTACCGTGACACCTTTATTACGTTGGTAAACAACCAACCCTTCACACAGCAACTGGCGCAGTGCTTCGCGTACGGTATTCCGGGAAATTTGATGGCGTTCAGCCAGTTCACTTTCGATCAGGGTTTGTCCACCCAACAGTTTTCCGGCGATCATTTCATCGCGCAGCAGATTTGCCACGCGTTCAAAGGCCGGCAGCTCCTGATACGTTGTCTCTTCAGTCTGTGGTCGCATGCGATGAGAACTCCAGTTGATTCAATACATGTCGTTGACTTGTCAGAAAGCGCGATAGGCGGGGATTTTCTGACACGCTTAGCTCGCCGGGTGTGCCTTGAGCAACCATTTCACCCTGTTCCATAAAAATAATGCGATCGGAAATTTTAAAGGCGAATGACATTTCGTGGGTGACGATGGCCATGGTCATGCCTTCATTAGCCAGGTCTTCGATCACCTTCAGCACTTCGCCGACCAGTTCCGGATCGAGTGCGGAGGTCGGTTCATCAAATAACATAATTGACGGTTTCATCGCCAGCGCACGAGCTATCGCCACCCGCTGCTGTTGCCCACCGGATAGTTGATGTGGGTATTGATGCGCCTGTGCCAGCAATCCCACTTTATCCAGTAAGGCCAGACTGAGCTGGCGAATATCATCCTGCGCGCCCTGGCGGTGGTAGTGGGGGGCTAACATAATGTTTTCCAACGCGGTTTTGTGCGGGAACAGATTAAACCCCTGAAATACCATGCCGATACGGTCAGCCTGATCGTAGTAAAATTTATCGGGACGGCCGTGAGGTGTTACGTGCAAAAAACGTTTGCCATTCAGCGTGATTTCACCGCTGCTCAGTGATTCCAGACCATTCATGGTGCGGATTAGCGTGGTTTTCCCTGAGCCAGACGGCCCAATGATGGAGACGACCTCGCCTTTTCCTAACTGAAGGGTAATGCCTTGCAGCACCACTTTGTCGCCATAGCGCTTGCTGACCTCAGTCAACGTCATGATCGGTGGATGAAGTCTGGAAAAACGGGCGTGCCCGGGCGGCGAAGGCGGTGTCAGCGAAGTTTGCCGCGCCAGCTGTTGTTCCTGATTGCTGGTGGGCCGTGCCAACCGGTGATTAACGTCAAGCTGGCGCTCCAGCCAGGTAATTAATCGGTCGAATACCGTAACAATAAAGACGTAATAGCAGGCGACCGCCAGCAAGGTCTCCATCACCTTGAAATTCTGAGTATAGAGTCGTTGCCCGACCATTAGGATCTCAGCCAGTGAAATCACTGAAACCAGCGACGTCAGCTTTACAATGGTGACGAACTCGTTAGCCAACGTAGGCAGGGCGATACGTAACGCCTGCGGAATGACGATCAGACGCTGGATACCTAAATATCTCATGCCCAGCGCGCGTCCTGCTTCGACCTGTCCCTTGTGAACCGACATCAGCCCGCCGCGATGAATTTCGGCGATGTAGGCTGACTCGCTAAGGATCATCGCGATAAGCCCGGCAAGGAACGGGGAAGAGAGTAGCGTGGCACTGGCAGGGAAAAACTGCGGCAGGTTGTAAATAAAAATGATGAGAACCAATAACGGCAGACTGCGAAATAGCCAGATATAGGTCCCGGCGAGCCAGCGCAATGGCAAGATGTGCGACTGTTTCGCCAACGCCAGGACTAATCCGAGCAGGATACCGCCCAGCCAGGTGGCGATACTGAGTTCAACGACCAGCAAGGTGGCGCCCCAAAACTCCTGGTAGCTAAATAGGCCGAGGAGATAGTGCCAGTCAATATTCATAAAGCGGTATCCTTGTGTCGCCCCGTAATGAAGAAGGGAGATGGCAAGTCAGCAGTTACAGCGTACCGGCCAGTGCAGACGTAATATCCTCTGCCGTCGGCGCGGTCAGGTTATATTGCTTCAGCAGCGACTGGTAGTCGGACGACGCCAGAACTTTCGCTACCGCGTCGTTAAGTTGCTGTAACTGTTCTGCATTACCTTTTTTAACGCCCAGTCCGACGACGACGGGATAAAGAATATCGCTGGTGACCGCTAACTTGCCTGATTTGTCAGCGGCGGCGCGGGCGACGGCGGCATCTTCAAATTGCGCGTCCACGGCATGAGATAATACCGCCTGACTGGCTTCTGGCGATGTCGGGAACTCGCGTACATCAATGGGTCCAATCCCCTGTTTTGCACAGACGGTTTTCGACACTTCGGCCAGTTTTCCGATCCAGGCGGCGCCCTGAATGGAACTGACTTTTTTACCGCACAGCATCTCTGGTTGGGTGGGGGTGAAGTTGCCTGCTTTCAGCGTTAGCAACACGCCGCCGGTTTTCATATAAGGGATATAGTCGATTTGTTTGGCACGTTCTGGCGTGACATAAAGGGTTGACGCGATGACATCGAATTTGCTGGTGTTGACTCCCATGATCAGATTGGCAAAACGCGTGTCCATAAATTGCGGCGTGGTGTTGAGCGTTTTGGCTACCAGCGCCATGAACTCGGTATCGAATCCTGCGGGTTTCCCATTATCCATATAGTTATAAGGCGGATAGGTAAGGTCGGTACCTATTTTCAATGCGGCGTCTGCCTGAACTGATGTGATGCCAAACAGACAGCTACACAAAGCCAGTGCGGTACGGTGGAGCGAACGTTTTTTATTGTGTGTTGTGTTTTTCATGGTTTTTTTCTCTGGTGGTGGCGTCAAGAATAATTCACATTGTTGAACAATATGATATCAATAAGTATGCCAATAATTATTTTTTTAAAAAAAAGGACACGCCGGTGCGTCGAGGCGGTCAATAAGGCGTGTAAATTCATAGTGGAAAAGGGGGCGAGGGATACCTGGGCGGGCGATGCCGGTGGGCTGGGAATTTCAGCCAGGATAAAACGAAAAAGCATAGTAAAGGTGCAACAGCACCATTATTGCGCAGCAAAATGGTGCATTACACCTTGAGTGAGGTAGTTAGCGTTGCATTCCCCAACGTTTTACCGTGAGTTTTTCTATGCTGGCAAAGATCAGCCCCTCGACCAGCAAGCCAATAATGATGACGGAAGCCAGACCGGCGAAAACACGGTCGGTATACAGCTCATTACGGTTCTGGAAGATATACCAACCCAGCCCTCCGTTGCCGCTGGATGCGCCGAAAACCAGTTCGGCGGCAATTAATGTACGCCACGCGAATGCCCAGCCGATTTTCAGACCGGACAAAATGGAAGGTAGTGCGGCGGGCACCAGGATGTAGGCAACATAGCGCCGACCTTTCAAACCATAATTTCGTCCGGTCATACGCAGCGTTTCAGAAACGCTGAGGAAACCTGAATAGGTGTTGAGCGCCATCGGCCACATTACGGAATGAATGAGTACAAAAACCAGACTCTTCTCGCCCAGCCCGAACCACAACAGCGCCAGCGGCAGCAACGCAATGGCGGGCAGGGGATTAAACATGGACGTTAGCGTTGCCAGCAAATCACGTCCAATGCGGGTTGATACGGCCAGCGCGCTTAATCCCAACGCCAGCAGGCTACCCACCACATAGCCTTTCAGCAATGTGCTGAGTGAAACCATAACCTTATTCGGTAATTCACCATTGGCCAGATCTTCCCGGAAAGCAGCAAAGGTTTGCAGAAAACCAGGGAACATCAATTCGTTGTTTTGCCAGCGGGAGCCTAATTCCCACAAGATAATTAACCCGAACAGAATGACAATCTTACGCAGCCATGCCTGATTCCATAACCGCGTGGTAAGCGGTAGAGGCAAGGCCAGCGCAAAATTTTTGAGCGGAGTAAGTTCACGCTGATACTCGGGTCGGACGGGGGGCTGGATGCTCATAGTGTTTACCTTGATGCGATATGGCAGGAGAAGGCGTCGTACCTTCAGTGGGAAACAGAAGATGGTGAATACGCTGGGCCGCCGCCTGAAAAGCTTCGCCGCCCTGATCGTCCATCGCAAACTGATGACAGTTGATTTCTGCCCGTACCCGCCCCGGATGAGGAGAGAGCAGCAGCACGCGGCTACCGACAATCAAGGCCTCTTCAATGGAGTGCGTCACAAATAGCAGGGTGAAGCGCACCTCTTCCCATAAGGCGAGTAATTCTTCCTGCATTTTGCGGCGAGTCAGCGCATCCAGCGCGGCGAACGGTTCATCCATTAATAACACTTTTGGCTGCATCGCCAGCGCTCTGGCGATGGCGACACGCTGCTTCATTCCGCCGGATAGCGTATGAGGATAGGCATCGGCAAATTTGGTTAATCCGACTTTATCCAGAAAATACAGTGCTCTTTCACGGGCTTCGGCCCGAGTCGCCTTTCGGCTGGCGACCAGCGGAAACAGCGTATTTTCCAGCACGGTTTTCCACGGCGGAAGCTGGTCAAACTCCTGAAAAACCATAATTCGGTCCGGCCCCGGTTGTGTGACGCGTTCGCCATCAAGTCGGATTTCACCTTCCACCGCAGGTAAAAATCCGCCGATGGATTTTAACAGGCTGGATTTGCCGCACCCGGATGGCCCGAGCAGCACAAAGCGGTCAGCGGGAAATACGTCAAAACTGACATCGTGTGTGGCGCGAACCTGGCTGCGACGAGTTCGGTATTCCAGGCCGACGCCGTCGATTTGTAACAGGGGCTTTGGCAGCTCACCGTTGTGGTCGTGGCTCATAAATCCTCCAGTGCGTGATTGACGGTGCCGGCCAACTGCGCATGTTAACGATGGCAAGCCTCTACCCGTCAGCTTTCAGGTTGCCGGTGCGTTGGCTCTGCTACTCGGTTCATCCATGAGCCTCACTCGCTTGCCGCCGTCCCGGCCTCCCGAAATTTATCCGGTCGTCGTGATTAGCTACCTGGCTGCTCGTGGATCTCGCTAAAGAAGTAGTCTTTCCAGGAGTCAGCCTTATTTTTCAACACGCCAAGTTGGTGTAATTTCTCGGCATAGACATAGGTACGCTGTGGCGTAATGGTGAAATCGATTTCTGGATCTTCAACGATTTTTTTCACCAGCGCCGGGTCGAGTCGTGATTTTTCCACCCGGATATACGTTTCGGCGGCGGCAGGTTTATCAGCTTTGATAATCTGGGCGGCTTCGGCGAGCGCATCGTAGAATGCGCGATAGGTTTTCGGATTCTCATCATGAAATTTTTGAGTGGTGTAAAGCACATTGAATGTGGCCTGGCCTCCCAGCACATCATAAGAGCTGAGGATCTTGTGGACGTTGGCATGTTCCAGCGCCTGATACTGGAATGGCGGGCTGGAAAAATGCGTGTTGATCTCTGAGCCGCCGGCGATCAATGCCGCGCTGGCATCGGGATGAGGCAGGCTGACCGTGATTTTGTCAAAGCGCTTGAAGTCGTCAACGCCGTACTGTTTAGCGGTTTCAATCTGTAGCGTGCGAGACTGGAAGCCCACGCCGGCGGCGGGAACGGCAATGCGGTCTTTGTCGCTCAAATCACCAATGGTTTTGACCGCAGGATTATTACTGAGCAGATAGTTCGGCATCGATCCCAGAGAGGCAATGGCTTTGACGTTCTGCTTACCGCGGGTGCGGTCCCATACGGTTAACATCGGCGGTACGCCAGCAGAGGCGACATCCAGCGCGCCTGACAGCAGTGCTTCATTAATGGCGGTTGCGCCGGAGAGTGTGCGCCAGTCTACCTTGATATCGAGCCCTTGCTGTTTGCCGTGTTTTTCGATCAAATTTTGATCGCGCACGACATCCAATATCAGATAACCAATACCGAATTGTTGCGCAATACTGATATTCCCTTCCGCATTAGAGGCAAAAGACGCGAGTGTTAATCCAATTAATGCCGCCGCTCGCGTTAACCGACTGAGTTTTTTATTTTTAACTGTGCTATTCATTTTTTCTCTCTATTAATTATCAAATCATAAGAAAATTTTATGCGAATATACTTTCGATCCTGACGGACTTTTTAAATGGAGAATCTAGGTGAATCCTATTTTTTATGGTTGGTATTAATAAAGTTTTTTTTGGAATAACTTAGAAGAATTGTTCTTTTTATTAGTGAAGTTCGCTTTAACCCCCGGATATCTTTGCCTTAGAAGATTATTTGCTATCGATAGTTGTATTTCTCAGTTATGTATAAAACACCTGGCGTTATAGTGATGCCTATCTTGTTTAGGTCTGTGTTAAGAGGCAATTATGCCCGTATTTAGTCATCATTATTTGCGCGATTATTTACGCGCCAGATTGGTTGATATTGAGGTTGATGCCGTCGTGGCGGGTACCGTGGCGGATAATCTGGTGGAATCGAGTCTGAAAGGCCATGATTCACATGGCGTCAGCATGCTGCCGCGCTATATTGCGGCAATTCAGGAAGGCGGGTTATCGCCTTATGCCAATGCTGAAAAGACGCTGGATTTTGGCCCGCTGATTTCCTTTGACGGTCATCAGGGGTTCGGGCAGGTGGTGGCAAAACAGGCGCTGATACAAGGGATAGAACGTGCGCAGTCACAAGGCGTGGCGGTCATTAGTCTGGCGAATGCCCATCATCTGGGGCGTATTGGCGCCTGGGCGGAACAGGCCGCCGAAGCTGGGCTGGTTTCACTGCATTTTGCCAACGTCTATACCAAGCCTGTTGTATTGCCATGGCAGGGACAGCGCCCGCGTTTTGGCACGAATCCTTTCTGCGCGGGTATCCCTGTTGAAGGCGACGATCCCGTCATTCTGGATTTTGCGACCAGTGTGATTGCCGGTAATAAAGCGCGCATTGCCTGGAATGAAGGGAAGCAGCTGGCCCCGGGTTGTATTGTCGATAATGAAGGGAAACCCGCGATTGATCCACGCTGGTTGATGGAAGAACCGTTGGGGGCGCTGCTGTCTTTCGGACAACATAAAGGGTCAGGTTTATCACTGATTTGTTCTTTGCTGGGCGCCGCATTAACCGGCGGAAAAACAGAACGTACGGCAAAAGGCGAAGGTAAACAGATTATTAACAGCATGCTATCCATTTTAATTGATCCACAACGGTTAGGGGGCGCGGAAACCTATCAACAGGAAATTCCGGATTTATTAGCGTGGGTTCGTCAATCCCGGGATGATGGAGAATTATTACTGCCGGGCGATGCTGAAAAGAACCATTATCGCCAGCGTAGTGAAAATGGAATTTATGTTGATGACACCAGCTGGAAACAACTTTTTGAATTAAATAAGCAGGTCGCTTAATTCTTCTTTTAATTTATTGAATTTGTCAGTTATTTCATTCCATAGGGAAACATAATGAGAAAATTATTTGGTGCGTTAGGTCTTGGCAGCCTGTTTTTAATGACTTTGACTGTATCGGCGGCAGAAAAGATACCTGATGAGGTGCGGGTGGCCTACAGCGGCGGCTCGCAGGTATTGGTATTGTCCAAAGCTGACGGCTCATTGCAAAAAGCGCTGGGCGCACCGGTGAAATGGGTGCAATTCGCTTCTGGCGCCGATGCGCTGAATTATTTTGCCAGTAATGCGATAGATATCGCTAATTTTGGCTCCAGTCCGGCAGCGGCCGGCATTGTACGGAAACTACCGGTGGAGATTGTCGGTGTATCGGGTGTGATTGCGACCTATGAACGCCTGATTGCCAAACCGGGGATCGTCGCGCTTAAGGATATTGAAGGCAAACGGGTGGCTTATCCGCCCAATTCAACGGCACAGTATGCGCTTGAAGCCGCGATAACGGTCAACAAGCTCGATCGCAGCAAAATAAACCTGATCCCCCTGCGTCCTGCGGAAATGGTGGCGGCGTGGAAACGCGGCGATATTGACGCCGGCTATGTATGGGCGCCGTTTGCTCAGGAGCTGGAAGCCTCTGACGGTCATGCAATCTTCGCGACCAAGGATCTGCAAAAAGACGGCTATCTGATTTACAACAACTACGTGGTCAGAAAAGCGTTTGCCCAGCAATATCCGGAAACGGTGGCGCGCTTCCTTCGCGTCCATCAACAGAAGGTGGACGAATTCCGTCAGGATCCGGAGAAAGCGGCGGCCACAGTAGCAAAAGAAGTGGGCGCCCCTGTTACCACGGCAACCAATACGCTGTCGGGTCTGGAGTATCCGACGCTGGAACAGCAGGCTACCGCGGAGTGGCTGGGTGATGGCAGCCACACGGATCAGAGCGGTATCGGGCAGGCGGTCGCCAAAACGGCGCATTTCCTGGAAAGCATCGGCGAGGTTCGCCAGCGCGACATTCCCTCCTCATTTGCCGATTCCATTAATTCGTCCTATTTGAAGCAAGCGGCAAAAGGGAATTAACGGGTCGTGAAAAGAACGTCTTACGTGTTATTGAGCATTTCGTCCGTGGCGTTGGTTCTTGGTATGTGGCAATTAGCCGGGGTGAAGCAGTGGGTTGACCCGCTGCTTCTGCCGCCGCTGTCAGACATTGGGTTAACCGCCAGTGAACTGTTGCAGGATGGTTACCGACAGGTGCCGTTGTGGCAGCATATTGCGGTCAGTGTTGCACGCGCGCTGGGCGCGTTCAGCGTGGCGATCGTTCTCGGCGTACCGCTGGGGTTGCTGATGGGGTTATCCACCCCCGTTGCCGCTATTTTCAACCCTTTTGTCCAGTTTTTGCGTCCGCTGCCGAAAATCGCGCTGATCCCGCTGGCGGTGGTATGGCTGGGGATTGGTGAAGCATCCAAGTTCTTTCTTATCTTTATCGCCACGTTTCTCAGCGTGGTGGTCGGCGCCTGCGCTGCCGTCGAGCGTGTTGGCCGTTCCCGGATGCGGGTCGCGCAAACGCTGGGCGCCAGCCGCAGGCAGATCTTTTTCCATGTGGTGCTGCCCGATACGCTGCCCGAGTTGTTTACCACGGTGAGGCTGGCTATCGGCATCGGCTGGACATCACTGATTGCCGCGGAAATGGTTGCCGCCACCTCAGGTATCGGCTGGATGGTAATGAACGCCAGTTCCTATCTGAGCACTGACATTGTCATGCTGGGTATTTTATTGCTGGGCGGTATCGGTTATGCGCTCGATCTGTTATTGGTCGGCGCGCAGTATGTACTGGTGCCGTGGGCAGGGAAAGAATAATGGCGGATATTCATCAGCCAGACGCGGCGCATATTGTTGTCGAACGCGTGAGTCTCTCTTTCCCTTCACAAGGCCGTTCATCGCCGGGCGGAACGTTAACCGTGCTGGATGATGTGTCACTGCGGATTAGCAAAGGCGAATTTGTGGTGTTGCTTGGCCCCTCCGGCTGCGGCAAATCGACCATTTTAAATTTGATTGCCGGTTTTGAACAACCCAGCCACGGACGCGTGCTCTGTGACGGCGTCCCGGTTCGTGGACCGGGACCGGCGCGCGGGATGGTGTTTCAGCAGGCCAATCTGTTTCCCTGGTTGACCGTAATGGAAAACGTGACGTTTGGTCCCCGGATGCAAGGTGCCGATAAAGCCCGGATTCAGCATGAAGCGGCAGACTACCTCGCTCTGGTGGGGCTGGAAGGATTCCAGCAGCATTATCCATGGCAACTTTCCGGCGGCATGAAACAGCGTGTCGCATTAGCCCGCGCCTGGCTGCCTAACCCGAACGTGCTGTTGATGGATGAACCTTTCGGCGCGCTGGATGCGCAGACGCGTTTGATGATGCAGGAATTGCTGCTCGCCGCATGGCAGAAAACCGGAACAACGCTGCTGTTTGTCACGCATGATGTTGACGAAGCCCTGTTTCTGGCCGATCGGGTTTTGGTGATGTCGGCTCGTCCCGGTCGTATCGCGGACGCTATCGAACTGCCGTTTGGTCGGGAAAGAAATATTGAAACCTTGGCACAGCACCCTGACTACGCCGTGTTGAAGAAACGTATTCTTCATCGCGTACGTGAGGAAGCGCGTCGTCATCTCAATTTGTAAATCAGAATTCAAGGAGAAAGCTATGCATCTTGCCCGTTTCCCCCGTTTGTCTCTGGGACATTTCCCTACGCCGCTGGAGGCATTGCCGAATCTCTCCGCCTATTTAGGCGGACCGACACTTTATATCAAACGTGATGACGCCACCGGACTGGCAACCGGCGGTAATAAAACGCGTAAGCTGGAATTTCTGTTGGCTGACGCGCAACAGCAGGGCGCCGATATCATCATCACTCAAGGCGCGACGCAGTCAAACCATGTGCGACAAACGATTGCCGCGGCGGCAAAGCTGGGCCTTAAAACCAAGGTGTTACTGGAAAAGCGCGTTACCGATTATGGTGATGACTACCAGCGTTCCGGCAATATCTTGCTGGATCATCTGTTGGGCGGCGAGATTGTTGACCACCTGCCGGCCGGCGCCGATATGCAGCAGGCAATGGAAGAACTGGCCGACACTCTGCGTAAAGAGGGGTTTAAACCCTATGTGATCCCCGGCGGAGGCTCCAGCCCCGTTGGCGCTCTGGGCTATGTAGCCTGCGCGGAAGAATTGCTGTTTCAATCCAGCCAGCAGCGTTTGCGGATCGATCACATCGTGCATGCTACGGGCAGCACCGGGACGCAGGCTGGATTAGTCGCCGGGTTGACCGCGACCCACAGCCAGATCCCTTTGTTGGGGATTAGCGTCAGGGCGCCGAAAGAGAAGCAGGAAGAAAATGTGTATGCGCTGGCGCAACGAACCTGGCAACTACTGGGGATACCAGGCGAAATCCCGCGCGATGCCGTAAACGTCAATAGTGACTATGTAGGTAAAGGATATGGGATTCCGACAGAAGGTACGCTGGAAGCGCTGAGGCTGCTGGCGCAGTTGGAAGGCATTCTGCTCGATCCGGTCTATTCCGGCAAAGGTATGGCAGGGCTGATCGATTTGATACGTCAGGGGCATTTTCGTTCGGATGAGAATATTGTCTTTATTCATACCGGTGGTTCTGCTGGGTTATTTGGCTATCGCCAGCTTTTTGAACAGACGCCATCCTGATGAATACTCAGCCAGATAGCGCGCCGCTCATTGGCGTCCTGGGGGGCATGGGGCCGCTGGCGACGGTCGATTTGTTGCAGAAGATTATTACGGAAACGCCCGCCGGCCGCGATCAGGATCATGTCCCGGTGGTGGCCTGGAATGTGCCACAGATCCCGGATCGTCAGCAGGCGCTGGCAGGGACGGGGGAGTCGCCATTACCCGCTTTGTTGGCGGCGATTCGCCAGCTTAACCGGTTATCTGTCAGTCATATTGTGATCCCCTGCAACACCGCCCATCACTGGTTTGATGCGCTGGCCGCGGAAAGCCGCGCGCCGTTGCTTCATATCGCCGATGCCACGCTGGAATTGGTTGCGCATCTGGCAAAAGATCGGGTTCAGGCGCCACAGAAAGTCGGGCTGATTGCGACCGCAGGCACGCTCAGGGCAGGGTGGTATCAGCAGCGCCTGGCCGCGAAAGGGGCGATTACGCTGGAGCCGACTGAACAGGAAATGGCCATGTTTTTCGTACCGGGGTGCTATGCGGTAAAACGCGGCGAGCTACAAGAAGGAGGGGCGTTGCTTGAGCAACTGGCCGGGCGACTTGTCGATCGTGGCGCCGAATGGCTGGTATTGGCGTGTACGGAGGTCCCTCCGGCATTGGCTGCCGTGAAGTCGCGCTGGCTGGACATCAGCATTGATCCGACGCGGGCATTGGCGCAAGCCTGTGTCAACATATGGCTTTCACACCGTGAAGTGAGTGTTTCAACGTCACGTAATAGTGCTGACGAATCCCCGGAAAGGAATTAAGTATTTTTTGATATCGCCATATTCCCGCGAAAAGCCAGGGATCATGAGGAGGGCAGGGATAGCCCACAATAAAAAAAAACCGTTCGGTTTCCCGAACGGTTTTTTTCATACAGGGCGTATTGCTTAGATAAAGCCGTACATAGCAGCAAATACCCAGCCAAAGACACAGGATGTGAACACCCCGATTAAACCCGGCAGGATAAAGCTGTGGTTGATAACAAAACGACCAATCTTGGTGGTACCTGAACGGTCAAACTGGATGGCAGCCAGATCGCTTGGGTAGGTTGGCAGAATGTAATAACCATAACAGGCTGGCGCCGACGCTACGATATAGGCCGGATCGACACCGATGGCCAGTGCAACCGGGACAATCGCCGCCAGTGCCGCTGCCTGCGAGTTAACGAACTTGGATACCAACAGCAGAACAATCGCGTAGGCCCATGGGTACTGTTTAACCAAGGTTCCCAGCGTTGCTTTGATCTCTTCCAGATGCGCACCGAACATGGTTTCTGCCATCCAGGCAATACCATACACGGCCACGATGGCGATCATACCTGACCGGAACACTTCATTCTTGGAGATAGACGCTGGATTGGTTTTGGTTGCAATGATGATGATGGCACCGGCGAGCAGCATGAACATCTGGATGACCAGCACCATAGAGAGCGGTTTACCGTCAAAATGCGGCCGTAAATCTGCATCTGCCCCCAGAATGGCTACCGCGGCGATGGTTGCCAGGAAGATCCACATTGCCACCCAGTTGCTGCGAGGCAGCTTCTTGTCCAGCAGTGTGGCGGTGTCACCATAAACATATTGTTTGTTTTCTGGATCGGAAATGAACTTCTGGAAGTCCTCATCTTTATCCAAATCCTTGCCACGGAACCAGCTGAAAATACCGATTGCCAGAATCCCCAGCAGGGTAGATGGAATGGTGATCGACAGTAAATCAAGGAATCCCAAGTGTTTCCCTTGGAAAGTGAAATTACCCAGCATGGCGACCAGTGATACCACGGCTACCGATACCGGGCTGGCGATGATCCCCATTTGCGCACCGATGGAACTGGCCGCCATGGGTCTTTCTGGACGGATATTATTTTTGATGGCGACATCATAAATAATCGGCAGAATGGTATAAACCACATGGCCGGTACCGCACAGGATGGTCAGCGTACAGGTAACAAACGGTGCGATGATTGATACATACTTCGGATTGCGGCGCAACAGTCGTTCTGCGATCTGCAACATGACATCCAGACCCCCTGAGGCCTGAAGCGTTGCCGACGCGGCTACCACCGCGATGATAACCAGCATGACGTCAACCGGTGGTTTACCGGGTTGAAGTTTAAAGACAAACACCAGAATGACCAGCCCTATACCGCCTAGTAACCCCAGTGCGATCCCGCCTTTTCTAGCACCGTAGAAAAGGCAAATAAGGACGATGACTAATTGAATGATAAAATCCATAGATACCCCATTGCTCTGAATGACGAGTTAATTAATTAAGTTGGCTTACCTTCGTCGCGGGTACTATATGGATTATTTGTTATTAATTTTCTTGATCTAAATCTATTAATTTTTATGTTTCTCTCTTTTACTTTAAATAAATGGCATAGCTCTCAATAATTATTATTTCTTTGCTTTATTTAGTTTTTTAACTGTAAAATTAGTTTTTTAATATAAATTAAGTTTGAGCGGTAATAATCAGGTTAACGGATGTATCATAGATTATTCATTCATTGAATTGTTGTTCTATTTTTGTTGTAAGTTGGTTCTCTGTTTTGGTCTGTTAGGTTGCTTTATGAGTGCATTAACGCATTTTTATGGATGCATTCATTACTCAATAAGGTGTATTATAATTTTATCTTATTGATATTTATGATTTTTTTAAATAATTTAAATCTAAATCCTTTTTGATTATGAATGTCAATAATTGTGATCTCATACAGACCAAGAGTAAGGATAATGATTGATCTTTACTGCGTTTTCTTATCATAAATTGCCATTTTCCGCTGTTTTTTATTTTTGCCATACCGTTTTATTTAGGGGCTTATAGCGTTTAAAGTTATTAAAATAATATTTATATAAAATTTTTTAGAATATATTTTCGCTCATCTCCATTTGAAAATACAAAAAAAACGATATCTCCCCGGCCACAAAGGCAAGTACAGACGCGGGTTTGCCGGTGACCCGGGAGATGAGGCGACTAAGAGGCATGCGTGAAATAGGCGGAGAGCTGATGCAGCGTTTGTTCATCCAGCGTGCCGGCATAATAGCGGAGCTGTAGCCATGCGGTTAACCAGGTATAGCGCGCTTCGGTGAGGTCACGCCGTGCGCCATAAAGCTGTTGCTCGGCGTTGAGCACATCAAGGTTGACCCGTTCTCCGCCCTGAACGCTTTTTCGGGTGGCATTCACCAGCGCCAGCGCTGATTGCTCTGCTAATTCATAAGCCCGCATTTTCGCCTGACTGCTGGTCACCAGATTAAATTGGCGGCGCAGTTCGAGCTGAACGGCGGCGGTCTGCTCGTCTTTTTCCCTTGCTGTCTGCTGATAGCGTTCCTGAGCCTGTCGCGTGGCGGCGGAAACGCCCCCTCCGGCGAAAATCGGCACGCTCACCCGGATGCCGATCGAACGCGTATCGTATTTCTGGTTATAGCTGCTTTCCGTATCTGATTGGGTATTGCGTGTGCTGGCGACTAACGTGACCTGTGGCAGATGACCCGCCCGGTTGCGTTCAATTCCATATTTAGCCACGGCCAGCGACTGAGTGAGCGCCAGCAATTGCGCATTATGACGCAGAGCCAGTGTTTGCCAGTGTTGATAATTGGCTGGCTGGAGCTGGCGTGGTGTGAAACGCGGGGTTAGCGTGGCGAGTTGTTCTGCGGCGATCGGCATGCCCAGTAAGGTTTCCAGTTCGCGCAGGCTGATATCAAGATTATCCTGCGCTTCTATCAGTTGGGCATCGGTCAGGTTCAGTCTGGCCTCGGTTTCCAGAATGTCGGTCCGGGTGCCTTCGCCTTGCTGGTATAACCGCTGATTAAGCTGATATTGTTCCCGGTAAGCGCGCTGCTGAGCCTGCACCTGGGTAATCTGTTCCCGGCTGAACAGCACATTGCTATAGGCCTGAAATAAGCGCACCAGCAGCTGCTGGCTCTGATCCCGCAGTTGTTCATCAGCCAGTACGGCGCTGGCTTCTCCCTGTTGATAACGTGACCAGGCCTCGTAATCCAGCAGGGGTTGCTGCAAGGAAAAGCTGGAAACGTGACTATTATAGTCACGCTCGGACTTTTGGTTATTGCTGGTGACAGTGGAGTCATTACGTGACTGACTGTAGTCGTAATTGACTTTAGGCAACAGTCCGGCACGCCCGATATTCTTTTCTTCTATGCCGGCGTTGCGCGCATGAATGGCGGCCTGAAAGGCGGGATCGTGAATTAAGGCGCGCTGCCAGGCTTCCATTAATCCCAGCGCCTGACCCGGCGCGCTGTAGCTTAGTGTGAACAACCACAACAGCAGACGATAACGGCGGATCACACCGATGCGTGAAAAGCAAAGCATGATTATTCCTCGCTCAGGGCGATATGCAGACGATCGAATAACGGTTTGAACAGGTAGTTGAGCAATGAGCGTTCCCCCGTTCTCACAAATGCCTCAACCGGCATGCCGGGACGAACGTCCAGACCCGCCAACTGCTGTTTTCCTTGCTCATCAACGCGGATACGCAGGGCGTAGTAGGGGGTGCCAGTCTGTTGATCGACCAGTTGATCGGCGCCAATCAGCGTCACCACGCCCGAGATCCGCGGCGTCGTGGACTGATTAAACGCGGAGAAGAGCAACTCTACCGGTAAACCCTCCGCGATTCTGTCTACCAATTCGATAGGCAACTGAGCGTCAATCAGCAGCGGTTGTCCGTCAGGGACGATCTCCATCAGCATTTGCCCGGCGCTGACTACGCCACCTTCGGTATGCAGCGCCAGCCCGACAATCGTGCCGCTGACGGGCGCCCGGATTTGCGTATTTTGCAATTCATATTCGGCGGATTTCAGCCGATGTGTGATGTCCTGAATTGAAAGCTGGATATCAGCAAGCTGGGTGCGTACTTCCTTTTGATACTCGTTCTGTCGCTGGCGTATTTTTTGCTCCAGTTCGATGATCTGCTGCTGAATTTGCACGATGTTATTACGCTCCTGCGCAATGGCGCCAGCCAACTGTGCCGCCTGACGCTCTACGTCAAGCAGACGATTACGGGCGATATAGCCTTCCTGCGCCAGCGGTCGCAATCCCTGTAGCTGTTCGTTGATGATGTGATATTGCGTTTGGTTGCTGTTGAGCAACGCCTGTGCGCCTGTGGATTGCGCTTTTGCGCCCATTATCGCCGCTTGCATCGCCGCAAGCTCCTGTTGCAGCGCGGCCCGGCGACTAATAAACAGTTGCTGCTGCGACGCTCGAATTTGCTGCGAAATGTGTGCGGATGACGAGGGCGTGTCAGGAAAAATAATGGTTTCCTGATTATCGCGTTCTGCTTTTAAACGGGCTTCGCTCGCCTGCGCTTCCAGAAGCTGGGTCGACAGGTTATCGCGCTGGGCCTGTGCCGGGGTTTGATCCAGCGTCGCGAGCGGCTGGCCGGCCTGCACCCGTTCGCCGTCACGCACCGCGAGGGTCGCGATGCGTCCCCCGCTGACGGGTTGTACGGTTTTCCGGTTATCGGCAACGATAACGCGTCCTGATACGGCCACGCCTTTATCCAGCGGAGCTAACCCGGCCCAAAGCAACATGCCGCAAAATCCGAGCAGAACCAGCAGTATTCCGCGTTTTAAATAGCGTCCGGCATCGGTATGCAGGGGCATGACGGTAGGGTTTTCCGCGGCCTCGGTGAATGACGTATTCGGCTGACGTTTCAATTCGGGTAAGGCAGACATATCCATCCTCGTTGACAAGCACGGTCGTTGGACCATCGGATAATAAGCCAATCCCTGGCGTACAAACTCCTGAGTAACCTTTTCTGCATTGGATGAGGCAATTCTCGTTATTTATCCGGCACGGCTTTACGCGGGCCTGACGCGTTGTAAACCATACTTAACCCGGACGAACCGGGTAGGGATGGGCTGAATGCGTTAGCCGCTGCGGCGGTTTTAACCGGGGACGCCGGCCGGGCTGCGGCGGCTGACGGTTTGGTTGTCTGGGCCCGCTGTAGTTCTTTCAATACCTGATGCGTCTCGCCGAAATACTGGATTTGGCCCGCCCGCAGCACTAACAATTTATTGGCGCAGGAAAGCAAACTGGGTTTATGGGTAATCAGGATCTGGGTACTCAGCGCTTGCTGTTGCGCCGCGATAGAGGCCAATAGCGCTTTTTCTCCGTCTTCATCCAGGCTGGCGTTGGGTTCATCGAGCACGATCAGCCTGGGGCGATCGTAAATGGCCCGCGCCAGTGCGACGCGCTGTTTTTGTCCACCGGAAAGGCCGGTGCCGCCTTCACCCAGTTGCGTGTCGTAGCCTTGCGGTAAACGCAAAATCATCTCGTGTACGCCTGCGGTCATGGCGGCCGCCACGATTTTTTCGGCGTCGGGTTGATTGAACCGGGCAATATTCTCGGCGATGGTGCCGCTGAACAACTGGACATCCTGTGGCAGATAGCCGACGAAACGGCCCAGATGTTCTTTATCCCACTGATGAATATCTGCGCCATCCAGCCGGACTTTGCCGCTCAGCGGCGGGAGCGCGGCGACCAATAGCCGCGCCAGGGTGGATTTTCCCGATCCTGAATGGCCCAGAATCCCCAGTACATCGCCTGGAGAGAGTTCAAACGTCAGGTTAGCCAGTATCGGCGTGCGGGAATGCGGCAGGCCGGCGCTCAACTGCTCCACCTGTAACTTCCCCTGGGGCGCCGGTAAAGCCATGCCGGCGATTCGCACCGGGTTTTGATCCAACAGTTCATTCAGACGCTGCCAGGCAAGCCGCGCCTGCATCCACTGCTTCCAGACGGCAATGATCTGATCGATGGGGTTCAATACCCGACCGACCAAAATTGAACCCGCTATCATCATGCCGGGGGTGATCTCGCCGTTAACAGCCAGCAGTGCGCCCAGCCCCAGCATTAGCGATTGAAGCGCCAGACGGGTGCTTTTTGCCAGTGAGGTGATATTGGCGCTTTTTTCGCTGGCCACATTTTGGTAATGCAGAAATTGGCGATGCTGCGTCAGCCAGCGTTGACGCATGGTGCCCAGCATCCCCATGGCTTCGATCGCGTCGGCGTTGCGCAGATTCGCATTGGCCTGCTGCGTGGCCTGAACGGTAATTTTTGCCGCCTGCGCCAGGGGCTCGCGCGTCAGACGCTGGTTCAGCCACGCCAGTAGAATCAGTACGATGGCGCCGCTGAGCGCCATTATCCCCAGCCACGGATGCAACAGGAAAATCACCAGCAGATAAATCGGGAACCACGGGGCATCAAAAAAGGCGAACAGGGCATTGCCGGTAGCGAATTGGCGCAATGTGGTGAGATCGTTCAATGCCTGTCCGGCCCGGGCCGAACCACTTTTCAGATTATTTTCAAACGCGGCATTGTAGATACGCTGATTGAGCTGCATGTCCATTTGCGTACCGAGGCTGATCACGACGGCGCTGCGTATCCATTCCAGTAATCCCATCAATAAGAACAGCCCCAGCGTAATGACCGTGAGCATTGCCAATGTCATCGTATTGCCGGAAGGCAGGACGCGATCGTAAACCTGCAACATATAAATGGCGGGAACCAGCATCAGCAGGTTAATGACGGCGCTGAACAGACCAATCCCCCAGAATCCCTGACGGTACGTTGCCAGCGCGTCGATAATTTCCCTGCCTGATGAGGCCGAACGGGATACGGGCATGGGATAGTCCTTCCTCAATAGAATGGAAGCCTTGCCGTTAGCCGTACCGCTATTGACGAGGCTTCCCGGTAGTCATTACACTCGGATAACCGCTGCGGCGTTCGTTCTCTCTGCACCGCAGCGGTATTCTCTCAAACGGCTAAAAGGTGAGACTCTTAGCCGTTTTTTTTATGCAGCTAACAGGATGTCAGCGGTATCGGCTACGCCGACGACGTCGACGGTGGCATCTGTGGTAATCGCGGAATCAGATGTTGCCGTCGCGAAGCTCAGGCTATCCAGGCTGGCGTTAATATCAATACCGGCGCTGCTCAGCACGTCCAGCAGTGGCTGAACATTGCCGCTCATCAGACCGTAGACCACGTCATGTACAACGCCGCGGTTATCAACCGTCAAATTGGCAACGTCAGTTGAGAGATCCAGTCCACTAAAGGTGACTTCTGGTTCAGCAAGATAATAGGCGGTTCCAGCCGTGGTGCCACCTTGCAAGACATTACCGAATGTCAGGCTATCCAGATCGCCATACAGCGTATGGGCGGGGGCGGAGAAGAGGGTATAGGTCAGATCGCCTTCAGCAATGAGTGCGGAAAACTCATTTTGCGTACTCGTAATGCCATACTGAGTTCCGTCTATAAATGTGTCGCCACCGTAGAAGCCGCCGGTATTGTTTCCTCCGACCTCGGTATTGCCTGCCGTATGATTAACATCGCCGAATGCAGCTGACCATTCAGTCAGGTAATCGGTAATGCTGTAATCGGCATAGTAGCTATCGTAGGTAATTGCAAAACTCATAACAGACTCCTCATTAACTAACGATTGATATACACGGCAATCCGTGTATGCCGCGAAAGACGTCGGTTGATAACCGTCGCCCTTGCTTTCCTGTCATCTTTCTCAGATGACAGTGAAATCAGAATCGATATTCCACCCCGGCCTGCACGGTTCTTCCCCGGCTTGGGGTATACCCCAGTGATTCACCGTAGCTCACGATATAGGCGCGATTGGCAATATTCTCTACTGAACCTCGTAAGGTCAGACTGTCGGTCAGTTGGTAGCTGGCATACAGGTCATATACCCGATATTTAGGCCAGTCAGCTAAATAGGCCGAGTTGCTGGGCGCTGTCGCATCCTGATAGCCGGGAGCGAAACGCATGGTGATCCCCATATCCAGTTTGCGATCGAAAGCGCGGGCGCCCAGCGTCACTGAACCGCGATCCCCCGGCAGGTAAGCCGCGTTGCTGAACAAGAGCGTTTTCTGACAGTAGAAATCGCTGGCGGAGGTATCCACGGGCGTTGAGTAGTAGTTACCTCTGGAGCCGCCGACGGTGGTCACGCCGCCTAACCAGGCGACGGGCGCGCAGAAATCATTGTTACCGATCATGTGAGTGTAGGTGGCATCAACATAGAGGAAGCCAGCATCGTAATTCAGCTGATATTCCAACCCACGGAAGCGGCTTTTTGCCAGATTGTTCTGGAACACGGCGTTGCTGAGGGAATAGCCGTTATAACCCGGTTTATTTCTGGCTCCGTTCAGACTGATGTAGTTGCTGATCTTGGTATCGAAATAGGACATCTTGGCGACGATCCGGTCGCCTTCAAGCAACAGATCCGGATGTTGGATATTGAAACCGACTTCCCACGCGCGGGAACGCTCTGGCTTTAAGTTGGGGTTTGGATAAAGATAATAATTACCCGCGCTGTAGGTGCCGTTAGCAAAGGTTTCACTGACTGAAGGCGGACGCCATGACAGTCCGTAGCTGGTGTACAGTTGCAGCCAGTCAACGCCCGGTTTTACCCCGGCAAACAGCGTGGGCGATATCTTGCCGTGTTCGTCATCGACGTCCCAGTTCTGCGTAACCTCGTTAGTTAGCGGCGAGCAAAGCGCAATTGACCGTCCGGTGCAGGGGGCATCGACGGTGTAGGCAATCTCTCGATAACTGAGACTGGCAGTGCCGCGTAGCCGATAACGATCGTAGCGCATCCCGCCATGCAGGGTAAGCCAGTCGTCATAAGCATAATTCAGATTGGCAAACAGGCTTGCCATGGTGCGATTACCTGCGGGAGTGGCGCTGCTTGCGCTACTGCTATTACTGTCTGTTGTTATCTTGTCGTAATAGAGTTCCAGCCCGTAATCGGCGCTCAGGTCATGTGCGCCGCTAAACCAGAGTTTTGATGTGTTTTGTGCCTGTAAGCCGTAGGTTCGTAGCCGGGTACGTTCGCTATAAGCACTATTGGCGGACGTCGCGTAGTTATAGGTATCGTTGTCGGTATCGGCGTAATAGATCTTGGCTTTAAAATCCAGCCAGTTTTGGTTGTCTGGATTCAGGCTATAGTCCAGCGCCGTATTACGAGCCATGATTTCGCTTTGGCCGCTGGCTTTCCATCCCAGCTCAGAGTCAGAGAGATCGGACAACGTACCGGTATTTTCGGTAGAGGTCTGCGTTTGCATATAACTGAGCTGGATCCTCTGATTTGCCGGCATATTCCAACCAATTTTGGCCAGCCGCGATCGCATGGTATATGCCGCGTTGGTGACTTTCTGGTGTTTCAGATTCTCTGACCATGTGTCGTAATTGTTTGAACTGCCGGGGATCCGAATATTTCCGAGGTTGCCATCGTTACCCGGCCAGTAATCACCCAGATGGCGTTCGCTGGCACCGACCAGAATATCCCCGGTTTCATTGCCCAGCGCGAGAATACCGCTGCCAATAAAGTGGGTGCCGTTATCGCCGGTACTGGCGTGCAGCTTGCCGCCTAACTCCTTACCCGGCGCCAGAAAATCGCTGGCGTTAGCGGTATTGAATGTTGCCACGCCCCCCAGCGTCCCGGCGCTCCCCATGCTGTTCGTTGCGCCTTTTTCAACCGTGACGCCGGAGAGCAGTTCGGAATCGATATACATTTGTCCGTTACGCTGGCCATACCCCGTTTTCTGGAAGTTCTGCCGCATCCCGTCGATATTCATATTCACGCGGCCGAAGTCCTGAATACCGCGAATATTCACCGATAATGCGGGGTCCTGCTGGCTGACGCTGGAGTAGACCCCGGCGGACTGTTCCAGCATGTCGGCGGCGTGGCGGGCTGGGCGGTTATCCATCTGTTCGCGTGAAATCACGCTGATGGCCCGGGGTTGTTCGTAGATCCAGTCTCCGGGGTTGGCGACGCTCAGTGCCCGCACCACCATCGTGTCATCGACTTTTACACGGTCTACATGGGTCGCGCGGGGATGTAACGTAATGACGCCAACTGCGCTGATCTGGAAATCAACGGGATTGTTGCCAATTAACTGGCGTAGTCCTTGTTCTGGCGTAAAACGTCCCTGGAGCGGGTTGCCCTGCATGTTCTCCAGCTTTACATCGGCAAAAAACACCTGTAGGCCTGCCTGTTCAGCAAAACGCAGTAAGGCCGTGTGCAGGGGCTGTGCGCTGATGGAAAACGCCGCGATCCGGCTGGATTGCGCCTGATGCTCCGGTGCGACATGGGTTTCGGTCTGTGCTTTTGGCTGTGGGCTGAGCAACGAAAGCGCGATACCAATGGCAACGGAAAGTTTACTAGCCGGTAATAAACGGAGGGGTTGATATTGTAATATTTTGTCCATTTTGCCTGTTCTGCCGTCAATGAGATTATCAATAAGCGTTAAAAAACAGATGGATATATGTCCATTTGTTTCTTAATGAAAATGATAATAAAAATCATTACCTAAATATGAAGACGGCTGAGATTGCAGAACCCGTAAAAAAATCTTTAAATTTTTTTCCTCGGCGGGGTGTCGCGTGGTGACAGTGAAAATTTCCCAGCGGCTTTTATGGCGGGTTTTCCGTATCTTCTGGCTATTTTTCAGACCTGACCACGCCCGACAAAAACCGCAGGAGTGGCGGGGAGGTTTGGGGAGGATTAGTACAAGATGGTAACGCCGGGAAGCGTGACGGTTTTAGCGCCCAGTTCGGCGGTAATGGTTTTTAGCGCGCTATCCAATTCGTTCAGCGAAAAGATGCCGCTGACCTGGCTTTGACGCAATGCCGTGCCGGAAACGATCACCGTTCCGCTATGATAGCGATTGATGCGATCGACCACATCGGACAGCGGCTGCTGATTGAATACCAGCTGGCCGCGCGTCCAGTCGCTGCTGTCGCGGCTATTCCAGTCGGGGTCACGCGTCACGCCGTGTGGAGTGTAGCGCGCCGCCTGCTGTTCATCAAGGCGCAACGTTTGTCCGTTCGCTGTTACCTGAACGCTGTGTTCAACCACGCCGACGGTGGTCACCTGCGGGGTGTTCTGAATAATGAACTGGGTGCCGAGTGCCTGCGTGGTGCCTGACGCTGCATCGACCAGAAAGGGACGTTGCTCCAAGGTATTAACCGGCGCCGCCGTGAACCAGGCATTGCCTTGCAGCAGTTTTATCCGCCGTTCGTGCTGGTTGTAGGCGATAGCAATAGCGCTGCCCGCGTCCATCTCGACCTGGCTGCCATCAGGCAATGTGACGCTGCGAACCTGATTTTCAGCGCGATAATCTGCCCGCAGCATTAAAAATCCGTCGGAAAACCATGCCGTACCGAAGCTCAGTCCCAACAGCAATAGCGCCGCAATCCGCCAGTGGGCGAAGCGTTTTATCGGCGCCACACGCGGCTCAAACGCCTGTTTTTGCTCTGTACTGAGCGAACCCAACCCTTGCCAAAGCGTCCCGGCTTGTTGCAGGGCCAACGTATGGCGGGGATCCTGCTGTAGCCAGTGCTGAAATGCCTGTTCCTGCTCGTCTTCCAGTGGGGCTTCTGCCAGACGTATGGCCCATAATGCTGCCTGTTGCCTAATTTCAGGGGGATAATCTTTCATCTGGTAGGCCTGATTTTAATATGGTCTCTAAGTATGTAGACGTCTGGTAGTCATAAACCCGTAAATAATTTGTGATTATCTTCAGGTTAAACGGATATTCATCATGGCATTCAAGGCGTTGGCCAGATGTTTTTCGACAGTGCTGAGCGAAATGTTCAACTGTCGGGCAATCTGCACCTGCGTCATCTGTTCCAGCCGATGTAGACGGAATATCTGCTGAGAACGTTCAGGCAACGTAGATAAAACGACAGCCAGCCGTTCCAGTTCCTGCTGAGAGATTACCGCCTGATCGAGATGCGGCGTGATGTCCGGCAGATCGTCCAGCGGCGCATCGGCATCTTCGGCTGATGACGTCATTTGCCAGCGTTGCTGATGGCGAATGTGGTCGAGCAGTAAGTTATTGGCCGTTTTATAGAGGTAGGCTTTCTTATCCCCCACATCATTATGCTGCTCCAGCCGTTGTGCCAGACGCAGAAAACTCTCCTGCACCAAATCCGCCGCAGTCTGGGGGTCGCGCAGTTTATGATTAAGATACCGTTCTAACCGCTGAGCATAATGGTTGAAAAGTATTCTGAGTTCAGACTCTGACATCCCAACGTCCCGTCAGGTGACTTATCCCATCCTCTCAGGTGCAACGGCTCTCCTTTCTCCATCATCACGGCGTTATCTGAACGTATGGGATCGGTTCGCTTGCCGCAGTGCTGCACGTTGAAATCGACCGGATAAGGCCCTGAGTAATAAAAATATGATGTAATTGATAATTATTATCACATATGAACAAGCAGAAAGAAGAGTTAAATCTTCTTCAGATTGGCGGAATTCCCCCTTCGACTACACTTATCTTTGTATGTTTACTATTTTGCTGCTGAGGAAAGGTAATGACCACACAGGATCCGAAAGACGTGACCGTCAGCGAAGGACTTGCCAAAGTGCATGAAGCGTCCGAACAACTGACTGACGAGGAGATTGAGACCCTGGCGGAAGAAGCGCGGGAAGCCGCGACACAAACGCAAAATGAGCCGGGAAAGACGCCATAGGACGAGAGCGGTGCTGGTCAATTCTGCAAAGTGGCAGATATCTTGCAGGCAGAAAGCGTGTGGATAGCGAGGTATACGTGAGAACTCCAGTAATTTTCTGTTCATAAGGAAAGCGTTATGCATGACAAATTGCTTATAGAGGGGAAGCTGGTTGCGGGTCAGGGGGAAGCGCTGGCGATTTTTAATCCGGCCAATGGCGAGGAAATTGCCTCGATTGCTCAGGCAGATTTGCACCAGGTTGATGCAGCGGTAAAAGCGGCAGATACGGCGTTTGTTCAGTGGGGACAGACTACGCCTAAAACGCGCGCTATCTTGTTGCTGCAAATTGCCGATGCCATCGAAGCGCATGCCGAGGAATTTGCCCGTCTTGAATCGCTCAACTGCGGTAAGCCTTATCATGCGGCGCTGAATGATGAGATCCCGGCGGTGGCGGATGTGTTTCGCTTCTTTGCCGGTGCGGCGCGCTGCCTGACGGGATCGGCAGCAGGAGAATATCTGGAAGGACATACGTCAATGATTCGGCGCGATCCGGTTGGCGTGGTGGCCTCTATCGCACCGTGGAACTACCCGCTGATGATGGCGTCATGGAAACTGGCTCCGGCATTGGCGGCGGGGAACTGCGTGGTGCTGAAACCAGCGGAACAAACCCCGCTGACTACTTTTCATTTAGCACACCTGCTGGCGGATATTCTGCCTGCCGGGGTGGTCAATATTCTGTTCGGACGCGGGGCGGATATCGGCGATGCGCTGACCGGTCATGAGCGGGTGCGTATGGTATCGCTGACCGGTTCGATTGCGACGGGGGCACACATTCTTTCCCATACGGCCGCCAGTGTAAAACGCACGCATATGGAATTAGGGGGCAAAGCCCCGGTGATTGTATTTGACGATGCGGATATCGATCAGGTGGTCGAGGGTATCCGGAGTTTTGGTTTCTACAATGCCGGACAGGATTGTACCGCGGCCTGTCGTTTGTATGTGCATCGCGCCATTTATGACGATGTGGTCGATGCCCTGGGTAAAGCGGTTGCCACGTTGAATATGGGCGATCCGCGGGATGAAGCAACCGAGCTGGGCCCGTTGATTACCGCACAACAGTTGGAAAGGGTGGCGGGATTTGTCGAACGAGCCAAGGCATTGCCTCATATTACGGTAGTCACCGGCGGAGAGCGTGTAAAAGGGGCGGGGTATTACTTCCAGCCGACGGTTCTGGCTGGTGCGCGGCAGGAAGATGAGATCGTGCAGAAAGAGGTGTTCGGACCGGTGATTTCCATTACGCCATTTGATGATGAAGCGCAGGTGGTGGGCTGGGCCAATGCTTCGAATTACGGATTGGCGTCATCCGTCTGGACGCGGGATATCGGTCGGGCTCATCGTCTTGCGGCGTGTCTGCAATACGGCTGCACCTGGGTTAACACGCACTTTATGCTGGTCAGCGAAATGCCGCATGGCGGACAGAAACTGTCTGGCTATGGGAAAGATATGTCGATGTATGGACTGGAGGACTACACCATCGTGCGGCATATCATGATTAAGCATTAACCTCGTCTGGTATGACCGGCATTCATGCCGGTCATACTCACCGCCGGGCCATTTCTTACGCCGAAAGAAGCCCATACCGCGTCTGTTCTGACGTTATCGCGTTGTATTTACTCCCGATAATTTGTTTGCACCAAAATGATGCAGTGCGCACGATCAAGGTGCGTCTTTTCCTTATGCCTCTCTTTTCACCCCGATTTAACCATAATCAGTGGATTTTAATTCTAAATGTAAAGATTTATTTTAATTTTTATTTCAGTTTTATTGGTTATGTCAGATTTTAATATTTAATTCGCTTTTTTAGCAGGCGGCTGGCGTGTTATGTGCATTAATTAAGTTGATATCGCGTGATGTCCGTTAGCAAGGAGTCTATTTTGTCCAGATTACACGCACACCTCAACCCGCTAGAGTGTACTCAGCAGGCGCTAGATTGGATTAACAGTGACACATTAACCCACGATGAGATGGCCTCATTGAACCGGGAAGTTTTGAGTTGTTTTCGTGAATACGTCAATCCGGGTTTTCTGGAGTACAGAAAATCTGTCACCACAGGAGGCGATTACGGCGCGGTCGAATGGCGCGCAAGTGGCCCGAATACGTTAGTTGATACCCAGGGAAATGAATATCTCGACTGCCTCGGCGGTTACGGTATTTTCAACGTTGGACATCGCAACCCCAAAGTTATTGCGGCAGTGGAACAGCAGCTCGCCAAGCAGCCCCTGCACAGTCAGGAATTGCTTGACCCGTTACGCGCCCTGCTGGCAAAAACGCTGGCGGCGTTAACGCCGGGGAATCTGAAATACAGCTTCTTTAGCAATAGCGGAACGGAATCGGTTGAGGCGGCGCTGAAGCTGGCCAAGGCTTATCAGTCCCCGCGTGGTAAATACACCTTTATTGCCGCAACGGGCGCGTTTCACGGTAAGTCATTAGGGGCGTTGTCTGCCACGGCCAAGTCCGCGTTTCGCCGTCCTTTCATGCCGTTACTTCCTGGTTTTCACCATGTTCCCTTTGGCGATATCAGCGCCATGCGGAAGCAGGTTCATCAATGCCAGAAGACCGGAGACGATGTGGCCGCCATTATCCTTGAACCTATTCAGGGGGAAGGCGGTGTGATAGTGCCACCGGATAATTACTTGCCTGCGGTCAGAGCGTTATGCGATGAGGTTGGGGCATTGCTGATTCTGGATGAAGTACAAACCGGAATGGGGCGCACGGGTAAAATGTTTGCCTGTGAGCACTACGGGGTTCAGCCTGATATCCTGTGTCTGGCCAAGGCGTTGGGTGGCGGCGTGATGCCGATTGGCGCCACGGTGGCAACGGAAGAGGTCTTTTCCGTGCTGTTTGAAAACCCGTTCCTGCACACCACGACGTTTGGTGGCAACCCGTTGGCTTGCGCCGCTGGACTGGCGACTATCAACGTTTTGCTGACCGAAAAACTGCCGGATCAGGCTGCGTCACAAGGCGCGTTTTTATTAAAAGGGTTAAGGCAACTTGCGGCTGACTATCCCGAGTTGATTGTCGAGACTCGCGGCATGGGCTTATTGCAGGCTATCGAGTTCAGTAAAAACGAGATCGGTTATGCGTTTGCGAAAGAACTTTTCCAACGTAACGTACTGGTCGCGGGAACGCTGAATAATGCGAAATCAGTCAGGATTGAGCCACCGCTAACCATCACCCGGGCTCAGTGCGCTCGCGTGCTGAAGGAAGCCGGTGAGGTACTAAAAAAGCTCAGAGGCATGATGCCTGACGAAAGTAAAATGAAGGAATATGCGGTAGAGTGAAAAGCACGCGACAGACATGCAGCATAAAATTGCTGTCACACCGAAAGCCAGTCAGATAAAACTGACTGGTTTTTTTACGGCGAGTGATCCCTGTCTGCCACCCTTCGGGTCGTCGCCGGCGATGTTACAAGGTTCCGGTGTTTTCTACGGGTAACCGCTAGATTTCGATCAGACGCTTAAACAGGGTCTGCTGGATATCCTGTTTTTGAGACAGAATTACATGAGTGGTTATCAAGGATTGTTCGGTTGAATAAATGACGCGATAGCCGTTGCTGGTATTGCATTCACGGTATTTATCGCAGCCAATTTTCAAGAGCTCAGGAACAATCTGACACCCGTTCGGGAAAGTGGACACTTTTGCTTCGAATTCGTTGATAATTTTCTCAATGACAGGCAGTGGCTTGACATCAACTTTCTGAAGGTAATAAGCGATGTCGCTCAGGGTACTTTTCGCTGTTTCCGTGTACTCAATGTTAACGTCCCTGGTCATTATTTGAATCTCTCCAATTTCCGTCGTGTTATTTATCTATATCTGCGAGTAATTGGTCACGAGAGTAAACCTTCCCCTGTTTTTTATCCCTTTCAGAAAGGGTGAGAAGTTTGAGTAACGCAATGGCATCATCCCGCTGTTTCCGCGCTTCGTATGATTCAATCACATAAGCAGGAACACCATTCTGCGTAACCATGATCGGTTCAGACAGATCAAGTGCAGCGGCATGTTTTTTGACAAAACTAATGGTTTCTACCTTCATGCTTCCTGTCCCCGTATTAGTGCATTTGGTCCGAAATAGATATTGTATGGTCTGAATTTAGTCTCTATTTAATCTGTTTTCAAGATGCTATCTGCTGGTAATAGCGAAAGCCAGTCAGATAAAACTGACTGG
>NZ_QDKJ01000039.1:0-1773 GCF_003115815.1 Brenneria roseae subsp. americana | reverse complement strand
TCCCCTATTGGTACGTCAGGCTGCCATCGCCTTATTTCCAGCGTCTTCAGACCATTTGCGATTTGAGTTCCGGCAGGTCGAACAATCGAAAGTGCTTTCATTGGGTTCCCATCTGTTTAAAGTAATCGATTGATTCTAAAACATGACTCTCGATAAATCATATCTTCGGTAGAATAGGCGTTTTATCGAATGCTCAACTATTAAGGCAGGTGGGGATTATTAATGTCAGCTACTGGCACTTCCAGAAGAACAGATTAGGTCATGGGTAAACTCCTCTAAGGTGTTGTATGAGCGAGTGATTTGCGAATATCGATTAAGTAATATGCGAAAGGGGGGAAGTTACATTGTAGTGGCACACTGAATTTGGCCACCTGATAAGAGGTGATATCATCACCTCAGCACATTAAAGGTGACCTCATGACCGGACGTACCAGAAGAACTTCAGCCCTGAATATCGTCTTGAAGCAGCACAACTCGTTCTCGACCAGAATTACTCCGTCGCTGACGCAGCCAGAGCGATGAATGTTGGTGTTTCCACGATGGATACGTGGGTTCGCCAACTCAAGGATGAACAGGCGGGTAAATCGCCTAAAGCAATGCCCATGACGCCAGAACAACTCGAGATACGCGAGTTAAAAAAACAGATACAACGTATTGAAATGGAAAATGATATTTTAAAAAAGGCTACCGCTCTCTTGCCGCTGACATGCGACAAAGATGATGAAAGAACTGAATATTATTAGTTGTCAGCAACCCGGACATCGCTATAAAAAAGTATCTAAAGAACATGTTGCGACGAACGTATTGAAATGGAAAATGATATTTTAAAAAAGGCTACCGCTCTCTTGATGTCAGACTCCCTGAAAAATTCTCGTTAGTTGAGAAACTCAGGAAGCGGTTTCCTGTTGCCACTTTATGCAACGTGTTCGGGGTACATCGCAGCAGTTACAAGTACTGGCGCATGCCGAAAAAGCCTGACGCCACGCGGGTGGCATTACTGAATCTTGTCCGGGAAGTTCATCACGCCAGCAATGGCTCCGCCGGGGCACGCAATATTGCGGCCATGGTCGCGGCTAAAGGTATGAATCTTAGCCGCTGACATGCGACAAAGATGATGAAAGAACTGAATATTATTAGCTGTCAGCAACCCGGACATCGCTATAAAAAAGCATCTAAAGAACATGTTGCGATCCCGAATTATCTGGAGCGACAGTTTGCCGTCACTGAACCCAATCAGGTCTGGTGCGGCGACGTGACTTACATCTGGACGGGGCAGAGATGGACATATCTGGCCGTTGTTCTGGACTTATTTGCACGTAATCCCGTTGGCTGGGCGATGTCGTTTTTCCCCGATTCATCGTTGACAGTCAAGGCATTGTCGATGGCATGGGAACGCAGAAATAGACCGGCCAACGTTATGTTCCATTCGGATCAGGGAAGCCATTATACGAGTACTCAGTTCAGGCAATTATTGTGGCGATACCAGATTAAACAAAGTCTGAGTCGACGGGGCAACTGCTGGGATAACAGCCCAATGGAACGCTTCTTCCGCAGTCTTAAAACAGAATGGGTACCTTGCACCGGCTATAGTCATTTTTCTGATGCCCAGAATAGCATTATGAATTACATAACGGGTTATTACAGCCAGCTCCGTCCTCATCAGTATAATGGCGGGCTGACGCCGAATGAATCAGAGCAGCTGTTCTGGAAAAACTCTAAAACCGTGGCCAGTTTTTGTTGACCACTACATAGTCCATGAGCGCAAATGGATTT
>NZ_QDKJ01000038.1:0-2248 GCF_003115815.1 Brenneria roseae subsp. americana | reverse complement strand
GGCATCGTTATTATGATGCAGAAGGTATCCAGCAGTATATTTCGCCTGATCCGATAGGGTTGTTGGGGGGTAATAATAACTATGCTTATGCACCGAATCCTCTTACGTGGATAGATCCGCTGGGGTTAAGTAAGTGTTCATTGTCTGGCAATACAATTAAAAAGCCAGATGGTACAGATCTTATAACAATTCCTGAGAATGCTCGGGTTCGTAAATTGACTCCTCCAAAAGGTTATTCTGGTGAGTATGGATATGAATATAAGTGGACAAACGCTGGAGGAAGTACATCAACGGTTCGTATTCATGGAATAGATGCTTCAGCCCCCGCGGGATCAAATGCTAGCCAAGGTTGGGTTGTTAGGGTATTTGATGGCAAGAGGAGTATGGATATAAATGGAACTTATCATCCTCCCGGGATTTTTAATCCCAGTAGTCCTCATTATAGTCCATCAATAATTAATGATGTCCATATACCAATTAATAAACCAATGAGTTTTCCGGGGGTTCCTTGATGTCACTAAAATATGATTGTTTTTTAAGGAATAAAACAAAGGAGATAAATGTCTCTTTGTTGAATAAAGAACCGGATATGTATGAGCTGATAGGCTCGGTTCGAGACTTGTTTTCATCGAGTTATAATAACAATCTGATAGCGAACACTGAAACAATTGAAGAACTATGGGGCACATTATTTAATGTTTTTTGTGGGAGTTCTTTTTATGAAAATAAATTCGATGCAATATTTGCCATGGGTGATGTTTATCTTTATGCCAAAAGGAAAAACATAAATTTGAATTTAGACTCGTTGAAGGAATGGAGGGGAAAAAATAATGTATCAACCTCAACGGAAGAGATACTAGAATGCGTGGATGATATATTAACTTAATTAAAAATAACCGGAAGTGATTTTAATGAGCCTTCCGGTTATCTTTTTACCTGCTGTTTATCGTGTGTGGCGTCAGAGATTAATCTCGGTCTCAATCACCAGTCTCTCCCGCTCCACGGTAATGGTGATCGGCATCCCCGTCATAAAGCCCGACTCTTCCAGCCAGCGGCCCTTGAGGTTAATCGCGGACGGCGGGTTAAGCCTGCCGTTATGCGGGGCGTATCCCACGGTGTAGTAACGTTCTGTTTTGGTTACTTTATTAACGGTGACGCCTGACTTAGAATGCGTCTCAGCAATAGTCAACTTTATCGTCGGCGGGCGGTAGCATGAGCGATTACCTGCACTATGACGACTGAATGAAGGCAACTTACAGCCGAAACAGGTAGTACGACGCGGGAATCGGATGAATTGTTGCACTTGACCCGATAGGGTTGGCGGGGGGCATCCGACCTCAGGATTATGTGCATAACCCATTGGAGTGGGTTGACCCGCTGGGGTTGGCTGGGTGTCCTGGTGAGAAAAACAAAAAAACTACATATGAAGGTGAAAGCCGTCGTGATGCGTTTAGGCAAGCTAAACAGGATGCTGGAATACCAATGAGTCAGCAACCCCGTAGTGTAACAAGGCCAGACCTTCTTGATGGCAACGGTAAGAGAGTATTAGATGGTAGTGGACAACCAATAAAAACTAGACAATATGAATTTATTAACAATAAAGGCGAAAAAATATTTATACAGGAACATAGCTTAGGTCATACAAAAGCAACGCCTTTACATGGCGCTGATCCACATTTCAATGTAAGGCCTTCAGATAACTTGAATACAGGTAGTGTTTCTGGAACACATGGGCATTACAATTTTCTTAGAGGATACTAAATATGTGGTTTGGACATGCTATAGGGAAAGAGAAAATTCAATTCATGTTCGATAATGAATTAAGTATTCAACATGTTGAGGTTGGTAGTTTTTCATTAGAACGGTTTTCAGACTTGAAGCTACATTTTTTTTGTAATGATATTCCAAAAAAAATTCCTGAAAAATGGAGAGGGGCGGGGTTTAATGCTCTTAGTTTGGTAATTGTTTTTGGTGATGTAACTCAATTAAATGTTGTTGGTTCTAAGGTCGGTTTTTTTTGTTCGCCGTTAATAAACTCGTCAAGTGATCATTCTGAAATAACGATAAAAAATAGTGATCTTGATTTTTATTGTAGGTCAAGGTTTTTAACTATAGAAAGTATTACACCATATATTGATGAACGATGGGATTAATCATGGTGAGTAATTAAATTGAAAAGCCGGAAGCGATCTAACGATCCTTCCGGCCGCTGGCGCAGGTGGAGGCGAAAGGGGAAGCGACCCGACTG
>NZ_QDKJ01000037.1:0-3396 GCF_003115815.1 Brenneria roseae subsp. americana | reverse complement strand
CTCCGAGGGTTCAAATCCCTCTCTCTCCGCCATTATTCAATCACTTATAAGCACTCTATTCTGTGATAATCCCCGCACTTGGTATATTGTTGGTATATTCACTTGGTATATCAATAATCCAGTTTTGCATATTTATTCGTATTCACTGATTAACGGCAGGTCTAAAGTCGGGGAAACGTTCACTTTTCTATCGTACGTGATTACCTGCGCCTCTGTCTTGTGTCCGCTGAATAACTGCTTGTCGCGGCTGCTTCCCTCGTAGTCAGAAATCCCTTTAGCCTTGATATCATGAAAATGGCATCTGATAGGGCGTCCGAGCTTTTCGCTTGCCGCCGCGCGGGCCCTGCGCCATAGATCATTTAGCCAAGTATAGCTGAACTTGCCGCCGCGCGTGTTTGCGATGATATATCGATGTCCGCCCAGCGTACGGGCCATGTCCAGAGCCGCCAGAAGGCGATCACTGTACGCCTTGATCTGCTTCTTCCCGGTTTTCCCCTGCTGAATGAATAACCCCAATTCCATCTCTTGATCCCACTCCAGATCACGAATATCGCCGTTTCTCGCTGCACACAAATACGATATCTCCATCGCGCACTTCAGCGCCGGGGTGGCTTCTTGGTATATTGCCAGATACTCTTCATCATTAATGTAAACGTCGCGCGCCTTGACAGAGAATTTAGACACGCCGGCGCAAGGGTTGCTTTTTACATAACCACGCTCGTACCCCCATTTATACACGCGGGACATGCTGCTGCGCTCGTGATTAGCCTGCGTGCGCGAACTCTTCCCGCGCAGATCCATAAAACAGCGAATGTGCTCAGGCTTGATATTATCCGCCTTCACCTTACCGAATGTGTGCAATAATTTTTTTTGGTGCTGTAAATAATCATTTCTCGTGCGCTGTGCGAGGTCTTTGTAATATTCGCTGTCGAGAAACATTTCCCACAGGCGACCGAAAGTAATAACGTCTCGCTGCGAATTTATTATTTTATCGTATTTTTCCCACACCTGCGCAATCGACAGATCGCGTATTTTTCCGAGCGTGATAGTTTCTTTCGTGCTGACGGGTTTAAAAACGTAGCTGTATTTATTTTTCCTGACGCGCGGGGGTAATTTATTATCGTCAGGATTGAGTCGCTTCCTTCCCATTTCCCATTATATCCCTTCAAAATTCGGCTGATCTTCGTCTTCAATTGGCGGATCGGTGGGGGCACCGTTTAATACGGCATTCACATGCATCCAGGTAACTCTGGGGTGCCCATCCCGACGAATGACGAATGACACGCCGGAACGCCGCAACACTTCGCATTGTTTTGATGGGTATCTGTACCCCGTCAATTCAACTAATTCGTCGTTTGTCAGTAAATTATTCATGAGGTAACCCCACAGGATCTGGTCATGACCAACAAACGCAGTCATGAAATTACGATATAATTTTTGGTGATTTAGATTTTCTGATATCAGTTTTAAGCGGGAGGCTTTCGCCTCCCCAGACTATTAACTGGTGATATATTCTGGTTTCATATCAAGCAGGGTCGTTGAGAACCCGTCGTACAACTCGTCACCAAGGTGGCGCTTGGCTGCCGCTAGTTTCTTTTCCAGAGCGGCAAATCTCTCCGCGGCACCGGGCTCATCAGGTTGAGGCAGGGAGTTAATCTCCGCTTCGACACTGTTGCGGGCATTGACCAGGTGATAACGTTGCACTGCCTTGTTTTTCAATTCGGTGAATAGTGCGGCGCCGAGGGCTGATTTTTGTGCCTCAATATCTGCACGGATGGCCTTGGCCTGATCCACGTCATTCGCTTTATCAATCTGATTACGAAATTCATCGGCTAGGGAGTCAATATTGCTGGTGGGCTCCTGAGCGGATGCCGTGGTTTCCGGTTCGCCAACCGCGGAGGATTCAGCAATCTCTTTCAGGCTGACGTGGGCCGTATTTGCCGGAGTAATGTCTTTCTCGTTCCGTTCTTCGAGCTCATCAGGCGTGTACACACCTAGAATCACGTCTGGGCAGTAAAGCCGAGACCAACGTTTTACGGCCAAATATGCCATTTGCTGGCGGGGATCGTCAGCCCACAGGGTTGAATTTCTAACACGGGCTTGAGCAAGAAATAATTCCAGCACTCGCGGCTTATCTTCGCCTTTAAGTGTGGCCCAAACTTTTATTCCTACACCTTCCTCATCGGCTAGATTCCAGTTTGGGACGCGGTACTCTTTCCCTTTGTCGTTTTTACGAATAGCAAAACGCCCGATAATTCTTTCCCATGGGCCAAACCATTCGTACTCAAACCGGTTGGACAAAATCCCACTGCGTGAAATCACCGCGTTAACAAGTTGCGCCTCATAACCTAGAACGCCGTTTATGAGGTGGGTCTTCTGCGCGACCGCAAACGGGTTCATCTGCCACTGCGCGGCTTGCATCGCTACTGCCATGCAGTCCGCTTGGTTTCCCTGCAAGTGAGCAGGAACCGTAGCCGCCCCTTGCGCCATAATCTGCGCGAATGCACTAATTGCATTTAGATATTGCGAGTCAAACAGTGCAACGTTTGAGTTAACCACTGTATTTTGATCATTCAGCGATATGTTAGTGTTTTGCATAACTTTCCCCTTATGCCCCGCGCAGCGCTTCAAGGCGGCGCAGGTCAAAATCATTCAGTTCGTCGGTATAGTCTTCGGTTACCGGCGCCGGCCAGGTGTTGGTGTCATATGCGTTGGCGATAGTGCGCATAGTCTTGTGATACTCCAGGGATCCGAGAGCTAGCAGATCGGTTGATGCTTCGATAACAGCCACCCAGTGATATCCGGGATCCTTGTTCACGAAGATCCAGAAGAACTGGTCAAAGTCGGCAACCTCGGAATACATGGCGGCGCTGACGTGGTAATCGCGGTCAATGATTTCCCTGTGAAGTTTTGCCCGGAGATTATCCTGTTTTACCTTTCCGATACTGATAGTTTTCAGGTCGGCGGCGATGCGTAGTCCATTAAGTTCCAGTTCATGATCGGGGCGAACGCGAACTTCCAAACCAGTTTCTTCATCCATACCAAAATAACTAACTTCGACGGAGCGGGACGGGTGCTGTAAAAGCTTACCGGCCGTTGGGTGGGCAAAAAGCTCCTGCTGGATAGCCGTAGCCAATTCGAGTTGTGATTGAGCCAGGATTGTTTTCCCTGCTACGCTCTCCCGCCACTGTTGTTCGAACTCATCCGCAAATACGGCATCCGCAAATACGGCACGGATCGATTCCTGTAATTCCTCTTTCTTACCGGTAAGCTTCAACTGTTCTGCCTTTGGCTTATCGGTGTTGTATTCGCGGATCCATGATTTCAGCGAGTCAGTGTTCGTGAATGCCTCATCTGGCACGCCAGGGAAGACGGCAAACTCTTCATCTAGTTTTT
>NZ_QDKJ01000036.1:0-3408 GCF_003115815.1 Brenneria roseae subsp. americana | reverse complement strand
CGCCCCATTCCTTCGGCTTGCAAAATGAACGGGCCCACACCGCTGCCGGGCGCCGCATTGCCATAGTCAGGAGTATCGATCCCCAGCCAGCGCTGACCATTCCAGCGAATAAGCTCGCGCTTCGGATCCCACGGATTTCCCTGTTCATCAGCCGACGCGCGGTTGTACAGAATGCGGCGGTTTTGCGGCCACGCCCAGGCCCAACCCAGCGTACAACCCAGTCCGGACGGATCGGCGTTATCCCGCCGGGCCATCTGGTTTCCCTGCTCTGTCCAGCAGCCGGTGTAAACCCAGCAGAAGCTGGCCGTGGTCCCATCGTCGCGCAGTTGCGAGAAATCAGACAGCAACTGGCCTTGCTTCAGCACCAGATTGCCCCGTTCGTCATAAATATCCGCCAGCGCATAGCCATTGCCCTCTTTTGCCACTTCTTCCGGCGAGGGATCTTCCGGATTGAGGTAATCCCATGCCATATTGAGGACAGGCTCAGGGTTCGCGCCGCCTTCTTTGGCGTACATTTCCCGCAGGCGCAGGAAAATCCCCGCCAGAATCACCCCATCGTGCAGCGCTTCCGCTGGCGGCTCTGCGCCTTTAAAGTGCCATTGCAGCCAACGGCCTGAATTCACAATCGATCCGTTTTCTTCCGCAAAACAGCTGGATGGCAAACGAAAAACCTCCGTCTGGATCTGTGAAGAATCCACTTCATTCAACTCGCCGTGGTTCTGCCAGAAATTAGAGGTTTCCGTCGCCAGCGGATCGATAATGACCAGAAATTTCAGTGTCTTCAGAGCGTCACGCGCTTTATTGGAATCCGCAAACGCGGCTATCGGGTTAAACCCCTGTGCGATATAGCCGTTGACCTTGCCCTCAATCATTCTTTGGGTGTAGTTCAAGGCGTCATAGCTTTGATCCCACTTGGGCAGCCAGTCAAAACCCCAGTCATTTTCTTTCTGCGCCTTATCGCCATACAGGCTTTTCATCAGGCTAATGAAGAACTTCGGCGTATTTTTCCAGTAATTCACCTGATCGGGCAGCAGCGCTTCCGGTGTGATTTGCGATAGATAATCCTGCAAGTTCGTCTGTTTTTCCGATGGCAGATCCATATAACCGGGCAGACGCAGGGACAACAGACCCAGATCGGTATAACCCTGAATATTGGAGTGTCCGCGCAGCGCGTTAATCCCGCCGCCGATCATACCGATATTGCCTAACAGCAGTTGGATCATGCCGGCGGTGCGAATCATCTGAGAACCGGTGGTATGCTGCGTCCAGCCCAGCGCATACAGAATGGTCGCCGTTCTGTCCGGCACGCTGGTGGAAGCCAGAATGTCGCAAATCGTCAGAAAATCATCTTTTGGCGTACCGCAAATACTGGTGACGACCTCCGGCGTATAGCGGCTGACGTGCTGTTTAAGCTGATTCCACACACAGCGGGGATCGGTCAGGGTGAGATCCCGTTTGGCAAAGCCGTTTTCGTCCAGCTCATACTGCCATGAGGTGCGGTCGTACTTGCGCGACTGTGGGTCGTACCCGCTGAAGAGACCATCATCAAAGTGGTAATCTTCGCGCACCAGCAGGCTGGCATTGGTGTATGACTTCACATACGCCATCTGCACTTTGTTATTGCTCAGCAGGTAATGAATAACGCCCAGCAGGAACGTGATATCCGATCCTGCGCGGATCGGGGCATAAAGATCGGCTACCGACGCGGTACGGTTAAAACGAGGATCGACAACAATCAGTTTTGCGCCGTTTTTAATTTTGGCTTCAACGGCCCATTTGAACCCAACCGGATGGGCCTCCGCCGGGTTGCCGCCCATCACCAGCACCACGTTGGCATTTTTTATATCAACCCAGTTGTTGGTCATGGCGCCGCGGCCAAAGGTTGGCGCCAGCGCCGCCACGCTGGGCGCGTGGCAAAGGCGCGCCTGGGTGTCAATTCCCAGCATGCCCAGCGCACGGGTAACACGAAAATCCAGCATCCCGGTTTCATTGCTGGCCGCAGACGAGCACAGCATCCCGGTGGTCAGCCAGCGGTTAACCGTGACGCCATCACTGTTTTTCTCGACAAAATTGGCATCCCGGTCGGCTTTCATCAGGCGGGCAATGCGCTCAAAAGCCTCATTCCAACTGATGCGTTGCCATTTATCCGATCCGGGCGCGCGATATTCAGGATACTTAAGGCGTTGATCGCTGTGAATATAATCAATCAGCCCCGCGCCTTTAGGGCATAGCGAACCGCGGCTGACCGGATGATCCGGGTCGCCTTCAATATGAAAAATAGAAGGTTTGGCGTTTTTGGCTCCATCGCCAAGGCTATACATTAAAATACCGCACCCAACGGAACAATAAGTACAGTTATTGCGTGTTTCTTTGGCACGCAGAAGTTTATATTGCCGAGTTTCAGCCAGCGCAACAGCGGGAGAAAAACCCAATGCTGTCACCGTTGTTCCGGCCATGCCACCCGCGCATATTTTAAAGAATTGTCGTCTGCTAACCTGCATGGAAAGCTCCTCACACCACATCGCTCACAGTAAAAATCGGGATAAAACCTTTATTTTTTATAAACCCTAAATAATTCGGAGTTGCAGGACAAAACGTTATCGTTTTGAACAATGCAAAGCATTGTCCCTTTACGGGCGAACCCGGCCAACGCCTCTGCCACTTGAAGTATGACGGGTATATTGAAAGAATAAATTGACCGCCGCACAGTGAAAAACCACACTATTGATAAGCATTATGCGTCGAAATAAAAAAACCTCAACTTTTTATCCAAACAATAACATTTAAATCACAAAATCAGCTTAAAACGTCCATTTATTGTCCAAAGCAAGCCATTAAATGAAAATAATTATCAATTTCATATAGGCATCACGACGCCTCGTTATATAATATTTTACATATCGAATTGCTGTTTTCTTTTATTCGGGAATGATTATCAATGGCGTGAAATATATAATGAAGATAATACCGTTAGTAAATAATAACGATATAACAAGATATTATTCTCTATATTATTTATGGTTCATCATTAATTGAATAACATAAAAATGCCTACGCGTTTGGGTAAAAACATTATTTACCGTGTGAAAATGCAAATAATGCACAAAGTAAAATACCACTGCTTCAATTTTAGCCTTTTTCATTCGGATGAGTGGCGAATCAGCCTGTCACGGACTTAACGGAACGAGGCCCGCGAAATGCTGAGGGATCCTCAGAAATTTAGGGGAAGAATGTCTGTGAGTGAGGTTAAGGTTTCGTGCGCGGTAGCTAACGCAGATTTCTGCAAGCGTTGCGGCACGCGCCCGACATGAGGCGGCTCAATCGCCACCGCCCCATGACCCCGGGCTTTTCGCGGGAAGTCGCGTCGCTACGCGATGCCTTCGGCGTACGTGACCGCTGTTCGGGCCG
>NZ_QDKJ01000035.1:0-3427 GCF_003115815.1 Brenneria roseae subsp. americana | reverse complement strand
TTGCCAAAAGCTGGTTTGCCACCAAAACCACATGGTCGGAAGATTATCAACGCTCTGTCTGGGCAAGACTTGAAACCTACCTGTTCCCTGATATTGGTGAAAAAGATATTGCTGAATTGGATACAAATGCTGCGATTACATTGGATGTTGAAGAAAAAGCGTTATGGCTTGCCAAGGCAACAGCAACCAGCCGCCCACCAATGCAGCGTATTCACCGTGCCAAATGGAACAGCAAGAGTGCTCAGGAAAAACGTGCTGCTGAACAGGTTGTTCGTGATGAGATGAAACAGGAAGCGCAGGCTACTTACCGCACCTTTAAAGATCTGGACCAGCAGATCGTTGTTGACCTCAGAAGCTTCATCGTGTCCGAGCTGCCTGAGCCTGTTGAAATCGTATTACCTGAAACAGGTTCGCAGTCGGCATCATCAACAGACCAAAAGCCTGTTCTGGTTGCCCCTGCGCCTCATACACGCACTAAACTGAAAACTCCATCCTCTTCAACGGCCAGAGCGGTCAAACGCGCTCCTGTTAAAAGTAAAAGAAAACAGGTTCAACCTCGCCAGAGTGTGTGTTCAAGCGTTTCACGCTGTTGGTAGTAGGATATATAAGAGAGAAATTCATCTGGGCCAAGAAGAAACCTGTTGCCCCTGATATTGAGCACGATAAGCGTATTGCTGAAAACTATGTATTTGATGAGGTGCTGGGCATCTCTGTCCCACGCGCTGAGTTTGAAAAACGCGCACGATTCAACAGTGACAGCTATAGGCCAACACCTGAAAAGATCATTCGTTTTCCACGCTGCCCTCAACACATATTAACAAATAGTGTTCAGGATTATACTCCTAATTTAGCTATCGCGAAAAAATCCACCTCACTTCAATTAATACGCCCCAAATAATCTATAAAGTTTGATCTACGTTATAATGATTCATCAATAAAAAATTGTTAATGGCATCTCAGGAGAAAACGTTATTTTTTTATTCTGTTCACCAGAATCAAATGTAAGAGTAAGGTTATGTATCTCTCCTTGATTTATTTCGACACCATCTATCTTTTTCACTGCATCTGCCGAAAGAGAAAGAGGATTTCCTTTTGGTATGCTTAATTGAATGCCCGTTAATTCTCGAATCCCGCAAGGATGATTAAGAGGTTGACGTTTTTCATCTTCAACCTGATCTGGGCGCCCAGAAAAATCCAAAAAAAACCAAAGTGGCTCATTGGGTATAGCGATCCCCACATCAATAGAGTAGCCAGCAGGTAGGTAGCTTGGCTGATACTGCCAGTGAGGGAAAGGAACGGATTCTCCCTGTCTCGTTGGACGGCACCCTACACCAAATGGAGAGTAGAACTTTTTCTGATCCGTTAACCTCTGAATAATATCAAGTTCTGGAGATGTTCTTTTATGCTGATAGGAAGGTTCTTCAAGATAAATAAACTCAAGAAACACATTATTGAAAAAGAAACGACGATTGGCTGTTCCTTGTCCGGGATGTATATTATGTGTTCCCTCCAATATACCATTTTCAACTAAAACATCAGCAATAGGTGCGTTATGCTCAGAGCAAATAAATATATGATCAATTTCCATGTATTAATGACCTAAAAAAATTAATATATTCATGGTGGCAATATTAATCCTTTAGTAATAATAAGTAAATGATGTAATTTACCTAAGAGCTTTTAAGTGAACAGCCCTACGGAGGGCTATTCACGCACAACTTGCAATGAGAGTAAATCTACCTTACTGCCCAGCCTTTATTGGTTTTCACCAGAACAATTTTGGCCTCTTCTGGTTCAGCCATACCTTTCACACCAGAAAAGGCATCTTTATCAACCCATCTCGGCACATCGGCCAATTTCCATGTATATGAAACCTGCGTCACTTTTAGGCCATCAGCTTCACTGGGTTTGTAGTCCCCCCCTGAATTTAGTCTTACCGCTTAATGGAGTTCTCTGGTTAAAATACAACCAGCGGAGGCTCATCATGAAGAAAGCGCGTTTCACTGAAACTCAGATCCTGCCGGTTCTAAAAGAAGTTGAAGGTGGTCGGCATGTGACGGATGTGTGCCGAGAAAACGGTGTGTCGGAAGCCAGCTATTACAACTGGAAAGCCAAATACGGCGGCATGGAGTCCTCTGATATCAAACGTATGAAAGAGCTGGAAGAGGAAAATCGCCGGTTAAAGCAGATGTACGCATCCCTGAGTTTAGATCATGAAATTCTCAAGGAACTAGCAGAAGACTGGCGCACAGAATATAACGAGGAACGCCCGCATAGCTCACTGGGTGATATGCCACCTGTTATCTATGCGAGGCAAAAACTGGCCGGAGATCCTCATTGGCGGTGGTACTAAAAACCGGAGGGACTACAGATACACGTAGACTAAGGAAACGGCCATGGGGATAACGCATTAAGGCCACAATTGTAATTGTGGTGGAAAAAGTGAGCAGCACTCAAAGCTCGTTGTGCTGCTATTTCGAGACTGTAATTTAAATTATGTAATCACCACGTCATTTCTTCTGTTGGCATAACTGTTATTGATTCAACGATATTTTTATCGGTATAGGCTATCTGCATTTTTAGGGGAATATGAAAACCATCTAAAGTATATTTTTCTTTTATTCCAAATTGAAGACCACCAATAACCTTGGGAGGAATGGTTTTCTCTGGAGTGCCAAATTGTTCATGCATCCAGTCGATACTCATCTCCTTCTTAAAAGGAGGAGGCAGTTCATTTGGAAATTGCTGCGTTGGCCTGTCTTCATCAAAGAGTGTAAGTGTCACGCAAAATAGTTTTCTCGATGACCGATGAAAAGCCAGGTAGATACATTCTTTGACCATATCTAAATCCAATACAGGATCACCTGAATCCCCTTTAGGTTTGGTTTTATAAGGGATCAATCCTTCATCAAAGATCTCTTGGTAGGTTTTACCTATTCGATTCAATAGTGCTTCAACATTCACAGTCACTTTTTGTATAACCCCACACTTTCATTTAGTTGGTGCAATCTTGCTCTTGCTTTTTCCAATTGCTCTTCTGTTGCGCCATATTCTTTAAGAGCTTGCTTTTCCGCATCAAAGTTACTATCAGCAGCAGAGCGAAGATCATTGCTATCTATTTCTATCCGTTCTGCTGTATTTCGACCACCATAAGTTTCACTATTTTTTTGATGGACGCCAGTAGGGACAGCAATTGCAGCTACCCTTTCAGACAACTTTTTCAGTTCCTTTGGCCCAAGTTCTGGGTGCAAACGCTTGTAGTGAGCTTTTACAGCAGCAGCCGAAGGGATATGGTCAACTTGATATTCACCCTGCCGCGATCTACCTTCAAAATCACTGTAAAGCTCGACTTCTAAAAACTCAACCGGGGGCTTACTCAAATAAACATAAATCGGCGGAAACGCATTCTCCGGGAATACTAGAATAT
>NZ_QDKJ01000034.1:0-4617 GCF_003115815.1 Brenneria roseae subsp. americana | reverse complement strand
GCTACCAGCAGGGCGAGGAAGCGCTGACCATCGGCATTAAAGAGACCGCTGGCGGCAACTTTGAAGCGCTGGATACGACAAGCACAACCACCACTACGGTGGTCGATAACAGCGACGCTACTACCCTGACGCTGGGCGATATCACGGTGGCGGAAGGTAGCGGCACGGCGACCATCGGGGCGACATTAAGCCAGCCGACCGACCGCGAATTTACCGTCACGTTAAGCAATGGCGCGACCATCACCTTTGCCGCCAACAGCGCGGTTGGCACCTCAACGGCGTTTGCGGTGCAGAATGACGATGTCTATCAGGACGGTGAAAGCTATACGGTCAGCGTGACCGACAGTGGTGCGCATAACTTTGAGCAACTGGACAGCAGCGATACCGCGACGGTCACTGTGACCGATACGGTAGATACCACCACGTTGACGTTGGGCGATATCACCGCGGCGGAAGGCAGTGGCACCGCGACCATCGGGGCGACCTTAAGCCAGCCGACCGATCGCGAATTTACCGTCACGCTCAGTAATGGCGCCACCATTACCTTTGCCGCCAACAGTGCCACCGGCACCTCAACCACCTTTGCGGTGCAGGGCGATGATATCTATCAGGACGGTGAAAGCTATACGGTAAGTGTCGTCAATGCCGGTGAACATAACTTCGAACAGTTGGATGTCAGCGATACTGCATCCGTCACCGTCACGGATACGGTAGACACCACCGCCATTACATTAAGCTCGGACAATCAGGTTATTGAAGGCGGCGCATTTACCGTGACCGCCACGGTCGGTGCGCCGGTGACCGGCAGCCCACTGGTCATTACGCTGAGCAACGATCAAACTATCACCATTCCTGTGGGCGAAAGTACTGGCACGGTGCAGATCGCGTCACGTGCCGATGATAGTTATCAGCAGGGCGAGGAAGCGCTGACCATCGGTATCAAAGAAACCGTTGGCGGCAACTATGAAGCGCTGGATACCAGTAGTACAACCACCACCACGGTAGTGGATAACAGCGATACCACCACGCTGACGCTGGGCGATATCACCGTGGCGGAAGGCAGTGGCACCGCGACCATCGGGGCGACCTTAAGCCAGCCGACCGACCGCGAATTTACCGTGACATTAAGCAATGGTGCGACCATCACCTTTGCGGCCAACAGTGCCACTGCGACCTCAACGGCCTTTGCGGTGCAGGGTGATGATGTCTATCAGGACGGTGAAAGCTATACGGTCAGCGTAACCGACAGTGGCGCGCATAACTTCGAGCAACTGGATAGCAGCGATACCGCGACGGTCACTGTGACCGATACGGTAGATACCACCACGTTGACGCTGGGTGATATCACGGTAGCAGAAGGTAGCGGCACGGCGACTATCGGCGCGACATTAAGCCAGCCGACCGATCGCGAATTTACCGTCACGCTCAGCAATGGTGCCACCATCACCTTTGCCGCCAACAGCACGGTTGGCACCTCAACCGCCTTTGCGGTACAGAATGACGATGTCTATCAGGACGGTGAAAGCTATACGGTAAGTGTCGTCAATGCCGGTGAACATAACTTCGAGCAACTGGACAGCAGTGATACTGCCACGGTGACGGTAACCGATACGGTAGATACCACCGCCATTACATTAAGCTCGGATAATCAGGTCATTGAAGGCGGCGCATTTACCGTGATCGCCACCGTCGGTTCGCCGGTCACCGGCAGCCCGCTGATCATTACACTCAGCAATGATCAGACCATCACTATCCTGGTAGGCGAAAGTACTGGCACGGTGCAGATCGCGTCACGTGCCGATGACAGCTACCAGCAGGGCGAGGAAGCGCTGACCATCGGCATTAAAGAGACCGCCGGCGGTAACTTTGAAGCGCTGGATACCAGTAGCACCACAACAACAACGGTGGTCGATAACAGCGACGCCACCACCCTGACGCTGGGTGATGTGACGGTAGCGGAAGGCAGCGGCACCGCGACCATCGGGGCGACCTTAAGCCAGCCGACCGATCGCGAATTTACCGTGACGCTCAGCAATGGCGCGACTATCACCTTTGCCGCCAACAGCGCGGTTGGCACCTCAACCGCCTTTACGGTGCAGAGCGATGATGTCTATCAGGACGGTGAAAGCTATACGGTAAGTGTCGTCAATGCCGGTGAACATAACTTCGAACAGTTGGATGTCAGCGATACTGCAACCGTCACTATTACGGATACGGTAGATACCACCACGCTGACGCTGGGTGATGTGACGGTAGCGGAAGGCAGCGGCACGGCGACTATCGGCGCAACATTAAGTCAGCCGACCGACCGCGAATTTACTGTCACCTTAAGCAATGGTGCGACCATCGCCTTTGCCGCCAACAGTGCCACTGCGACCTCAACGGCCTTTGCGGTGCAGGGCGATGATGTCTATCAGGATGGTGAAAGTTATACGGTTAGCGTGACTGACAGTGGCGCGCATAACTTTGAGCAACTGGATAGCAGCGATACGGCAACCGTGACGGTAACTGATACGGTAGATACCACCGCCATTACATTAAGCTCGGACAATCAGGTCACCGAAGGCGGTGCATTTACCGTCACCGCTACGGTAGGCGCCCCGGTCACCGGCAGCCCGCTGGTGATTACGCTGAGCAACGATCAAACTATCACCATTCCGGTGGGCGAAAGCACCGGCTCAATACAGATCGAAACGCGTGGTGACGATAGCTACCAGCAGGGCGAGGAAGCGCTGACCATCGGTATTAAAGAGACCGTTGGCGGTAACTTTGAAGCGCTGGATACGACCAGCACAACCACCACTACGGTGGTCGATAACAGCGATACCACCACGTTGACGCTGGGCGATATCACGGTAGCAGAAGGCAGCGGCACGGCGACTATCGGCGCGACATTAAGTCAGCCGACCGACCGCGAATTTACCGTGACGCTCAGCAATGGCGCGACTATCACCTTTGCCGCCAACAGCGCGGTTGGCACCTCAACCGCCTTTACGGTGCAGAGCGATGATGTCTATCAGGACGGTGAAAGCTATACGGTAAGTGTCGTCAATGCCGGTGAACATAACTTCGAACAGTTGGATGTCAGCGATACTGCAACCGTCACCGTCACGGATACGGTAGACACCACCGCCATTACATTAAGCTCAGATAATCAGATCACCGAAGGCAACGTATTTACCGTCACCGCCACGGTCGGTGCGCCGGTCACCGACAGCCCGCTGGTGATTACGCTGAGCAATGACCAGACCATCACCATTCCGGTAGGGGAAAGCAGCGGGTCGGTGCAGATCGCGTCGCGTGCCGATGATCGCTACCGGCAGGGTGATGAATCGATCACGGTTGGTAATAAAGAAACGTCCGGCGGCAACTATGAAGCGCTGGATACGACAAGTACCACCACTACCACAGTGGTGGATGACAATGATGCGACCAAAATTACGTTGGAAGGTCCTGATATCGTCACTGAAGGTGACGATATCACCATCACTGCTCGAGTCGAACTGCCTCCCCAGGGCACGGATTTGACCATTACATTGACTAATGGTCAAACCATCACTATCCCAGTTGGACAAACGGAAGGTTCTACAACTTATCCAGCCCGAAGTGATGATGTGCTGGTGCAGGGTGATATTTCACAAAGTGTTGGCATTGAAGGTAGTTCTGGCGGTAATTATGAAAATCTAGTGCATGGCGATCCTACTATTACCACTGTGCTGGATAACGACGTACCGGTTCTGACGGTGAGCGACGCGGGCGAGGTCAATGAGGGGAACGCGGCGACCTTTGATATGACATTGAGCAAGCCGGTGGACAACGCGACCACGCTGACTTTTACCCTGGGCGGCGGGAACATTACTTCCGCCGATATCGGCACGCCGACGGTGACTATTAACGGTCAGGGCGTACCGGTTAGCCAGAACGCCGATGGCAGCTACAGCCTGACGGTCCCAGCCGGGACCACCGGAGGGATCGTGGTGAGCGTGCCGACGGTGGAGGACGGCGTGTTTGAAGGTCGTGAGAACTTTACATTAAGCGCGGCGCTGAGCGGCCAGACAGCTGGCGGTACTGAACTACCGGTCGGGATTGGCGATAGCGGCGCGGCGATTATCATTGACAATGAGCTTCTACCCGCAATTGATGCCGTCAGTTTCAATCCGGATGGTGATCAGGTTATTGAGGGTGGCGTCTTGCTGTATCAGGTCACTTTGAACCATGCGTCGGCAACGGAAACGACATTCTCATTTACGCTGCGCAATACCGGCAGTACCGCAGATGAAACAGATATCCAGCGCGGCGACATCCGCTTTAGCCACGGGGTGACCTACGACGCGGCCAGCGGCACGATCAGCGTGCCGGCCGGGGTGACCGAGTTCGCGGTGTCTGTACCGACGGTGGATGACAATATTGCTGAAGCCGACGAGACGGTGATTGTGACGGTGGGCGATAAGTCTGCCACCGGCACCATTGTCGATAACGACGACGCGCCGACGGTTGACACGGTAACCTTTACCCCGGCGGGCGACACGGTGGTGGAAGGCCAGGACCTGACCTACACCGTCAAGCTGAGCAACCCGTCGTCCAGCGCCACCACCTTTGACTTTGTGCTGCGCAATA
>NZ_QDKJ01000033.1:0-5051 GCF_003115815.1 Brenneria roseae subsp. americana | reverse complement strand
GGGATTTGAACCCTCGGAGGGATTGCTCCCTCAACGGTTTTCGAGACCGTCCCGTTCAGCCGCTCCGGCATCTCTCCGTTTAAGCGGTTGCTATGATGCCCGCTTTTGCGGCATTTTAACAGCATTAGCTCTCGCCTTTAAATTCAAGTGATGACTTAGCGAGCAACAGCGATGATTAAATGGCCGTGGAAGACAAATGAATGTCCTATGGAGACATTGGAACACTGGCAACCAGCAATGTCGATTCCCCTTTTAGCCCCATTGAGTGACGCGGAACGAAAGAAGCTGGTACCGATTGCTGAACAGTTTCTGAAACTAAAGCGCCTGATTCCGTTACAAGAACTGGTGTTAACCGAGATTATGCAGCAACGTATCGCGCTGTTGTTTTCCCTTCCGGTACTGGAACTGGGTATAGAATATCTGGACGGCTTTCACGAGGTACTCATTTATCCCGGTCCTTTCATCGTTAATGATGAATGGCAAGACGACATCGGGCTGGTGCATACCGGTAAGATTGTGCAGTCGGGGCAAAGCTGGGATCAAGGTCCCGTGATCCTCAACTGGCAGGAAGTTCAGGATTCGTTTGATCTGTCCGGTTTCAATCTCGTCATTCACGAAGTTGCCCACAAACTGGACGTTCGCAGCGGTGGCATCGCCACAGGCGTTCCTGCGATTTCCCTGCGTGATATCGCTTCATGGGAACAGCATTTGCATGCTGCGATGGATGCGTTGCAGGAAGAAATTGATTTAGTGGGTGAAGATGCCGCCAGCATGGATCCCTACGCCGCACAGGATCCTGTCGAATGTTTTGCCGTACTTTCCGAATATTTCTTCAGCGCGCCAGAACTGTTATCGGAACGGTTTCCGGCACTGTACCAGTGTTTCCAGGGGTTCTATCATCAGGACCCGCTGGCACGACTTAAAGACTGGCAAAACAGCACGCACTACAACGCCCCTGTGATTTATTGACCGGAATAAAGGCAGAATTGTACACAGCCTAAACAGTCAGACAATAACGCCGATTTTGCCGTTGACAGCATAGCGGGTGCCGGATATCATGCGCCCCGTTCACACGATTCCTCTGTAGTTCAGTCGGTAGAACGGCGGACTGTTAATCCGTATGTCACTGGTTCGAGTCCAGTCAGAGGAGCCATTTTAGAGAAACCAGACGTTCACTGACGTCTGCTTTTTTGCTTTTAATCAATTGGTTTTCCCATTCTTCAGGTACGCCCTCGTTCACTCAAAAACACTCGAAGCCATACCCTTTTGCTGGTAAAAATACTGGTAAAGCTGGTTCGATTTTGTTTTTACCAGCAATCGGAGGGAGCCGTCATGTCACTTACTGATACTAAAGTAAAAAATGCCAAGCCGTCAGAAAAGGTGGTTAAGCTCACTGACGGGTTCGGCCTCTACCTGCTGGTACATCCCAACGGTTCAAAATACTGGCAGTTAGGCTATCGCTTCGCAGGAAAACAGAAGGTGTTCTCCATCGGTGTCTACCCTGCTGTTTCTCTGGCAGATGCCAGACAACGACGAGATGAAGCAAAAAAGCTGTTAGCCGCTGGCGTTGATCCCAGCGCCAAAAAACAGGCTGACAACAAAATCGTTCAAGAGCGGCGTAACAACACCCGCGCTTTCAAGACCGTTGCCAAAAGCTGGTTTGCCACCAAAACCACATGGTCGGAAGATTATCAGCGTTCTGTATGGACTCGGCTGGAAACCTACCTGTTCCATGATATTGGTGGAAAAGACATTGCTGAACTGGATACCGGCGATCTGCTGGTTCCCATCAAAAAGATAGAGAAGCTGGGTTATCTGGAAATCGCTATGCGGGTGAAGCAATACGCCACCTTCATCATGCGTTATGCCGTCCAGCAAAAGATGATCCGTTTCAATCCGGCCTATGATTTGGAAGGTGCGGTTCAGAAGCCACAGACGGAACACCGCCCCGCTATCGAACTAGAAGAGATACCTACCCTGCTGGAGCGTATTGAAACCTATAAAGGCCGTAGCAGATTGACGCAACTTGCGATCAAACTCAATCTGCTAATTTTTGTGCGTTCCAGCGAACTCCGCTTTGCCCGATGGTCAGAGATCGATTTCAAAAGTGCCTTGTGGGTTATCCCTGAACAGCGTGAAGCCATTGAAGGGATCAAGCATTCAAGCCGTGGTGCCAAAATGCGCAGGAAACATTATGTTCCTCTATGCGATCAAGCGCTAGCAATTTTGGAAGAGCTTAAAGACCTCACCTATGACGTTAACGGTGATGACGGCTTTATCCTGACTGGCTGTTATGATGCAATGAAACCGATGAGTGAAAACACCATTAACAAAGCACTACGCAAAATGGGCTATGACACCAAAACCGATCTGTGTGGTCATGGTTTCCGAACGCTGGCGTGTAGTGCCTTGATTGAATCGGGTATCTGGCCTGAAGACGTGGTTGAACTTCAGATGAGCCACATGGAAAAGAACAACGTTCGCGCTGCCTACACTCACAAGGCCAAACACCTTGAGCAACGTCGCCTCATGTTGCAATGGTGGGCCGATTTTCTGGATGCTAACAGCAACGGTATGGTTAGGCCGTTTGAGTTTGGGCAAAAGGGATAAGATGATACCAGTGATAACTGGCATATAAGTCTCTGGTAGATACCTTAAAAGACACTCAGCCTATTTCAGAATAGGCTGATATATCAATTTCATTTATTTTTATGAAATAAAAACCCTCTATGCCAATCTAAATATTTCTTGGAATTTTCATTTATTGCTATCTTTATGTCACACGGAACATTCAATAATTTAATTTCGTTTATGATAATGACATCATTTCGAATGAGCATAGAACCATCATCAGCGAAGCTTATATATCCTTTATCAAAGAGAGCATCGATATGAGGTGATAGCATAATTCCGTTATAGGGGTCTAATCGTTCTTTATTATTGCTTATTCGCCACGGTTTAATGTGACTTGCCTTTAATAATGAAGGTAAGCTAACTCCAGTAATAGGACATTCTGGATAGTTAGTTAACACTTTGTTACGGAAGTCCCCTTGCCCTAACCTAGCATTAATTAATTGCTTTTTAGTTGTTTCTGATATAGTTACGTCACTTTCAATTTCTTTAATGTCTTCATTTATTTCTTCATGGGATCCACCTTTTTCATTGTCACACCAAAGTTCTTCTATTCTAGTAGAAAACTTATCAATCAAGGTAGCTATATTTCCTTGTAGTCCAGTATCAACAACATGTAGTTTTTTTAGTATAGGGTCATGTTGAAGATTGCTCCTTGACAACCTATTCGGATCATCAATATCTCTGTACTCAAGTATTCTTATACCGACTTGTTTATCTTTACTTCCCTCTGTATAAAGACCTTTTATCCATAAATCATCACCCAAACACTCAGGGTGTAATATATCTCTCCTTTTTACAGGAGACTCTTCAACAATACCTTTTGCAAAAAATCCACTTAGGCTATATTCTCTATTACCGACAGTTCTCCAGAAGAAAACAACATCACCTTTTGAAATATGATGTTTTTTATTTCCATGTAACTTTTTTATTGTCCAATATACATATTTTTTATCTCTAAAATAATCTTCAACTTTATATATTTTAGGGTTTGCTTGTAATATAAAATATTTCATATTATTCCTTTTATAGAAAACCACTATCAGTCATTCAGCTCAATCCCCTGCCGAATCAATTCATTGAACCAGTTTCCCAGACTCATACCAACCTATGCCACAGTTTCATCTCACTACTTACGCAGTTATGAAGCTATACGGATCTGGAACGTTGGAGACGTATTCGCCATGGATTTTCTTATATCGCGTTAAGTAATTGAATTGACTAGTGGAAACTCTAAGGCTACATTGCAGTCGAAAAGGTTCACACCTGTATACAAGACTACCTATAAACCCGTTTCGCCCCTGAAAGGTACTGCAATACCAGACAGGGGCTAACCACACCGTTATGGAGCTAACGCTATGGCTGTCCGTCAGTTTACCTATTCCCTGCCTGAAAATCTGCATCTGGCTACTGCTTTTTTTGCCACATCTCAACATCCGGCAACGGAGGCTTATCATGTTCGATAACACACCGCTGGAACTGGAAGAGATCATTGATCAATGCCGGGCATTAATTTACGCCGTTGTTGAACTGGATAAACCCAAGGCAGAAGAGATTTTGAGCTTCGTCCTATGGGAACAACTTGATCTGTTATTTCGTACTTTTCATACGCCAGAAGTGATACCCGTAGACTAAGGAAACGGCCATGAGGATAACGCATTAAGGCCACAACTTTAATTATGCGGAAAATTGAGCAGCACACACAGGTTGTTGTGCTGCTATTGATTTTTTGTTAATTAAAGATCGTCGTTATGTGATTTTTATTTTTAATGAGTAATTCATCAGACTACTTTTTAAAATCAACCGCATTGAAAAAATCTGGTGTTAATGTGATACAAGCTAGTGTCTCACCATTATCATCACAAAACTCTATCTCATATGCAGGGGATGGTTCGTTATAAATGTGAACAATAGCCCCTAGCATTCCTTTTTTTAACCCTTCCTCTGGAAGATCATTTTTTAAAGAAATAACATCAAATAAAGAATAAACCATCATAACTTCCCCTTCACATAAATTGTTGCTAACCGAGGAACATCTGAACCATTGTCAAAAAACCAACCTGTCCGAACAATAGCTGAACTCCCATTTATACCTTCAATCGGCATATCAACAATAACCTGCTGTCCATAGTTAGTTGCATTACCTAATACCGCAGGACTTGATCCTGCTCCAAGTCTAACTTTCTCAATCAGCTTGTCCACATTGGATTGATTATAACCTAACGCAGATTCAAAAACTTTAGCTTTATGTCCCCCGACTGGATGTTCAGGGTTTAATGCATAACCTGTCAGTTTATTTTTATCAATGGCTGCTTTATCTGAATTTTGAAGAACACCGTATTTAGTGATATATGGTGAATTATCCTCGCTTAAATAAACATAAATCGGCGGAAACGCATTCTCCGGGAATACTAGAATAT
>NZ_QDKJ01000032.1:0-5493 GCF_003115815.1 Brenneria roseae subsp. americana | reverse complement strand
TGTGCTCACGAGTCTGCGGCATCGGGCCGTCAGTCGCAGCAACAACCAGGATTGCACCGTCCATCTGCGCAGCACCGGTGATCATGTTTTTCACATAGTCGGCGTGCCCTGGGCAGTCAACGTGCGCGTAGTGACGAGTCGGGGTATCGTATTCAACGTGAGACGTGTTGATAGTGATACCACGTGCTTTTTCTTCCGGTGCGTTATCGATCTGGTCGAATGCACGCGCGCTACCACCGTAGGTTTTAGCCAAAACGGTAGTAATAGCAGCGGTCAGCGTTGTTTTACCATGGTCAACGTGGCCGATAGTACCGACGTTAACGTGCGGTTTTGTACGTTCAAATTTTTCTTTAGACATCGATTGTCCCTCTAAGACACGGATAAATCGGTGGTATCACCACATCAACCAAGCAGTTGCTTGCTGAATTTTTTAACAGAAAGAAAATCAGGAGGAATAAAAAGAAGTGGTGCTGATAGGCAGATTCGAACTGCCGACCTCACCCTTACCAAGGGTGCGCTCTACCAACTGAGCTATATCAGCACATCTTGGAGCGGGCAGTGGGAATCGAACCCACATCATCAGCTTGGAAGGCTGAGGTAATAGCCATTATACGATGCCCGCATCCTGGAACTCGGCTACCTGATTTCTCTGTAGATTTTGAACTTGGGGAATAAAGCTTTCATATACCCCGCATTCTTCGATCCGGTCTAGTGTTACATACCGTATCGATTTTATCCTGTCACCAGGATTGAATTTGGTGGTGGGGGAAGGATTCGAACCTTCGAAGTCTGTGACGGCAGATTTACAGTCTGCTCCCTTTGGCCGCTCGGGAACCCCACCTGATTGTGTACTTGATGGTGCCGGCTGCCGGAATCGAACTGGCGACCTACTGATTACAAGTCAGTTGCTCTACCTACTGAGCTAAGCCGGCATCAAGTGCTGCGCATTCTAGGTAGACCGAACGACCTATGCAACAAAAAAATTGCGTAAAATGCACTATCGCTTAGATTTTATCCAAATTTGAACATGGATCCACAATACCATTAAGAATTCGCACAAAGAACCGCCAAATTTCACAAAACCCAAAAGCGCGCATGGTCAAATTTCAGCCATATGCTCTGCACCAAAAATGCAACGCCTGCACTTTGAAAAAGCGTTCTTTGAGCTAAACGGACACATTTCAAGCAATTAATGCATCAAAAACCTGGAATGAATATTGCTTTATTAGAAGTGTCTATCCATCGTTCAGGAGATGCCCTATGAAAATCGTATCACTCAATGTTGCTACATTACCCGTTTATCGTGGAGAACTTGCCGATTTACTGGTTGATGCCGTGGCGAAAGGCGCATCTATTGGATATCAATCTCCAGTGTCACATGAAGAAGCAGAGAGCTATTTTCATAGTTTGCGGCCTTCTATCGCAAAAGGTGCTCGTATGCTATGGATAGCGCGCGATTTTGAAGGTGTGATCGGCAGCGTACAATTGGAACTATGCCAAAAGTCCAATGGGCAAAATCGGGCGGAGATTCAAAAATTATTGGTACATAGCCGTACTCGTAGAATGGGCGTAGGCAGACAATTGATGCAGGTACTGGAAAAAACCGCACTGCTCCAGCAACGAGGTTTGCTTTATTTGGACACCCAGGCGGACTCACCAGCGGAAGCATTTTACCGGACTCTCGGGTATCGCTACCTGGGGGAACTACCAGATTATGCCTGTACACCTGATGGCTACTACCACCCCACCGCCATCTACTATAAACGTCTCTTCGCTGTGAATCATGTGGGTCGAGCCATCGCCAGTTGATGCTTACTCAATGCCCTTATAAAAGGGGCATTGAGTATCAAGCTGATTTTCTCTTCTTTTTTTCACCAGCAAAGTGGTAACCTGCCTGTAATCAAAAATTACTATACAAAGAAAGGTTCTACGGCCTGAGTTGAGCTAGCTCTATAACTTGGGTGGGCTGAAGTTCCCTTTCTTACCTGTATAAGCAGGCAGAATCAGACTTATGAGAAATAGAGAGCAATCTTTGGCTACGCCATATCTACAGTTTAATCGCCTTCAATGGGCAGCCTTACGTGATTCAGTCCCATTGACATTGACAGAAGAAGAGATAGTTAAGCTAAAAGGGATTAATGAAGATCTGTCATTGGATGAGGTCGCTGAGATCTATCTGCCTCTATCGCGCCTGCTTAATTTCTATATCAGTTCGAACCTGCGCCGTCAGGCAGTTTTAGAGCAATTTCTGGGAACCGACGGTCAAAGGATCCCTTATATTATTGGTATTGCGGGCAGTGTCGCCGTTGGGAAAAGTACCACGGCGCGTGTATTGCAGGCATTACTCAGTCGCTGGCCGGAACATCGTAGCGTTGAACTAATTACCACCGATGGTTTTCTTCATCCAAATAAAGTTTTAAAAGATCGTAATTTGATGAAGAAAAAGGGATTTCCGCAATCTTACGACATTCATAGCCTGGTCAAATTTGTTTCTGATATTAAATCAGGAGCTCCTGAGGTCATTGCTCCAACCTATTCACATTTGACCTACGATATTGTTCCTGATAATAACAAAGTTCTGGAACAACCTGATATTTTAATTTTGGAAGGATTGAACGTACTGCAAAGTGGAATGGATTATCCACATGATCCACATAGAGTTTTTGTTTCTGATTTCGTTGATTTCTCAATTTACGTTGATGCACCAGAAGAGCTGTTAAAAACATGGTATATCAATCGTTTTCTGAAATTCAGACAAGGTGCATTCTCAAATCCAAATTCCTACTTCCATAATTATGCAAAATTGACAGAACAAGAAGCGATTGGAATCGCCTCACAACTTTGGCAAGATATTAATGGACTTAACCTGAAAGAGAATATTCTTCCTACACGTGAAAGAGCCAGTCTTATTATGACCAAGAGTGCAAATCATGCTGTAGAGTATGTACGATTAAGAAAGTAAATATCAGAAAACTTAAGAGGGGATAATATATCCCCTTTTTTTAAACGCCGCGCAATGAAATCTCGCCACCGATATAAGGCGTTAATTTACCGTCACTTTCCAGCAACAAAGCACCTTGCCGATCGATACCTCTGTCAATACCGTGTATTTCACGATTGCCGATAACCAATTTGACCGGGCGATTGAAATAATTATCCAGTTTCTCCCAATTGGAGATAAAAGACTCTAGCCCATACTGCTCAAAAGTAGCCAGAGCCGAGCGCAGTTCTAAAATCAGACTCGCTGCCAGCGTATTACGATCTATTGCAATTCCAGCTTCTTGTAGATTGATCCATCCTTGATTAATCACGTTATCTACTGGATCACGCATTTGTAAATTAATACCGGCACCAATAACCAGATGGGCGGCATCCCCGGTTTTTCCCATCAGTTCAACAAGAATTCCCGCCAGTTTTCTATCCTTTAAATACAAATCATTGGGCCACTTTACTCGAACGCCCTCAGCTCCCAGCTTATGTAAGACTTCGGCCATCACCATACCAATCACCAAACTTACACCCACTGCTGCTGCAGGCCCTTGCTCCAAGCGCCAATACAAAGATAAGTATAAATTAGCGCCAAAAGGAGAAAACCATTTCCGCCCTCTTCGGCCACGCCCGGCTTGCTGATATTCAGCAATACAAGCATCTCCGGAGGACAAAGAACTTAACCGGTCTAAAATATATTGATTTGTCGAGTCAACGACAGGCAAAACTGTTACCCCGCCTTCGGGTAAGGTACTGAGAATCTTTTCCTCGTCCAATAATTGCATCGGCGCAGGGAAACAATATCCTTTTCCGGTTACCGTAAAAACATCAATTCCCCAATCTCGCAGCGTCTGAATATGCTTATTAATGGCAGCCCGACTCATTCCCATCATTTCACCCAAGAATTCACCTGAGTAGAATTCACCATCCGATAGAATTTGAATGAGCTTAAGAGGAACTTTAATGTCTCTCATGACAATACCTCGACAGCATTTACCTCTCCATGTGCGGCAATAAAACGAACTTCAGGCTCGAGCCAAACATTGAATTTATTGGCAACTTCACTGCGAACATGGCGTGCTAAACCGATAATATCCATACTTACCGCATTATCTTTATTTATCAGAACCAGTGCCTGCTGGCTATGAACCGCTGCGCCGCCCATTTGAAAACCTTTTAAATGGCATTGATCAATCAGCCATCCTGCTGCAAGTTTTACCTTTCCTTCCGGCTGCGGATAGCGAGGTACATTCGGATATTCTTTTAGAATATGCTCAGCATGCTGCTGCGTAACAACAGGGTTCTTAAAGAAACTACCAGCATTACCTGTAACAGCAGGATCGGGCAGTTTGCTACGTCTCATATGACACACTGAATCAAAGATTTGTTGTGGTGTTACAGTGGCAGGATCGAGCTTCGTCAAATCACCATAATTTAATATTGGACTCCAATCTTTCTTCAGATAAAACCCTACCGCCGTGATAGCAAATCCATCACGATATTGATGCTTAAATATGCTTTCGCGATAAGCGAACTGACATTCAGCTGCATTGAGACGCCGTACCGTTCCCCTGGAAAGGTCCAATAGATCAACATATTCACATACATGTTGAAGTTCTATACCGTAAGCTCCAATGTTCTGGATCGGTGCAGATCCCACACAGCCAGGAATTAACGCCAGATTCTCTAGACCAGCAATACCTCGTTTAAGCGTATACTCCACCAAATAGTGCCAATTTTCTCCAGCACCGACGTGAAGATGCCAACCTTCGCAATCGTCCGTTACCACAATACCTTTAAGCCGATTAAGTAAAACGGTACCAGCGAAGTCTTCCAGGAAAAGAACATTACTCCCTTCACCTAGCAACAAAACTGGCTTATGCAATGACCTGGCTGCCTGCCAGCCATTGACAAGCTGTTCTTGCGTATCAGCCACAATGATGGATGACGCCGCTACCGATAATGAAAAGGAATTATAGGGTTTTAGTGATATGCCACCATTCGTCATCGCATTCATACTCATTAACTCAGATACCTCATAGTCTACCCGATCAGAGTCAGATATCAGCGTTGTTTTATACACGGCTAAATAACCAAAGACAGCTGCTAAAACAGGTATCAGTGCTCATTAACGGCAAAACAGGGAAACCCGTCTTACTGACCTGAGTTCAGATAAAGCGAAACCGTTGGTTTAAGTTTGTGGATGATGCATAAAGCCCCCTGTCGAGTGCACCTGTAGCCCATCCAACAGGCCCCGCTCCCGAGTAGCGCTAAAATGCAAAAAGCCCCCGTCTTTCGACGAGGGCTTCTCACTATTTGATGCCTGGCAGTTCCCTACTCTCACATGGGGAGACCCCACACTACCATCGGCGCTACGGCGTTTCACTGCTGAGTTCGGCATGGGGTCAGGTGGGACCACCGCGCTATCGCCGCCAGGCAAATCTGTTTTATTCCAGCCGTTACGCTATTCACGCAACCACCGGAACCAATCTTTGAACAAGCTGA
>NZ_QDKJ01000031.1:0-5837 GCF_003115815.1 Brenneria roseae subsp. americana | reverse complement strand
CAAGCGCTAAATGCAAAAAAAACGTCAAGCGTTCAAAAATAAGCCAAAACCACACTTTTTGCCTGTGTTTTGCGCAGAAAATGAGGATCTTATACACAAGATAAAAGGAAACGGGAGAAATAGACTATTTCTCCCGTTTTTGCTCTCGTCAAAAAAGGTTATTGGCGAGCGACGATGTTTTCACCATCAACATCCAGCGTAACCGGTTTGCCGGGAATCAACTTGCCGGACAAAATCTGTTGAGCCAACGGGTTTTCGATCAGTTGCTGTATTGCCCTTTTAAGCGGACGTGCGCCATAGACCGGATCAAAACCGATTTCGCCCAACCGTTCCAGCGCCGCGTCTGTTATGGTCACATGGTAACCGCGCTCTTCAAGACGTTTATACAAACGCTGTAGCTGAATCTTGGCGATAGAGCTGATATGTTTCCGCCCCAGAGGATGGAATACCACCACTTCATCTATACGGTTGATAAACTCAGGACGGAAGCTATGGCTAACCACCTCAAGCACCATACCGCGCATCTCTGCATAGCTCCGTTCGCCAAAGCGTTCCTGAATCAGATCGGAACCAAGGTTTGACGTCATAATCACCACCGTGTTGCGGAAGTCGACCGTACGCCCCTGGCCGTCGGTCAGACGCCCATCATCCAAGACCTGCAGCAGAATATTGAACACATCTGGATGCGCCTTCTCGATTTCATCCAGCAAAATCACCGAGTAAGGACGGCGACGGACGGCTTCTGTCAGGTAGCCGCCTTCTTCATAACCCACATATCCCGGAGGCGCCCCGACCAAACGCGACACCGAGTGTTTTTCCATGAACTCAGACATGTCGATACGAACCATCGCATCGTCACTGTCGAACAGGAAAGAGGCCAGCGTTTTACACAGTTCTGTTTTACCTACCCCAGTCGGCCCAAGGAACAGGAAAGAACCAATTGGACGATTGGGATCGGACAAACCGGCACGACTGCGTCGGATGGAGTTCGCCACCGCTTCGACAGCTTCATCCTGCCCTATTACACGCTGGTGCAACGCTTCTTCCATTCTTAACAGTTTTTCACGTTCACTTTCCAACATTCTGGACACAGGAATACCGGTCCAGCGGGCAAGCACTTCGGCTATTTCAGTATCCGTAACGCGGTTGCGTAACAGATGCATGGTTTTACCTTCAAGCTGCGTTGCCGCCACCAACTGTTTTTCCAGCTCGGGAATTTTACCGTATTGGATTTCGGACATCTGTCCCAGGTCACCTTGGCGGCGGGCCTGTTCCAGCGATATTTTTGCCTGCTCTAAAGCCGCCTTAATATTCTGAGTCCCGGTAAGTGAGGCTTTTTCCGCTTTCCACTCTTCTTCCAGCTTGGAGTATTCACGTTCTTTTTCTTCAAGCTCGGTATTTAATAACTCTAAACGTTTCTGGCTGGCTTCATCCGACTCTTTTTTCAGCGCCTGCTGTTCCAGCTTTAACTGAATGATACGGCGATCCAGACGATCCAGTGGTTCAGGCTTTGAGTCAATCTGGATACGGATGCTGGAGGCCGCTTCATCAATCAGGTCGATCGCCTTGTCTGGCAGCTTACGATCAGCAATATAGCGATGAGACAGTGTGGCCGCAGCTACAATTGCCGGGTCGGTAATCTGCACATGGTGGTGCAGTTCATAACGTTCTTTAAGACCACGTAAAATGGCGATGGTATCTTCTACCGTTGGTTCGGCAACGAACACTTTCTGGAACCGACGCTCCAGAGCCGCATCTTTTTCAACATATTGCCGATATTCATCCAACGTTGTGGCGCCGACACAGTGTAGCTCACCGCGAGCCAAAGCAGGTTTCAGCATGTTCCCTGCATCCATGGCGCCATCAGCTTTACCCGCCCCTACCATCGTGTGGAGTTCATCAATAAACAGGATGACATTCCCTTCCTGTTTGGATAAATCGGTAAGCACGCCTTTCAAGCGCTCTTCAAATTCCCCACGGTATTTGGCGCCGGCGACCAATGACCCCATATCCAGCGATAGAACACGCTTGTTCTTTAAACCTTCCGGCACTTCGCCATTAACAATACGCAATGCCAAGCCTTCAACAATGGCTGTTTTACCGACGCCAGGCTCACCGATTAATACCGGGTTATTTTTAGTTCGACGTTGCAATACTTGAATAGTACGGCGAATTTCTTCATCACGGCCAATCACCGGATCCAGCTTGCCTTGTTCAGCACGCTCGGTTAGGTCAATAGTGAATTTTTTCAATGCCTGACGTTGATCTTCAGCTCCCTGATCATTCACCTGCTCACCTCCTCTCACCTGATCAATCGCTTTAGTAACGCTTTGCTGAGTCGCCCCTGCCTTTTTCAGCACATCACTCAACGTACTGTGTGACTCTAAAACAGCCAGCACAAAAAGTTCAGAGGAGATAAAGGTGTCTCCGCGCTTTTGCGCCAGTTTGTCACACACATTTAAGGTTCGAACCAATTCGCTGGACGGCTGAACATCACCGTCAGTCCCCTCAACCTGAGGTAAGCGCGCTATCGCCTGATCGATTTCATTTTTCAGCCGAGATACGTTGGCACCTGCCGCTGTCAGCAACGGGCTTACAGTTCCGCCTTCCTGATTAAGCAACGCGCTCATCAGGTGAAGTGGTTCAATAAATTGATGGTCGCGCCCGAGAGCTAAAGATTGGGCATCGGCGAGAGCAAGTTGAAATTTGTTGGTAAGACGATCCAGACGCATAACTCCTCCCATACACTGGTCAAAACTGCTACTGGAGATTAAATGAGGTCATCCCTCAAAAATTTCAAGGTTATTTTGCCAGTAGTGATGGGATTTAAATGTTACTTGCCATGGATCGTCTTAATTCAATAGGTTATATCAGCCAGATTAAACTTGCCATACGGCCGGTCACGCCATCGCGCCGATATGAGAAAAAATTTCGTGATTCACTCACAGTACAAAAATTTCCGCCAAAAATTTGGGTCACACCGCTAGCATGCAAACGCAGTCGCGCGAGTTGGTATATATCGGCAAAAAATTTCTCACCATGAGGCCTGAACGCAGATATTGCCATTGCATCATGCTGGATAAACGCTTCCCGCACTTCCGACCCGACTTCAAATGCATCAGGCCCAATCGCAGGTCCCAACCAAGCCATAATTTGCGACGGTTCAGCCTGAAAACTGGCAAGCGTTTCTTCCAGTACGCCGCCACACAACCCACGCCAGCCCGCATGAGCAGCGGCGACTTCGTTACCAGCAGCAGAGCAAAACAATACTGGCAGACAGTCCGCCGTCATCACTGCACAAATCTGGCCTTTATGGTTGGTATAAGCGGCATCTCCGCAGACAGAAATCGGAGGTGCGTCATCGATGCGAATCACTTGCGTACCATGAACCTGCTCCAACCAATGTGGCGTAGACGGCAACGCGGCTTCATCCATCAGTGCCTGCCGATTCCGCATCACTTTTTCGGGATCATCGCCGACATGGCCTCCCAAATTGAGCGCATCATACGGAGGCAAACTGATGCCTCCATGGCGGGTCGTACTACACGCCCGGACATTTTTCGGTACAGGCCAGTCAGGATGTATCAGCATTGTCTCATCACCAATCAAGTTGATCCTGGAACGCTTCGGTATCCGCTTTTAATGCATTTATCAGATCTACCATATCCTGCGGCAAAGAAGCATGCCATTCCATTTGTATTCCGCTGACTGGATGGTACAAACGCAGCATGGTCGCATGCAGAGCCTGCCGGTCAAAATTGCGCAATACTGAAATAAACGCATCCGACGCACCTTTAGGCGGACGAGGGCGGCCACCATATAAAGGATCACCCACCAACGGGTGGTTGATATGCGCCATATGTACACGAATCTGGTGGGTACGCCCGGTTTCCAGACGTAAACGTAAACGGGTATGCGCACGGAAATGTTCCATAATGCGATAGTGCGTAACCGCGGGCTTCCCCATCGGATGAACTGCCATGTGTGTCCGCTTGGTTGAATGCCTGGCAATCGGTTCATCAACCGAACCACCCGCGGTCATATTGCCAATTGCGACAGCTTCATACTCACGCGTAATTTCCCGCGCCTGCAATGCTTCCACCAGACGAGTCTGTGCCGGTACGGTCTTCGCCACCACCATTAGGCCGGTGGTGTCCTTATCGAGCCGGTGTACAATACCAGCCCGAGGAACATCAGCAATTTCAGGATAATAGTGCAGCAGCGCATTCAGCACCGTACCATCCGGGTTACCCGCACCAGGATGAACGACCAGATCACGGGGCTTATTGATGACGAGAATGTCCTGATCTTCATACACGATATCCAGTGCGATATCCTGCGCTTCCCAGCGCGCGTCTTCCTCAATCAGTGCATCAATTGCCACCGATTCGCCGCCCAACACTTTCTCTTTTGGCTTATTGCTCACATTGCCGTTAATCTGTACCCGGTTCTCAAGAATCCACTCTTTTATACGAGATCGTGAATAATCAGGGAACAATTCGGCCAAAGCCTGATCTAAACGTTGTCCGAGTTGTGATTCGGCCACCGTTGCGGTGAGTTGTACTTGTTGTGCCATAGTTGCAGCTTCTTCGTTAACGTTGGGTTTTCACGGCGACGCCGTTTAAAATAATGTACTATTGTAGCTGGTCTAAATCGGGAGCTTAACGGACAGTCTCCCGGAATAACACTCTGAGGATAATCAAAACGTCATGACGCGTATGAAATATCTGGTGGCTGCCGCCACGTTGAGCCTGGCGCTGGCTGGTTGCTCCAGCAATTCCAAGGATGCGGTTCCTGACAGTCCGCCATCCGAACTGTACGCCAATGCTCAACAAAAACTGCAAGACGGCAACTTTAGAGCAGCCATCACGCAGTTGGAAGCACTGGATAACCGCTATCCATTCGGCCCGTATTCACAGCAGGTACAGTTAGATTTGATTTATGCCTATTACAAATCTGCTGAATTGCCGCTGGCTCAGGCCTCGATCGATCGTTTCCTGCGATTAAACCCTACCCATCCAAGCGTTGATTATGTCTTGTACATGCGTGGCTTGACAGATATGGCCTTGGACGACAGCGCGCTGCAAGGTTTCTTTGGTGTTGATCGCTCCGATCGCGATCCCCAATATGCCCGCGCCGCTTTCCGGGACTTCAGCAATCTGATTCAGGGTTACCCCAACAGTCAGTATGCGACCGACGCTAATAAGCGGCTGGTCTATCTGAAAGAACGTTTAGCTAAATATGAACTTTCCGTCGCGCAATACTACACGAAACGTAGTGCTTATGTGGCAGTAGTTAATCGCGTTGAGCAAATGCTGCGTGATTATCCAGACACTAAGGCGACAAAAGATGCATTACCGCTGATGGAAAATGCCTATCGCGAACTCCAACTTGCCGCTCAGGCAGACAAGGTGGCTAAAGTTATCGCGGCAAATCCATCATAAAAGACCATCTGACACAAAACGTATCAAACGGCAGCCCAGGTTGTAATGCCAGTCAGTTAAGCAACTGACTGGCCCTTTTTCGGGGCTGAGGTGTATTTCCAGGGCCTCTCCTTTACCACTCTCGGGAAGGCCCTTTCCCTTCTTGTCGGTAACTTTACCCGTTGCCCCATACTTTCAAGATCACCCATCAGCTCCGGGATTCGCCCCGGTGAAGCGCCCTGCAAGGTCATCAGCATTCTCATTACCATTCCGCATGACTCTGAGAAGCTCAGCTGATTCGGCCAGTATCCTTTCAGATGCCCCGCCATTTTAATCATCTGATATCTCACCAGATTATACGCCAGTATCCATCAACGTCAGGGTGTTATCTCCGGTTTGCTCTATAAGTTGCTC
>NZ_QDKJ01000030.1:0-6090 GCF_003115815.1 Brenneria roseae subsp. americana | reverse complement strand
GTTCCCGACGCGGCACTGACTTTCGCGGCGTCCTGCCGCTCACCCGGCGGTCACGCCCACCTCAGCACGATTTTTTACGCGAAGGAAACACCATAAAACAACATATTGTTATTTATGGCGATTTATCAAAAAATGCTTAATTCTTTGCTGGGGCTTCCTCTGCGTCTACTGCGGGATAAAACGTTATCATTCTGAACAACGCGGCGTGGCGGCGTGCGAACGACGCCTGATGAACATACGGCAGTCAAGGGATTCGGATGCATTGCCAACCTGCCTGTCCGATTTTAGCGGCATAAAAATTTATGAAATGCCATATCGACAGATTCCATAATCTGGGATAGCTTTAATAGCTGATCCGCAAAACGGATCCAGGCGTCGCTCGGACGGTCCGGGCGCTCACGTTACTTTGAGGTTGCTATGGCTGATTCTAATTCTCCGCGCCGTTTTACGCGCATCGATCGTCTCCCCCCTTACGTATTCAATATCACTGCTGAATTAAAAATGGCGGCTCGTCGTCGTGGCGAGGACATTATTGATTTCAGCATGGGTAACCCGGACGGTCCGACACCCCCTCATATCGTGGAAAAGCTATGTACTGTTGCTCAGCGCGAGGATACCCACGGTTATTCAACCTCCAGGGGAATTCCTCGTTTACGTCGTGCCATTTCGCGCTGGTATGCCGACCGTTATCAGGTGGAAATTGATCCGGAAAGTGAAGCGATCGTCACTATCGGATCTAAAGAGGGATTGGCGCACCTGATGCTGGCAACGTTGGATCATGGTGATACTGTGCTGGTGCCAAACCCAAGCTACCCGATTCACATCTATGGGGCGGTGATTGCCGGGGCTCAGGTGCGTTCTGTTCCGCTTGTTGACGGTGTGGATTTCTTTAATGAACTGGAACGAGCGATCCGCGAAAGCATACCAAAACCCAAAATGATGATCCTTGGGTTCCCTTCCAATCCGACCGCGCAGTGTGTCGAGCTGGATTTCTTTGAGCGTGTGGTGGCGCTGGCAAAACAGTATGGCGTGTTGGTGATTCACGATCTGGCTTATGCCGACATCGTTTATGACGGTTGGAAGGCGCCGTCAATTATGCAGGTGCCCGGCGCGAAGGATATTGCCGTCGAGTTTTTCACGTTGTCGAAAAGCTACAACATGGCCGGCTGGCGTATTGGCTTTATGGTGGGTAACCAGGAGTTGGTCAACGCGCTGTCTCGCATCAAGAGTTATCACGACTACGGTACATTCACGCCCTTGCAGGTGGCGGCGATTGCGGCGCTGGAAGGCGATCAGCAGTGTGTTCGGGATATTGCCGAGCAGTATCGCCAGCGACGCAATGTTTTGGTGCGCGGTCTGCATGAAGCGGGCTGGATGGTGGATGAACCGAAGGCTTCCATGTATGTCTGGGCTAAAATTCCGGACGCGTATGCGCATATGGGATCGCTGGAATTCGCCAAGCGTCTGCTGGCTGAAGCAAAGGTGTGCGTGTCCCCGGGGATTGGATTTGGTGACTATGGTGATACGCATGTCCGATTCGCGTTGATAGAGAATCAGGATCGTATCCGACAGGCGGTTCGCGGCATCAAGGCCATGTTCCGTGCCGATGGTATTTTACCGCCGCCGAAAACGTCGCCAGGCAAGGTTTCCGCCGCCTGAATGATACCGATGTTCCCGGTCTGTTGACCGGGAATGTGTTTCGGCCATTGTTTGGTTCTTTTTTTGCTTTTTATCAATGATATGGAATATCGATAAAGTGACATCGCCTAAGCGTTAAATGACCGTAAACCATTATCGCGATGTTAGTATCAGAAGCGCTTTTCCTTTCCAACGTTTTAAGCATCAACGTTACGGGATTCACGTTTCCGTGTTGAGGGTTGATGCGCGGTGGCGGTGGATCATTTTCATGGGAATAATGGCCTTGCTTGCACCGGATTCTCCTTGCAAAGCATGCCGCATGGCGGAAAACGCCTGTTCGACCCAGGCATCCTCATTTTGGCGCATTGACCAGATATTGTTTGATAGAAATCCCAGCATGGCGTGTTCATCAAAGGTGCCGATATTCATTTCTGCCGGGATATGCCCATAGCGTTCTCGTAATACGCTCAATACCCCTTCGAGCACAGGCAGAGATGAGGCGATAAATGCGTGCGGAGCATCGGTATGGCGGGTGAAAAACTCACGCATCATCTGTGCGCCATCTTCACGGCGGTTGTGGCTGGCTTCCAGGATCCAGTCCTGACTTTCCCTGAACAGTCCTTGCTGTACCATGACCTGCTGATAACCGCGCAAACGCTCTTTAATGGCCGGCTGCTGGATGTCCCCGGCCATGAAAAATAGCGAAGTGGGATCGCGGTTCGCCAGCATCGCCTCGGTCAATTGAACGGCGCCTTGAAAGTTATCACTCATGACCAGCGGCGCGTCACAGTCGCCGAAGTCACGATCGAGAAACACCAGCGGCCGCTTTATCAGCTTCAGGTGGTGGTTTTGCGTTTGCTGAGTTGAAGGGACAACAAATAAACCGTCGATATTACGCTGTAGTAAGGATTCGACCAGTTTGTTCTCATAGCGTTCATCACTATAAGTACAGCTGATCATTAATTGATAACCTGCCTCACGACAGCGCATTTCCAGCTTTTCCGCCAGCGTGGAAAAAAACAGGTTGGAAAGGCGGGGCACAATCAGCCCCAGCGTATCGGTTTTATTGAGCTTGAGACTACGGGCGGTATGGTTAACGACGTAACCATGTTCCGCTACGTAATGGTTAATCCGCGTCTGTGTTTTTTCACTAATACGGTACTGTTCCGCTTTGTCGTTCAGCACTAAACGCACTGTTGTAATGGATAGATTCAGTGCATTGGCAATTTGTTCTACCGTCTTTGCCATAAATGTACGCCAGATTAATTCCGTTAACGATTTTACCCTGCTTCTTTCAGGTTACAGGTGGTTGGTTTCCTGCAACTTGCAAAAAACGTCGGGAGCGTTTTTTAACGTCGCATCAGCGACAGCCCGCAGGGGGGCGGGTATGGATGCCCGCCATCAATCTATTGAGGTTGGCGGCAAAGTATATCATTTGAGCATTTCACCACCAATTCAGAACCTGACTTACAGGCTTATTAATTCGTTTTCTCACACACGTTGCGCCTTTTCTGACGCCATTTTTTTATTGCCGGAGAAAAAATCGGCAGAAACAGCGTCAATAACGCGATGATAATGAAAACGGCACACACCGGTCGCGTGAAGAATATGGATGGATCTCCCTGCGACATCATCAGCGAACGTCGTAAATTCGTCTCGGCCAATGGACCGAGAATGATGCCAATGACAATCGGAGACATGGAAAAATCCAGTTTAATCAGGATATAAGCCACAATACCGGCTCCCATCATGACAAACACATCGACCATGCTGTGGTTGACCGTGTAAGCCCCAACGGTGCACAACAACAGAATGGTGGGGACCAGAATCGTGCGGGGAATGTCCATTACCTTGACGAATAGCTTCATGCCCATAAAACCCAGCAGTCCCATGAACAGGTTAGCCAGCATCAGGCCGATGAAAATCGTATTCACTTCGACAGGGTGTTCCGTAAACAGCTGTGGTCCCAGCGCCAGCCCCTGAACCAGAAAGGCCCCCATGATGATCGCCGTAGCGCCATCACCGGGAATACCCAACGTCATCAGTGGCACCATACACCCGCCGGATACGGCATTGGCGCCGGCTTCTGGCGCGGACACGCCTTCAGGCGAACCGTGGCCGAACTCTTCGGGTTTCTTTGACCAGCGTTTGGCTTCGTTGTAGGCGATCCACGATGAAATATCTCCCCCGACGCCCGGTATGGTACCGATGGCGGTGCCAATGACTGATGAACGTAACCAGGTTGGCAGACAGCGCCGGAAATCTTCCCAACTGGGCAGGATGCGAGAGATCTTGGCAACGTTCCGCTGAACGCTGTTGGAAAATCGCTCACGATAATCTTCTTCAAAGCTGAGCAATCCCTGAGAAAAAGCAAACAGGCCAACCAGAATGGGAATAAATGAAATACCGCCCATCAGGTACACCGAGTCAAAGGTAAAGCGCATGCCGCTGGTCATGGGGTCAAGCCCGATGGTGGCGATGGCCAGTCCGATACCGCCGCCGATCAACCCTTTTATCATCGATTGCGACGATACGCTGGTAATGATGCTGATACCGAAAATCGCCAGCGCAAAATATTCCGGCGCCGAAAACCCGGTGGCGACGGTGGCCAGCATTGGCGCTACCAGGATAAGCGCGATGGTGCTGAAGACGCCGCCAAAGAGAGAACCCATGGTTGATAACCCTAGCGCTCTGCCGGCTTCGCCGCGTTTTGCCATCGGGTAACCATCCAGCACGGTAGCCGCAGAGGCCGGCGTGCCCGGGGTGCTGATAAGTATCGCGGTAATTGAACCGCCATAGATCGCGCCACAATAAACGCCCAGCAATAATAAAATACCGCTGACGCCCTGGAAGGAGTAGGTGAGGGGGAGCAGCAGCGCGATCCCCATATTAACCGTCAGGCCGGGAATAATACCGATGAGAATACCGGCCAGCGCGCCTAAGAAAACCACAATTATTGTGTCAAAACTGAACACAATAGAGAATGCCATAAGGACGTCGTTCATAATTATTCCCTTTTCAGGATTCGCTGAAAACTGATGTTGGTAAAGGCGAATTGAACAAATAAGTGAAAGAGAGGTAAACCGCCGCCACAATTAACAGGGTTGATAGCGCGATATACCATGCCCGACGTTCATTCATAAACAGCATAGTGACCGGAATAAAGATCATTGCGGACAGAATAAAACCGGCCCAGGAAAGCACAATGCCGTATACGACGGCGATTATGCTCAGAACATAGGTTAACCGGACAAATTTGGAAGACAAATCCACGGGTTTATCGCTTGCCAGACGGTCTTTGACGACCACAACCCACTGTAGAATGCCCAATCCGATAAATAGCCATGCCAGGCCGTAGGGCCAAAATCTTTCCCCTGGTACACCATATTCATCAAACATCGACATATCTTTCGACAGGAACAAAATTAATCCGCCCATGCCTACGGACATTAAACCGATGAGGATATTAAACTTGCGCATAGATATTCTCCCTCCTGCTGACAAGCGTCAGCAGGAGCGTTTGCCCTATTATTTTTTCAATGTGTCGGCAATGAGTTGTTTATACATCTCATCATCTTCCTGCATCATCTTATAAGCATCCTGACCGACGATGCTGACAGGCATAATCCCTTGTTTTTTGACCGCATCCTGATAGCTCGGATCGTTGATTACGTCCGTGAATGCCTTGACTAACTGGTCGGTGATGTCAGATGGCACTTTGGCGGTTGTCGCCAATACGGCCCAGGCCCGCATCTTCACGTTGAAATCCAGATTGAGCGCTTCCTTGACGGTGGGAACATCCGGGAATAATTCAAAGCGTTTTTCATCCATGACGGCCAGTACGCGAAGAATACCGGCATCAACCTGAGATTTTACCGCGCCGGGCGTGGTGAGAACGGCATCAATATGCCCGCCGACCAGCGCCGCAATGGAGGGCCCGGTGCCTTCGTTGTAAGGAATGTGGTTAAATTTGGTGCCCGTATTTTTCTCAATATTCACCGCGGCCAGATGGTAAATGGCGCCCATGCCGGAATTACCGATCTTGAGTTTGCCGGGCTGTTGTTTTGCGGCATTAATAAATTCTTCCAGCGTGTTGAGGCCTGAATCGGCCTTGACCACGATAGCAACCGGATCGGCAATGGTCGTGACCAGCGGCGTGAAGTCTTTATAGGTGACCGGTGATTTATTCTGATAAGGGAACATGGCTAATTCCACCGTCGTCATGACCAGTTTATAACCATCAGGTCTGGCTTTGGCGACCTCGATTAATCCGGTGATGCCATTGCCAGCCGGTTTATTGACCGGAACAAAGATAATCCCTTTCGGTAACCGATCTTTGGCATATTCAATTAATGTACGAGCCGAGGTATCTGTACCGCCACCGGGGTTCTTGGGTATGACGACTTCAATATTCTTTTTGGCATAGGTAATAGTTTGCTCTGCCAGCGCCTG